>CAZQPP010000429.1:0-7271 GCA_964594295.1 uncultured Myxococcales bacterium | reverse complement strand
GAGCTCAGCGTCACCTTCCCGTACACCAAGCCCCTGCCCGTCGACGCGAGCAATGAAGGCTCCCACTGGGCCCGCTTCCACTGGAAGATCAAGGAGAGCTTCCGCTGGGTCGACCGAAGGCTGCCCGACTATGAGGACGGCGTGTGGGACATCTCCGTGAGAGAGGGCAACAGCGAGGAGGTCCGGATGCACGGGGTGTCCGGTTACTACGTCACGTCTTCGGTGGACTGAGACGGTCTGAGCACATGAGCTTCGGGATCGAGCACGGGCGCCCGGCTTCCTGCATCGCGCTGCTCGTCCTGGCCGCGCTGGCCGTGTCGGCCGTGTCGTGCTCCGAGGGCTCCGGAGAGGTGCAGGACGATGGGGCGGCGCAGGCCGGTGATGTCGAGGCCGATACCGGAGCCGAGAGCCCGGTCGACGTGCCGCGTCTCGGCCCGGACCTGCCCGTCGAGGAGGACGCGGCCGCGGGCGGCGACGATGCTCCAGGGACCGCCGACGCGGGCTTCGGAGGGCCGGCCTTCGGGCGTCCCTGCAAGGGACACGACGAGTGCGAGGGCGGCTTCTGCGTGGAAGGGCCGGAGGGGCGGGTGTGCACCGACGTGTGCGTCGACTACTGCCCGGCTGGGTGGAGCTGCAGCGCGGTCAGCGTGGGCGGAGGCTCGGATCTGACCTCGCTGTGCGTGCCGGAGGCCGCGCCCTGCGACCTGGTCGAGGACGTCGACTGCTGCGACGCGACGACGGAGGGCAAGAAGCGGGAGTGCAGCCGCGAGAACGAGCACGGCGTCTGCCGGGGCGTCGAGGTCTGCGAGGGAGACGCGGGCTGGGGGGCCTGCTCCGCCGCTTTGCCCGTGGCCGAGGTCTGCGACCGCCTCGACAACGACTGCGACGGCGAGAGCGACGAAGGCCTCGGCGAGCTCTGCCTGTGCGGTGACGGGAGCTGCCAGGCCGCGGCCGGGGAGGACGTGCGGGCCTGCCCGGCGGACTGCGCGGCGTGCGGGGACGAGATCTGCTCGCCGGGGGAGGACCCCCTCGCCTGCCCTGTCGACTGCTGCGGCGGCTGCGGCGACGGTCGCTGCCTCGGCTATGCCTGCGGCGAGGACCCGGCGGCCTGCCCGGAGGACTGCGGCACGGCCTGCGGGAACGAGGTCTGCGACAAGGGCGAGAGCCCGCAGTCCTGCGAGGTCGACTGCCAGCGCCGCAGCTGCGGGAACAACGTCTGCGAGCCGACCGACGGCGGCCCCGAAGGCTGCCCCGGAGACTGCGGCGACGCCTGCGGGAACTGTATCTGCGAAGGCACTGAGGACTTCCTCGCCTGCCCCGGAGACTGCGGCTACTGCGGCGACGGGGTGTGCAGCCTCTGCGGGCACCTCGGAGAGCTCGAGAGGTGCACCTCCGACTGCAAGCCCGACGAGGAGCGCTGCAACGGCAAGGACGACGACGGTGACGGCGAGACTGACGAGGGCACGTGCGCTGACGGCGATCCCTGCACCGAGGACCTGTGCGACCCGGAGAGCGGCGCCTGCTCTCACGCGCCCGCCCCGGACGGGACCGAGTGTAGCGACGGTGTTGCCTGCACCTTCGGCGACGTCTGCATCGGCGGAGCCTGTGCGGGCAACGACATCGACGGGTGCTGCGCCACCGACGGCGACTGCCCCGACGACGGTGACCTCTGCAACGGCCTGCCGAGCTGCGACACCTCCGACCTCAACCCGGCGCTCTGGCGCTGCGTTGTCGACCCCGCGACGGTGGTCACCTGCGACACCAGCTCCGACACCGACTGCGTGCGGAGCACGTGCGAGGCCTCGACCGGGGAGTGCGAGCCGCGCCCGAAGGAAGAAGGGCGCACCTGCGCGGACGGCGATCCCTGCACGGATGGCGACAGCTGCGACGGCGAGGGCGCCTGCGCCGGCGCGCCGGTCGACTGTGACGACGGGGAATTCTGCAACGGTCAGGAGGTCTGCGAGCCCGGGAGAGGATGCCGGAGCGGTGAGGAGCCGCAGCTCGACGACGGGATCGAATGCACGCTGGACCGGTGCGATGAGGAGGCCCGGGAGATCGTGCACGAGCCCGACCCATCCCTGTGCGAGGACGGCAACCCCTGCACCGCGGACAGCTGCGAGGCGACCGGATGCGTGAACGACCCGGCGCTTCGCGACGGCGATCTCTGCGACGCCGGCGCCGGCGAGGGCAGCGGGACGTGCACGGCGGGGACGTGTCTGCTCGACGAGCAGGCGCCGGACGCGCCGCTGCTGACCCGGACGGTACCGCCTTCGCCGAGCCCCGACGCGGGTCCGCTGCTCGAGGGCGTCGCGGAGGACGGGTCCACCGTCAAGGTCTTCATCGGCGACGCCTGCGCGGGAGTCGCGCAGGCGACCGTCGTGGCGGAGGGCGGCGCCTTCTCGGTCGCCGTGGAGGCCGCCAGGAACGACACCTCCACCTTCCACGCAACCGCCACCGACGCCGCCGGGAACGAGTCCGGGTGCAGCGCCGCGTTGAGCTACACGCACGACGACGTCGCGCCCCTGGTCACCCTGGTCGGGAGCGAGCCCCCGTCGCCCGCCGTCAGCACGAAGCCGACCGTCTACGGCACGAGCGAGCCGGGCGCGGCGGTGTCCCTGTTTGCGTCGGCAGGCTGCGACGGCGAGGAGGTCGCCGCCGGGGTGGCGGACGAAGGCGGCTCGTTCTCCATCGAGGTCGCGGTGGAGGTGGGGAGCACCACGGTCGTCTACGGGAAGGCGAGGGACGCGGCGGGCAACGAGTCTGCGTGCACGGCGGAGGGCGTCGAGTACGTGCACGAAGCCGGTTGCGGCGACGGCGTGTGTTGGGCGCCCGAGGAGACCGAGACCTCCTGCCCGGAGGACTGCGGCCCGGTGGGCTTTGTCTACGTGCCGCCGGGGGACTTCACGATGGGGTCGCCCGAGGACGAGGCGGGTCGGTCCGCGTCGGAAGGGCCCCAGCGCGCGGTGCGCATCTCGCGCGGCTTCTGGATGAAGGCGACCGAGGTGACTCAGGCCGAGTGGCAGGCCGCCATGGGGACGAAGCCGTGGTTCTTCAAGTCCTGCGGCGAGGACTGCCCGGTCGAGCGGGTGACCTGGTGGGAGGCGCTGGCCTTCTGCAACGCGCTCTCGGCAGAGGAAGGCCTCATCGCCTGCTACGCGGATCCTGCAGGCGGGACGCCCTACGACGCGGCTGACGCTGCGGAGATGAAGGAGCCGGACTGGTACATGGGAACGGCCTGCGACGGCTACCGGCTTCCCACGGAGGCGGAGTGGGAGCTCGCGGCGCGGGCCGGGAGTGAGACGGCGATCTACACGGGGCAGCTCGAGATCCTTGGGGCGAACAACGGGCCCGAGCTGGACCCGATCGCCTGGTACGGGGGGAACAGCGGCGTAGACTACGAGGGGGCCCACGACTGCCGCGGCCGAGCGGAGAAGCAGTACCCTTCGGACTGGTGCGGCACGCACCCCGCCGGCACGAAGCTGCCGAACGCCCTGGGTCTGCACGACCTGTCGGGGAACGTGTGGGAGTGGGTGTGGGACCGCTACGACGCCGGCTACTACCAGGAGCGGGTGAGCGCCTTGTCCGGAGGGGTGGACGTCGATCCCCTCGGGCCGGAATCGGGGTCCGAGCGGGCGCGGCGTGGTGGCGCCTGGAGCAGCGAGGCTGGGGGCTGTCGCTCGGCGAGCCGCGGCCTCGACCGGCCCGAGTACCGCGGCTACTACCTGGGCTTTCGCCCGGTCAGGACGGTGTCTACCGAGCCCTGAGAGTGAACGCCGGGCGCGCCCGGGGGCGCCTCACTGCACCCTTGTGAGCTCGAAGTCGTCCGCGTGCAGGTCCACGCCCGCCTCGGGGCCCTCGAGGTAGAAGACGAGCTCCTCGTAGGTGCTCGGGTCGCCTATCCAGATGTAGCCCTCGAGGCGCGTCCAGGTCTCGCCTTCGACCTCGCGGGAGTCGAGGCCGTGCCACTTCTTCTGGCCCTCTGTCGTGGTCCGAAGGGTGAGCTTGGTGGCGTGCGGGCCGGCGCCGACGGGGCGAATCCAGGCGGCGCCGCGGTAGAGGCCCGCCTCGGAGACGAGGGAGAGCACGCTCTGCGACGGGCCCTGCCACTTCTGGGTGCGGCCGGTGACGAGGGCGCCGAGGGAGCCCGTGCGGGCAGCGTCGGCGTGGGCCTCGAGGGTGGACCCGGAGGAGTACCAGCCGGTCGCTCCCTCCTCGAAGCCGGGGTCTTGGAGGAGGTTCGGGCCCTCGGGTGCGGCGGTCTCGCGGCCGAGGAGGGCGTCGACGACGGCCTGCCACGCGGGTTTCTTCTGGTAGCCCTCGTCGAAGAGCAGGGGATCGTCTGGGCCGAAGCGGGAGTCGATCCAGCTGTGGGCGTCGGTGAAGCCCCAGAAGGTGACGGCCGTGCACGCCGGCTCCTTCGTGCAGGCGGAGACGAGGCGGTTGTAGACCAGTGCCTGGATCTTCAGGCGATCCTCCAAGGGGCCGGGCAGGGCGCCTATGCGCACGTCCATCTCGCTGATGACCACCTCGAGGCCCAGGGCGCCGAGGCGCGCGATGTTCTCGCGGACCGCCTCCGGGCTGGGCGGGCTCGCGGCGTTGACGTGCATCTGCAGGCCGACGCCGTGTAGGGGCACCCCGTCGGCGAGCAGCTGCTGGGCCATGGCGTAGATGGCGTCGGACTTGGGGTTCAGGCCCTCGGCGGCGTAGTCGTTGTAGAAGAGCTTCGCCTCGGGGTCCGCCTCGTGGGCCCACCGGAAGACCTTGGCCAGGTAGCCCGGGCCGAGCTTGTCGAAGAAGATGGTCCGGCGGTAGGAGCCGTCCCCTTCGAAGGCCTCGTTGACCACGTCCCAGGCGCGGATGCGACCTGCGTAGCGACCGGCGGTGGCCTTGATGTGGGCCTCCATCGCGGCCTCGACCTCGGCGGGGCTCATGGTGTCGGTCAGCCACTCGGGCGTCGAGTTGTGCCAGACGAGGGTGTGGCCGTGGAGCACCTGGCCGTGGGCCTCGGTGAAGGCCAGGAGATCGTCGCAGCGCTCGAAGCTCCAGGTGTCCCGGGAGGGCTGGATTGGGCCCCACTTCATGACCCACTCGGGGGTGATGGAGCTGAACTCCCCCGCGATGGTCTCGGTGTAGAGGGGCTCGGCCGGATCGTGGAGCCGGCTCGGAGATGTGGCGGTACCGACGCGCCTGCCGCCGCACAGGCCGGCGAGGGCGAGGGTGGGCGGCGCGTCGCAGCCGCCGCTGGTGCGGTGGAGCTTGAAGGCGACGTCCTTGTCCATCGCGGGGACGGCCAGGACGGTGCCGTGCGAGCTCACTTCGACCGGGACCTCCTGCGTGACGGTGCCTGCGACCGGATCCCACCACTCGAGGGTCCAGGTGCCGGGCAGGAGCCCGAAGAGCTTCAGGGTGGCGTCGTCCACGCTGACGAGGGGCAGGCCGGCCTCGTCGGCCAGGTTCGAGTAGGTGTGGCGGCGGCTCTGCACCCAGCCGAGCACGCGCTCCGGGGAGCGCAGGAGGTAGGCCCGAATGCCGGGGAAGGTCCCGCGGAAGCGGAAGGCCCCGGCACGCACCCAGTCCTTGAGGTGGTTGGTGACGGTGACGCTGTGGCGGCCGGCCTCGACGGGCACGGAGACGACGACCGGTCCCGAGAAGCTGTCCTTGGGCGGGAAGGTCTCGACGAGGGCCTCCTCGCCGTCGACGGTGATGGTCAGCCCGTTCTCGGCGGTCCCCACCTCTACGACCTCCACCTCGAAGGTGCCGGCGTGAGGAAGGTCCGCCTCGAAGGTCGGCGGGGAGCCCCGGTGGCTGTGCCACTGGCCGTAGATGAAGCTGCGCAGGCCGGAGGCGCCGGGCTCGACCGAGCCGTCGCGTGAGACCTCGAAGGTGGGCGAGGGCATGACCTGGTCCCAGGTCAGCTCGGGCTCGAGCTCGAGGTCGCCGCGGAGCGAGCCGTCAACGAGGGCGGTGTCGGGTCGGAACCCGGCGGTGTGGAGCTGCTCGCCGTCCACGAACGCGCGGATGCCCTTGAAGCGGTACCACAGGCCCTGCGGGTGGATGTAGGAGTCCCACCACCAGGGGAAGCCGGCGCCGGCCGCGCCCGACATCAAAGACGCCCACTGCCCGTTGTGGATGTGCACGCCGTCGGGGTCGAGGGTGATGTTGTCGGCGCCCTGTACCGTGGTGCCGAACTCGCCGAGGAGGTAGGGCAGCCCCGGGTAGAGGCGGCGCATCAGGCGCGTCGTCTCGGCGGCGCTCTGGGCGATGTCGGGGGTGCCGTAGCTGTGGGTCTGTGTGAAGTCGACACCGGACTCGAAGACCGGGGCGCGGCCCGGGGTCTTGGCGAAGCTGGTCGTCACGAGGTGCCCGTAGGGGTCTGCGGCGGCGAACCAGGCGACCTCCTCAGCGTGCCACGCCGCGGCCTCCGAGACGTGCTCGTCGAAGGCGTCGGTGAACTCCATCTCGTTCCAGAGCTCCCAGGCGAGCAGGGAGGTGGAGTGTCCCCAGCGAGCGATCATGTAACGCCACAGGCGGTGCTGCATGGCGCGCGCGGTGGGGTTGGTCCAGACCTCGTCGGGGGTGGCGAGGGGGCCGCCGTTGGCGGCGTTGTAGGGGTTGTCCTCCCAGTGCGGGTTCACGCGCGTAGAGAACTCGCCGTGGCTTATGAGGTTGAGCATCACCCTCACGCCGTGGGCCTCGCAGAGCTCGAAGACGTAGTCGAGCTCCCAGGCCTCGTCGAGGCGCTCGGTGTAGTCGCCGAGGCCGGTGTCCTCCCACTCGATGGCCATGCTCCACGCGGCCGTCCAGAGTCGGATGAAGTCGCCTCCCTCGGCGGCGAGGGCGGGCACCCACTCGTCGTACTCGTAGGTCGCCGGGTGCCAAGCCGCCCAGCCCATGTTGACGCCGACGGGGAAGACCGCGTCGCCGAGGTCGTCCTCGAGGCGGGCCGGGTCTTCGTCGGAGCGCCGCACGAAGCCGCCGGACTCGCTGTCTGTGACCTCGAAGCTCGTGTCCGGAGACGAGAAGGACGCGCTCCCGGCGGCGTCCCGGGCGGTGATCTCGAAGCTCCAGGTGCCGGTGAGGTTCGGGGTGAAGCGGCAGCGCCTGTGGGGATCGCCGTCGGCCGTGAGGACCTGCCGCGCGCCGTCGCGGGTGCGCTCGTAGGCCTGGTACCAGAAGCAGACGACCTCGAGCGTCTGCGAGTCGGGGCCGGTGAAGAGGGCGCGGACGTCGATGAGCTCGGGGTCGAAGGGGTTCGGGTAGGCGCGCGAGAG
>CAZQPP010000428.1:0-7275 GCA_964594295.1 uncultured Myxococcales bacterium | reverse complement strand
GGGGCGGGGGCGGGGGCCGGGGAGCGGGGGGCCCGGGGGCGGGCGCGCCCGGATCGGGGCCGGGGTCGGCGGGGGGGGCCGGGGCCGTGTCCGTGTCTGGGACCGTATCCGGGGCCGTGTCCGTGTCCCGGGCCGTGTCCGTTGCCGGGGCCGTGTCCGGTTCACTGTCGGGGGTGGCGCCGTCGCTCGTGTCGGGCCGAGCATCCTCTATCTCGGCGTCGAGGCTTGGATCTCGGGGCGGCATCTCCGGGACGGAGAGGCACGCCGCGGGCGAGAGGGCCACGCAGACCAGGAGCAGGCCGAGGGGCGGGCGAGCACGCATCGCCGGGCATTCTAGCGCGAATTCCCCACCGCTCTCAGAACCGCCGAGGGAACGAAAAAAGGCGCCGGCGACCTATGGCGCCGGCGCCCGTGACGAGGGTTCTTCTTCGCTAGGTCGCGCTCTACTCCGCGCAGGCGAGGGGACCTTCGAGGAAGAAGGCGTCCGCGCCCTGTGTCCCGTTGAGCACGAGCAGCAGGCCGGCGCTGGTGCTGGTCGCGTCGGCGGTGATCTTGGTGCCGTCGGGGAGCATGAAGGACAGCGGCCGGTCCTTCTTGTCCTTGGCCGTGATCTTGGTGCCGTCGGGGAGGTTGAAGGACAGCGGCCGGCCCTTCTTGTCCCTGGCCGTGATCTTGGTGCCGTCGGGGAGCACGAAGGAGGCTGCGTAGCCGTACAGCCACTGTGCGGCCCAGATCACGTCGTCGAGGTCGGCCGTGCAGGTCTCGGCGGGCCACACGTCGTCGACGTCGAGGACCCTCACCTGCGTCGCTCCCGTGCGGGCCAGCGCAGCTCTCATGGCCTTGGTCTCTACCCGGTCGGCGCCGGCTTTCGCCGCCCTTCGCAGCAGCCCGAAGGGGGAGGTCACGCTGCAGCTGTCGTCGTCGTCGTCCCAGTAGTCCTTGGGTAGCGTGGTGCCCTCGTCGTCGCCTCCGGCGCAGTTGTCGTCGTCCGGGTCCCAGTAGTCCTTGATGCCGTCGTGGTCGAAGTCCCCCTCGGCCGGCGCCGGCTCGGGGAAGAGAACGGGCTCGAAGGAGGAGCAGGAGGTCGGCTCGCCGTCGCAGATGACGAAGATGGCGTCGACACCTGATTCCTCGGTGAGTGGGTTGTACTCCGGACGCAAGATGACGATGTCGTCGTCGTCGCCCTCCGCGGTGTAGTCGCTGTGCTCGGGCCTCAGGAAGATGATGTCGTCGTCGTCGTCGTCGCCCTTCTGGGTGATCGGGTTGTGCTCGGGGCGCAAGAAGATGATGTCGTCGTCGTCAGCGGCGAAGGCGGTCGGCACCAGCGAGGCGGCGACCAGGGTGACGGCTGCGACAGCGGCAAATACAGACTCGAGTTTCATGCAGAGCTCCGTTGGCAAGTTCCAGTGTTCCTTTCGGAGCGCAGAGAAGCTTCGTCGATCTTTTTTTCGCTACGGCAGCAGCTTGCGGATCTTCCGCCAGAGGCCGGAGCCGAGCATGTCGTCGGCCTTCTGAACGATCAGCTCGATGAGCAGGAGCACGTCACCGTCGCCCGCCCAGTGCTCGCGGACGACGAGGGGGTCGGTGGTCTCGAGCATGGAGCGGATTACCCAGGCGGCGAGGGCGATGTCGTCGAGGTAGCCGGCGGGGCCGATGAGGCCCTCGGGGAGGAGGTCGATGGGGGAGAGGAAGTAGCCGATGGCGAAGACGAGCTTCCCCTTCTCACGGGTCGGCACGCGGGGGTCCATGGCCAGGCGGCACATGAGGTGGAAGAGGTCGGGGGCGGCCAGCACGATGTCGACGACCTTGCTGCCGCCGCCCTTGGAGTCGGCCCAGGCCCGCACCCGCTTGCGGAGCTGGCGGTAGAAGTCGTCGTGCTCCTTGTTGTCGAGGGTCATCGGGGGGCGGTCTTCCATCGCTCGCTCCTTCGCTCTGGGCGCCGGGTCAGGGGGCGACTCGCGCCAACCTCAAGCCGAGCAGGGCGTCTGCCAGGACCAGCCGCATCATGGCCTCCACGATGGGGACGGCCCGCGGGGCGACGCAGGTGTCGTGGCGGCCTCCGGCGGTGAAGGTCGCGGGCTCGCCTTCGACCGTGACCGTGCTCTGGGGGAGGCCGTGCGTCGGCACCGGCTTGAAGGCCACCCTGCACACGATGGGCATGCCGTTGGAGAGGCCGGCCTGGATGCCCCCGGAGTTGTTCGTCGTCGTTCGGATCGCGCCCGAGCCGTCTCGCACGAAGGGGTCGTTGTGCTCGCTGCCGCGCATGGTCGCGGCGGCGAAGCCGCTGCCGATCTCGACCCCGCGGACGGCGGGGATGGACATCATGGCCGCGGCCAGGGCCGCATCCAGCTTGTTGAAGACCGGGCTGCCCAGGCCCGCGGGCACGTCGCGGGCGACCACGCTCACGACACCGCCGAGGGTGTCTCCCTGCTTGCGGGCGGCGGCGATGCTCTCCCGCATCCTCGCAGCCGCCTCCGGGTCCGGACAGCGCACCTCGTGAGCGTCCACTGCCGAGCGCTCGAGGGTGGCGGGGTCGAGATCGGCCACGACACCGGCGACCCGGGTGACGGCGCCGACGACCTCGACACCGGCGAGCTTGCGGCAGAGCGCCCCGGCGACGGCGCCGGCCGCGACGCGCGCCACGGTCTCACGGGCCGACGCGCGGCCGCCCCCGCGCGGATCGCGCCGGCCGTAGCGGGCGTCGTAGCTGAAGTCGCCGTGGCTCGGGCGGTAGAGCCGCGCCAGCTCCTCGTAGTCCTCGCTTCGGGCGTCGCGGTTTCGAACGAGCATGGCGACGGGGGTGCCGAGGGTGGCCCCCTCGAATACCCCCGAGAGCAGCTCGACCCGGTCCGGCTCCTTGCGCTTGGAGCCCTGCGGCCCGCCCGGGGCGCGCCGGTCGAGCTCGGCCTGGATCTCGGACTCGTCGAGGGGCAGCCCCGCCGGGCAGCCGTCCACCACGCAGCCCACCGCGACGCCGTGGGACTCTCCGAAGGTAGTTACGCGGAAGAGCGAGCCGAAGCTGTTGCCGTCGTACATGGGCCGATCGTCGGACGAATGGCCGGAGACTGCAAGCACTCGGCCCACGGGGCCCCCGGGCGCCGGGGCGCGGCCGGCGCTCGTCAGTCCTCGCGCAGCGCCGCGGCCTCCTCCGGGGTGCGCTCCCGCATGTACAGCGCACCGGAGATGCACTTCTTGGTGCAGATGCTGCACCCGACGCAGCGCTCGGCGTCCATCACCGGGTGGAGGTCGTGGCCCATGGAGATGGCGAAGTACGAGCAGCGCGAGCAGTTGCCGCAGCTCACGCAGAGCTCCTCGTGCACGGCGGAGATCTTCTTCTCGGCTGGCAGCGCCATGAAGTCCGTGACCGGCTCGGGCAGCGCGCAGCCGATGAGCTCCGCCACGGACCCGATGCCACGGTCGGCCATCAGGTGGGAGAGCCCAGACTCGAGCTCGTCGATGATGCCGTAGCCGTACTTCATGGCGAGGGTGCAGAACTGCACGGTCTCCGCGCCGAGGGCGAGGAAGTCGGCCGCGGCCTTGTACTCCATGGGGCCGCCGTTCCCGGAGACCTTCACGCCCAGCCCGGCCACGTTCGCCAGGGTCAGGTTGCTGATGGGCGTCACGCCCTCGCCGCTCATGCCGACCACGACGCCCTCGTCCCAGAGCTTGTCGACCGAGGGCCTGAAGCCCAGGGTGGGGAAGGTGTTGGCCAGGGTCACCCCGGCCTTCGCGTCCGGGTAGCGGTCGAGGACCTCTCGCACGGCCCTCATGATCACCGCGACCGAGGTCACCGCCGCCGTCAGCTTGAAGAGCTTTGGAACGGCCGGGTCGCCGGTGGCGAGGATCCAGTCGATGATCCTGGCCGTGACCGCGGGGCTCTGGGCGACGATGTCCCCCTCGGTGCCGTCGCCGCCCTGAGGGCAGGACAGGCTGTACTCGATGCCCATCACCCCCGCCGCCTCGAGCTTCCTCGTGTTGCTCTGCCAGGCGGCCCGGTCGGCGTCGTGGTCGCCGGTCACCGGCCCCCCCGTGGAGCCCATCACCAGGAAGCCCGGGCACTCGGCGACGAGGCGCTCCACCTCGCCGCAGACGCGGTCGAGGGAGTGCCCCGAGACGTTGTCGCAGTTCCCCCAGGTCCGCGACCCGAAGGAGAACATGTACTCTGAGGGGATGTGGATCGGCACGCCGTCGAAGGCGGTCTTCATGATGCCGCCAGCCCAACCGGCCTCATAGGCGAGCTTCATCTGCTCGTATCCGTCGGTGGGCGGCGCGGCGGACAGGAGGAAGGGAGAGCGGAGCGTCCGGCCGAAGAAGTCGGTCTGCAGCGGGACGGGCCTGGCGTTGTAGCCCGGCACCGTGAACGCGCTCTTGCGCTTGTTGGCGGGGCGGGTGTTTCGCGAGCGAAACACCGTGTTGTCCGGCACAGGGTGCGCCGTGCTCGACAGGTGCGCGTCCACCTCCAGCGCCGCGTTCTTGCCCGAAGCGACGGCCTCGACCACGGTCGAGGGGCCGTGCTCGCAGTCGCCGGCGACGAACACCCCGTCGACGGGCCGAAGCGAGGGCCGATGGCCGATGGCGACGATGATGTGGCGGATGTCGCCCCGGTGCTGCTCGGTGCCGGGGACGTCGACAACTCCGCGCGGGTCGAAGGGGGCCGCCTCCGCGGTCTCCTCGGCGTAGGCCCGGTCGCCCCGGGCGTAGCTCAGCCGCACCACGTCGATGCCGGAGATCGCCCCGCCCTCGGCCCGGATGCCGGTGACCCGCACCCGGCCGTTGACCTGGACCCCGTGGTCCGTCAGCTCCTTGAGCTCCTTGTCCGTGAGCGGCATCTCGGAGAGCTTCTCGAGGGAGAAGATCTCCACCCGCTCGGCACCCTGCAGGCGCGCGGTCACGGCCACGTCGACAGCCACCGCCCCGCCGCCGACGACGGCCACAGCTCCTTGGAGGTCGTGGCCGCCGGGGTCGCTCAGGAAGTCCCAGCCGTAGAGCGCGGCCTCTTCGCCCGGGACGCCGAGGCCTATGGGCTCGGTCAA
Source organism: uncultured Myxococcales bacterium (assembly GCA_964594295.1). Lineage (GTDB taxonomy): Bacteria > Myxococcota_A > UBA9042 > UBA3505 > UBA3505 > CAZQPP01. The sequence goes on along the minus strand of CAZQPP010000428.1, from coordinate 2,242 downwards.
GCCGACCGCGAGGACCACGGCGTCGAAGCGCGCGGCCAGCTCGGCCGGGTCACCGACATCGCTGCCGAGGTGGAGCTTCAGGCGCGGCGAGTCGAGGAGGTAGTCCAGGTCCACCTTGAGGACGTCGCGCGGCAGCCGGTGCTCGGGGATGAGGTTGCAGGCGCCGCCGGCCTGCTCGGCCCTGTCGAAGACCTCGACGCGGTAGCCGAGGCGCGTCAGCGTGTGGGCCGCCACCAGCCCGGCCGGCCCGGCCCCGATTACCGCCACGGTCTTGCCTTTCTCCGCCACCGGCTCCTCCAGAACCGGCATCCCGCCCAGCTCGGCGGCCCGCTTCACCAGCGTCGTCTGGATGCTGGGGATCTCGACGGGCCGGTCGAAGCCCATTCGGGTGCAGGCGGCCTGGCAGTGCGTGTCGGGGCAGGTGTAGCCGCAGCTCGCGCCCATCGGGTTGTGGGTCATGATCTGCGCCGCGGCGCGCCGGAAGTCGGAGGGGTTCCCCACCTGTGCCGCCATGATGAAGTCGGCCGGCGAGCAGTGGGCGGGGCACGCGTCGCGGCAGGGCTTGAGCTCGCAGCTCTCGCAGCGTTCGAGCTCGGAGCGAAGCTGGGCGTCCGTCAGCAGGGGCATGGTATTCTCCTTTGCCTATAGCGCGCCGAAGCGCTCCCAGGCGCTCGGTGTCCGTCGCCGCATCTCTGCGGCTATCCTGGCGACGTCGAGGGTGAGCAGCTCTCCATCGCGCATCAACACCTTCCCGTCGCAGATGGTGGTGACCACCCGCTCGGCCGCCGCACCGAAGAGGATGTGGCCGAAGACGTTGTCCGCGGTAGCTGGGGTGAATGGCACGTGGTCGATGACGATGACGTCGGCTGCGGCGCCCTCCTCCAAGACGCCGAGCTTGCGCCCGAAGAACGTCGACGCGAGCGCCGCGTTGTTCTCGAAGAGCATCTTTGCGGTCTCGCCGAAGCCGGCGGCCGGGTCGGCGGCGACGTGGTGCCGGACGAAGAGCGACGCCCGGGCCTCGTCGAGCATGTTGGAGGTCATGCCGTCGGTGCCGAGGCAGACGCGGACGCCGCGCTCGAGCAAACCCGGGACGTCCGCGCAGCCCACGCCGTTGTTCATGTTCGACTGCGGGTTGTGGACCACCGTCGTGTCGCTCTCCCGCAGCAGCTCGACCTCTGTGTCGTCGACGTGCACGCAGTGGACGGCGAGGGTCCTCGGAGACAGGCCGCCGGCGTCGGCCAGCCGCTGCAGCACCCGCTTGCCGTAGGTGGCCAGGGAGTGGTCCTGGTCGGCGCGGTCCTCGGCGACGTGGATGTGCAGCCCGCTGTCGTAGCGGTCCGCGAGCGCCACGCACGCGTCGAGGGTCTCGGCGCCGACCGTCATGGCCGCGTGCACGCCGACGAGCCCGTGCAGCTTCCCGCCGCCCGACCGGCTGCGCTCGAGCCAGGCCTCGTTCTCGGCGATGCCGGCCTTCGCTCCATCGAGGCCGTTGCGATCGGTGACCTCGTAGCAGAGCGAGGCACGGATTCCGGCCTCCGTGACGGCGTCGCCGATCCGGGCGAGGCTGCCCCCGATGGCGTGGGGGCTCGCGTGGTGGTCGAGGACCGTCGTCGTGCCCGACCGGATGCAGCGGGCGAGCGGGATCAGCGCGCTGTAGTAGACGTCCTCGAGGTCGAGGGCCCGGTCGAGCTTCCACCAGAGCTTCTCGAGCACCTCGACGAAGTTTGCCGCGGGCTCCGAGCCGAGGCCGCAGGCGTAGGTGCTGTAGAAGTGGTGGTGGGCGCAGACGAGGCCCGGCATGATCAGGCGTCCGCCGGCGTCGATGCGCTCGTCGGCGCGCCCGGCCAGCGCCTCGGTGGGCCCGACGGCCGCGATGCGGTCCCCCTCGATGAGGACGCCGCCATCGGGGATAACCCGGTTGGCGGCGCCGAGCGTGAAGACGGTTCCGTTGCCGACGAGGAGTGACTGCATCATGGCCTCCAGGCCTCTGCTCCGAGCGAGGCCGCCACTCTAGTCCCAAAACAAGCGATTAGCCATTAGCCGTTAGCCATTAGCTCAGGCATTCCCGTTGCTTCGGCGAAGTGGGCACTTCACCTGAAACGCGAAGGCGCGAGCAGAGACGCAGCCGCAAGTGCGCAGGGTTTCAGGCTAACCGCTAACAGCTATCAGCTATGAGCTAGATCAAAGTCTAGTGTGCATCCTGAAACTCGCGTTTCAGGATGCAGCGATTAGCGGTTAGCGA
>CAZQPP010000427.1:0-7332 GCA_964594295.1 uncultured Myxococcales bacterium | reverse complement strand
GATAGAGCTGGGCGACGTGGAGACGAGGGGAGTGGAGGCAGGCGAAGACACAGACGGTGGAGACGAGTAACATGCCGAAGCCTCTCCTGCTCTCGATCCTCCTCCTGGTGCTCCCTTCGACGGGGGCCGCCGCGGGAGCAGGGGGGGCAGTCGAGACACGGCAGCCGCCGGCGCCGGCCGCCGCGCCGGGCACAGCCGGGGCCCCGGAGCACCCCGTGTTGGGCCTCGAGATCCCCATCGAGGACCCCTCGGGCCGCGCAATGCGCAACCTCCACGAGGCCCTCGCTCGCGCGGCCGCAGGAAAGGGACAGGCGCGCCTGCTGTTCTTCGGCGCCTCCCACACCTCCTCCGACCTCATCACCGGCTACATCCGCAAGAAGCTCCAGAGGCGCCTCGGCGACGCGGGCCACGGCTTCGTCATGCCGGCCAAGCCCTGGAAGTACTACCGCCACGCCGACGTGAACATCAAAGGCTCCAAGGGGTGGAAGGGCCTGCGGGTGCGCGCCGCCGACCAGGTCGCCGACTACTACGGCATCGCGGGCACGGCGTTGGAGTCCAGCTCGAAGAAGGACTACGGCCGGCTGATCACCACGAAGGACAACACCATCGGCCGAAAGGTGAGCCGCTACCGGCTCTTCTACCTGCGCCAGCCTGAGGGCGGGCGCTTCGACGTGCGCATCGACGGCAGGCGCGCGCGCCGGATCTCCACGAAGTCCGACGAGCCCGAGCCGGGATACGAGACCTTCGAGGTCACGGACGCCGGCCACCGCTTCGAGGTCCGGCCTCGCGGGGACGGGCCAGTGCGCATCTTCGGCGTGGCCATGGAGCGCGACGTGCCGGGGGTCATCGTCGACACCCTCGGCATCCCGGGCTCGCGGGTGCGCTACCACCTGCTCTGGAACGACCGCCTCTACCGCGAGCAGCTCGCCCTGCTGAGCCCCGACCTCGTGGCGCTGGCCTACGGCACGAACGAGGCCGGCGACGACGACGTGCCCATCTCCCTCTACGAGGACGAGCTGCGCCGGGTGCTCATCCGCATCCGTGAGATCGTGCCCAAGGCCTCGTGCCTGCTGATCGGGCCCTCCGACAGGCCGATCAAGGGCGAGGGCGAGGAGGAGGGCACCTGGCTCCCGCGCCCGCGCACCGAGGCCATCATCTCGGTGCAGCGCCGCGTCAGCGCCGAGCTGGGCTGCGGCTTCTTCGACCTCGTGGCCTTCCAGGGAGGGCCCATGTCCATGGTGCTGTGGGCCTCGGTGGACCCGCCCATGGGCGCGCCCGACCACGTGCACTTCACCCGCCGGGGCTATCGGCGGCTGGCGGAGGTGCTGCTCTCGGCGCTGCTGAAGGGCTCGGGGATGGTGATCGAGGACGAGTGAGAGATCTCGGAGCGCGTCGCGCGTAGCGCACGCGCTCCCCCGTGCCCGTGCCCGTGCCCGTGCCCTAAACCGTGCCCGTGCCCTAAAGAATATGGGCCGGGGAGCCGATCTGCACCGGTATCCGTCTACCCCCACGGGCCAATGCACGATCTACCCCACGTCATCTCTCTGCGTCGCCGCGGACAGAACCGCTCCTCCCCGTGTCTGCCAGCGCTGCTCGCGGCCGTCACCCTGCTCGCGTTGCCACAGGCCGCCTGCCACTCCGACGCCATCGACACTTCAGGCCTGCCCGCCGGCGTGGAGCACGACGCGGCCGGCCCCGGCGAGGGCTCCGGCGACTCGCTCAGCTTCCCGTCGAAGACCGACACGGCGGAAGACACGGGAGCGGACGCCGGCTCCGGCGAGGCCGACTCGGGCCCGACCTTCGTCGGCCCCGACGACGGCGGCGACCCGGACGGCAGCTCGCGCCCCGAGGTGGAGGGGAGCGAGTGCAGCGGTGACGGCCGGGCCGTCGGCTGCCCGTGCGAGGCCCACGCGGAGTGTGCCTCCGACTACTGCATCGCCACCGACGCCGGCATGGTCTGCGTCGACACCTGCGTGGACTCCTGTCCGCCGTCGCACGCCTGCCTGCCGATCCAGATCCCCCCGGACATCGTCTTCTTGTGCATGCCGCGCTTCGCGAAGCTCTGCCAGCCCTGCGTCGAGAACTCGGAGTGTCAGGCCCGCGGAGACCAGGGCATAGCGCTCTGCGTGGACTACGGCGACGCCGGGAGCTTCTGCGGAGCCCCGTGCAAGGGGGAGGGCGAGTGCCCCGAGGGCTACGCCTGCGAGGAGCGGACTCTCCCCGACGGCTCCGTCAGAGCCCAGTGCCTAAGGCTGGAGGGGGAGTGCGCATGCAACAGCGTCGGCTCGGCCATCGGCATGGTGACCGAGTGCCGGCGCAGCAACGAGCACGGCTCATGCACGGGGCGCCGGAGCTGCGGCCCGGACTGGCTGAGCGAGTGCGACGCGGTGGAGCCCTCGGCCGAGGTCTGCGACGGTGAGGACAACGACTGCGACGGGCAGGTCGACAACCTCCCCGCCCTGGGCCCCTGCTTCATCGAGAGCCCCTACGGCGCCTGCGAAGGGAAGCCGAGCTGCGCGGACGGAGAGCCCATCTGCGTGGGGCAGACCCCGCAGCCCGAGATCTGCAACGGCGTGGACGACGACTGCGACGGGTCCGTGGACGAGGCCACCTGCGACGACAGCGTCGCCTGCACCGTGGACTCCTGCGACGCCACCTCCGGGGCCTGCGTCTTCCAGCTCATCGACGGGGCCTGCGACGACGGCAACCCGTGCACCGACGACGCCTGCGACTTCGACGGCGGCTGCGTTCACACCGACAAGGTCGGGGCCGCGTGTGACGACGGGAGCCCCTGCACCCTTGGCGACGCCTGCGTGGAGGGCCGCTGCCAGGGCACCGAGCTGCCGGCCTGCTGCGCGCTGGACTCGGACTGCGACGACCTCAACCCCTGCACCCGTGACACCTGCCTGGCGGAGACCGGAACCTGCGAGCACGACACCGCGTCTCTCGAGGGCAGCGCCTGCGACGGTGACGGCGACGGGTGCACCGCCGGCGACAGCTGCGTCAGCGGGGTGTGCCGTGTCGGCTCGCCCGTCGAGTGCGCCGAGTCTCCCTTCGAGTGCCGCCGGGCGGTCTGCCGCTCGGAGGGAGCTCACGACCACAGCTGCGAGCTCGAGCCGCGCATCGCCGGCCACAGCTGCTCGGACGATGACGTGTGCACGGTCTCGGACGCCTGTGACGGCGAGGGCAGCTGCCTCGGTGGCGACGCGGTCCCCGGCTGCTGCCACGAGGACGTCGAGTGCGACGACGAGAACGCCTGCACCGTGGACGTGTGCGAGGTCTCGAGCGGGCGCTGCCTGCACCTGCCGGCGGCCGACGGCGTGGCATGTGACGCCGACGGTACGGGCTGCACCGAGGGAGACGTTTGCCTGAGCGGCGCCTGCCGGCCGGGACCGGCCGTGGAGTGTGCGTCGACCGGGCCGTGCAGCCGCGGCGAGTGTATCTCCGTCGCGTCGGACGAGCACCGCTGCGAGCAGCGCGCGCTGCCCTCGGGCACCGCCTGCTCCGACGGCGACCCCTGCACCGCGGGCGACGCCTGCGACGGAAACGGGAGCTGCCAGCCCGGCCCGCCTTCCCAGACCTGCTGCCACAGCCAGGAGGACTGCGAGGACTTCAACGCCTGTACCGCCGACGCATGCGACATGAACACGGGGCAGTGCACCCACGTGGCGGCGCCAAACGGGACCCTCTGCGACGCCGACGGCGACGGCTGCTCGGTGGGCGACGCCTGCGAGAGCGGGATCTGCCGCCCCGGTGTGCCCGCCGACTGCAGCGGCGCCCACGGCCCGTGCGTCGAGGGGCTCTGCGTCTCCACGGGGGCGACGACCTTCGAGTGCAACGTCACCAACCTCGAGCAGAGCCACCCGTGCAGCGACGGCAGCCCCTGCACCGTCGGCGACGCCTGCGACGGCGAGGGAGCGTGCACGCCGGGCGTCGCCGTGCCCAACTGCTGCCGGGCGGCCGCGGACTGCGACGACGAGAACGAGTGCACCGCCGATCGGTGCGACGTGGACACCGGGGAGTGCCGGCGCACGGCTCAGCCCGACGGCCACGCCTGCGACGCGGACTCGGACGGCTGCACGGTCGCGGACGAGTGCCGCGGGGCGGTGTGCGTCGCCGGCTCCGCTGCTCCGTGTGAAGGCCTGAACAGCCCGTGCGCGGCCGGCGTGTGCAGCTCCCTCGGCAGCGACGCCTACGAGTGCCTCGAGGAGCCTCACGCGGTGGGCACGCCGTGCAGCGACGGAGACGTGTGCACCGGCCCCGACGGCTGCGACGGCGGGGGCGGGTGCGCCCCGGGGCCGGCCGTCGCCGGCTGCTGCACGAGCGCGTCCGACTGCGACGACCAGAACCCCTGCACCGCCGACGCCTGCGACGTGGAGACGGGCGGCTGCCGCTACAGCGACCTGAGCGACGGGAGCGCCTGCGACGCCGACGGCGACGGCTGCACCGAGGGTGACGCCTGCGACGCCGGGGTCTGCGTGCCCGGCCCGGCCCGGAGCTGCGCCGATCTCGACGACGGCTGCTGGCAGGGCGTCTGCGAGAGCCTCGACCCCACCAACTCGCGCTGCGAGGTGGCCGCCCGGCCCAAGGGCGTGCCCTGCGACGACGGCCTGCCCTGCACAGCCGACGGCGCTTGCGACGGGGAGGGCGCCTGCGCGCAGGGAGGACCGCGAGACTGCGCCGCCGAGACCACCGACCCCTGCAAGACGGCCTACTGCGACGCCGTCGAAGGCTGCATCGAGGTGCCCGTGATCGACGGCACGGTCTGCCAGGACGGCGACGAGTGCACCGTCTTCGACCTCTGCGTCAACGGGAGCTGCATGCCCGGGAGCTTCGTGTGCGGGTCCTCGCAGGTCCAGCACGGGGAGGATGGGGACTACGCTCCGGAGCTTGCCGCGCTGCCGGGAGGGCGCCTCCTGCTCCAGTGGACGGCCCAGCGCGCCAGCGACGACGCCGGCTTGCGTTGGATATCCTCGGACGGAAGCCTCGAGGGTTGGAGGCTGAGCCTGGTCGACTACCTGGCCGTCGAGGCCTGGAACGGCGGCATGGCGGTCGACGGCGTGGGCAACACCATGCTGGGCTGGCGGGACGAGGAGGACCTGGATCTGCGCGTCTACGGCCGCGATGGCGAGGTTGTCCACAGCCGGCTCCTGCGCGACCTGATGCCCACCTCGAACCCGAATTACGCCAACTACTCGGGGCGCCTGGTGCATCTGGCATTCCCCGACGGGAGCTGGGGCATTGCGGGACACCTTGCCGTCGGTGAAAAACGGCACAACCCCTTCTTCCTGCCCCTGACCGCCGACCTGAGCAGCGGCGAGCCGGTGGATATCCCGCTCCTCACCTGGTACCCGGAGCAATTCGACGCGGCCGTCGCCGGGGACGGGAGCATGCGCTTCTGGATGGTGCGCGGTACGCATCAGCTCCCCGGCCAGCTCACTTCGGGCGACGTCCGCGTTCACCTGATGCTCTTCAATGCCAGCGGCCAGGCGGCGGCCGAGGGCGTCGCCGTGGGCGACTCGCACGATCACCGGGGCCGCGTGGCTTCTCTGCCGGACGGGTCGGCGGTCGTCGTGTGGCAGAGCTGCGCTCAAGGGTCGGATGGCCAGCCGTCCACCTGCCGGCGGAGCATCAAGGGCCAGGTTGTCTCGATCGCCGGCGAGGCTCAGCCCGAGATGGATCCCCTGATCTCGGGGGAGGACACCCGACAGAGCCCGGAGGTCACGGCCCTCGCGGGAGGCGGCTTCGCCGTGGCCTACGAGCACCAGAGCACGGCCTCATCCGGCTGGGACGTTCGAGTGGCGGTCTTCCAGCCCGGCGACGAGGGCTTCTCGCTGTCGGCCGACTTCGCCGTGCCGGTGGACACCGCCGGAGACCAGACCCTGCCCAACCTCGTCCAGCGAGATGACGGGCTGCTGGCCATCGCCTGGCGCGGGCCGGGCAACGAAGTCTGGATGCGCCGGGTGCAGCTCGACGGGAGCCCGGCGCCTTTGCGCCCGGAGCGGCCGGTGAACTCCTCATTCGAAGGCAAGCAGCACAGCCCGGCCGCCGCCAACGGCCCCGGCGGGAAGGTCATGGTCGCCTATGCCACCCCCGGCATCGTGGGTGAGGACGCCGTCGTCTACCGTGTGCTCGACCCCGACGGCGTGGAGCTTCGCCGCGAGTCGCCGTTTCAACCGGGGGCGTCGGGCACCCAACGGGACGTGAGCGTGTCCGGGAGCAACCTGGGCTTCGTCGCCGCCTGGGAGTCCGACGCGGGCGTCGGCAGCGCGGCCGGGCTTCGGGCTCGTCGCTTCGACGCGGACGGGGAGCCCCTCGGTGACGAGATAACGTTGAGGGAGGGCACCGAGATCCACCACCGCACACCCTCGGTGGCCGCGATGCCCGACGGGCACTTCGCCGTCGCGTGGCGCGACCACCACGGCGACCGCGGCCGGATCGACGTGGCCGCTCACGGCCCGGAGGGTGAGCAGACACGGCTCTGGCAGGACATCTCGGTCGGGCTCGACGGCGACGCCGACATGCCCATGATCGCGGCCAATTCGGCGAGCCGGAGCTTCTTCGCCGCGTGGAGGACCCAGCCCGAGGAGCGCCTCCGTGGGAGGACGCTCGACCATGCCTCCGGTGACATGGGCGACATCGCCTCCTTTGCCGAGGACGGGACCATCTCCGCCTACCACGGCTCGGTGTCCCCGTCGGGGCTGTTGCTGTTCTGCTGGGTCCGCGTCAGCAGCATCCTCACCCGCTGCCAGCTATACGACGCCGCCACGCTCGCCCCCCTCGGAGCGGTCTTCAAGCCGGCGACCCACACGCAGTTCGACCGACAGATCCACCCGCAAACCGCCTGGCTCCCCGACGGACGCTTCCTCATCGCGTGGAGCCAGGACGATTGCGAGCTCATGGCGCCCGAGGAGTCCATCGGCGTGGTGGTCCGCGTGTTCGGCTCCGACGCCTCGCCGCAAGGCATGTGGAGGGTCGCAAACCTCCACTACACGGGCTCCCAGAAAGCCCGCTTCCTCTTGCCGGTCAGCACCAGCCGCGTCTGGGTCGGCTGGGAAGGCCCGGAGCCCGAAGGGGACGGCGACGGGGTGCGCTTCCGCATCCTGGATCGTTTCTGACGCGGGAGCCCCACGACTACGCGAAGTCCATGGCACACAGGGCGAACCTCGGCCGCCGCTGTCATCCTGCCCCACATTGTCCCACTCTGACCGTGACGTCCGCGCGGGACACACGCCCGAGCCTAGGAGCGTTCGGGGAAGCTCAATTCCCTTGAGATAGTGTGCATCCTGAAACGAATAGCGGATCAGCGGAACGGCCGCCGACGATGGTAGC
>CAZQPP010000426.1:0-7335 GCA_964594295.1 uncultured Myxococcales bacterium | reverse complement strand
GCCGGTTCAGGACGGCGACGGAGACGGCATCCCCGAGGTCTGCGATTGCAACCCCGGCGACAAAGCGGCCTTGGCCGGACTCGCCGAGGACTGTGGCGACTCGGTCGACAACGACTGCGACGGCGCCACCGACGCCGCGGACCCGGAGTGCGGCGGACGAGGATGGATTCCCCTCGGGGACTACGCGAGCAGCGACGTCGGCACCGACTCTCGGGGTTGGCTCGCCTACGCCTATGGCTGGGTGCACCACGATGACAAGGGCGGCTTCCAGGTCCTGAGCGACGAGCAGCCCATCGACAGCTGGCTCGAGTCGGAGGTCCTGCGTGTGCACCCGGGCGCGTGCCCCGATCGCATGAAGGCGGAGCTCCGCTTCGAGGGGAACATCGAGCCCGGGCCGGACGGCATCGAGATCTGGGTGTCGGTCGACGGCGACGGCTTCGCCATGCTCCACGAGATCGAGGGCGGCCTCGGCGACACGGTCGTGGACCTGCCGGACTCGCTGCGCCCCGGGTCCTTCGTGGTCTTCCTGCTTCACATGCTCGACGACGGCGCGGGGAACGACAACTCGGTGCTGTTCAAGGGCGTGCGCATCTACTCCGACGCGGACGCGGACGCCGACACGATCGGCGACGCCTGCGACTGCGCGCCGGGGGACGCAGCTTTCGGCGCGGGCTGCGACGCCGACGGCGACGGCTACTGCGACTCCCGCGTCGGCGAGGTCGGTGTTTCGGCCGGCTGCGAGCACAACGCCGCGGGACAACCGGGGACGGACTGCGACGACGGGAGCGACACCGCGAGGCCTGGCGGGGCCGAGGGCGCCTTCTGCTCGGACAGCCGTGACAACGACTGCGACGGTCTGACCGACGGCGAGGACCAGGACTGCATGAACCCGGACTGCACCGACGCCGATGGGGACGGCTACGGGGTGGGCCTGACCTGCCTCGGGTCCGACTGTGACGAGAGCTCGAAGCTCTGCACCACCGACTGCACCACGGACGTGGACGCCGACCAGGTGCCGGACTGCCGCGACACCTGCATGGACCGGGACGGGGACAGCCACGGATACGGCGTGGACTGCGTCGCCGTCGACTGCGACGACGAGAGGCCCGAGTGCACGAACGACTGCATCAGCGACGCCGACGCCAACGGCATCCCCGACTGCAGGCAGGGCTGCGTGGACCTCGACGGGTACAGCCACGGCACGGGGCCCGACTGCATCGACACGGACTGCGACGAGCAGAGCCGCTACTGCACGACCGACTGCTCCGACCACGACGGGGACGAGACCCCGGACTGCCGAGACAGCTGCATCGACAACGACCGCGACAGGTACGGAGTCGGCGACGCCTGCGCCGGCGCCGACTGCGACGACTACATCTACGAGTGCAACGCCGACTGCGTGACCGACATGGGCCCCAACGGCATGCCGAACGGGATGCCGGACTGCTACGAGGTCTGCGTCGACGGGGACAAGGACGGCTACGGCCAGGGGCCGGGCTGCGTCGCAGCCGACTGCGACGACAGCCGCGCTGCCTGCACCATAGACTGCGGCGACGCCGACAACGACCGGACGCCGAACTGCGAGGACGACGACGACGACGGCGACGGGCTCGACGATCTCTCGGAGCTGCAGCTCGGGACCGACGTGACGAACGCCGACACGGACGGTGACGGCCTGCTCGACGGTGAGGAGGTCGACTACTACGGGACGGACCCGAAGAAGGCCGACACCGACGGCGACGGCCTCGGCGACCGGGACGAGACGCGCACCTACCTCTCCGATCCGAAGAAGGCCGACACCGACGGCGACGGCCTCAGCGACGGTGACGAGGTGAGCACCTACCGCACGAAGCCGACCAGCCGGGACACCGACGGCGGCGGGCGGGACGACGGCAGCGAGGTGGCCGCCGAGCTCGACCCCTTGGACCCCAAGGACGACCTGAGCGGCGCCGAGTACAAGGGCAACGGCCTCCTGACAGGGTGCTCGGCCGGCCCGGGGCGCTCCCAGCGGACCGGGTGGATCTGGCTCCTTGCGCTCGCCCTCGTCGGCTTCGCAGGGCGCAGGCGAGGGAGGGCCGGGATCGCGGCGGTCGCCGGGTTTCTGGTGCTGTCCGTGGGCATCCTCGCGCCCGTTCGGGCGAGCGCCGCGGGAGCGGAGGGCTTCGCGCTGCAGCGTTACCTCCTCGAGCCCGGGGCCCATCGGGTCTTCTCCGTCCGGACGGCCTCGGTGGCGCCCTCGCTCACGCCATACGGTGGGCTGTGGATCCACGTGACCGACGACCCCCTGCGCCTCGTGTTCCCGGCGCGGGCCGGAGACAGCGAACGCGCCATCGTCAGGAACCAGGTCTACGGCCAGATCGCGGCGGGCATAGGCCTGATGGAGGTCGCCGAAGTCGAGGTGTCGATGCCGGCGGTGCTCCACTCGAGCGGGGACCCGCTCACCGGCCCGGGCGGCGCCACGGTGGGACCGGCGGGGGCCGTGGGGGTGGGCGACCTCCTCCTCAGGGGGCGCATGCGCTTGCTCGGCCCCAACGACCCCGAGCTCGGCTTCGGCCTGGCCGGGAGCCTCGCCGCCACCTTGCCGACCGGCTCCGACACGGAGCTCCGAGGTGACGGCGCCCTGACGCTCACTCCGAGGCTCGCCGCCTCCCTGGCGCTCGGCCCCGTGCTGGTAGCCGCCAACGCCGCCTTCCTCTTTCGCACCGGCACGGGTGAGCTGGCCAACCTCGACCTGAGCCACGAGCTGGAGCTCGGCGCGGGGGCGTGGCTCGGCGTCACCGAGGCGCTCGGTGTGGGCGCGGAGCTGGTCGCGAGCACGCGCCTGACAGGCCCTCTCGGAGACGCGGCCGAGACCCCGATGGAGGGCGTGATCGGCACGCGCTACAGCTTCGACAACGGCCTGCAGCTCGAGGGCGGGCTCGGCGCCGGCCTCGTCGGGGGCTACGCGGCGCCTGACGTGAGGCTCTTCGCCGGTGTCGGTTGGGCCCCCGCGGCTCCAACGGACGTCGACGGCGACTGCGTGATGGACGACGACGACGCCTGCCCGGACGAGGCCGAAGACTATGATGGCTTCGAGGATTCGGACGGCTGCCCCGAGGCGGACAACGACGAGGACGGCGTGGCCGACGCCGAGGACTGCTGTCCCGAGGAGCCCGAGGACAAGGACGGCTTCGAGGACGAGGATGGCTGCGTGGAGGCCGACAACGACCTCGACCAGATGCACGACGGCGACGATCTCTGCCCCGACGACGCAGAGGACAAGGACGGCTTCGAGGACGACGACGGCTGCCCCGACCCGGACAACGACGGGGACGGCGAGGTCGACGAAAAGGACAGGAGCCCCGACGAGCACGAGACCGTGAACCGCGACCAGGACTAAGCCGGCTTCGCAGACGACATGGATTGGGGCCCCGTCGAGGCCGAGAACGTCAACGGCCTCCAGGACGACGACGGCTGCCCCGACACCCCCCCCCGCGTGGAGCTCAAGGAGTGCGCCATCGAGATCCGCGAGAAGGTCTTCTTCAAGGTCAACACCGCCAAGATCGAGGAGCGGAGCCACAGCCTGCTCGAGGAGGTGGCGAAGGTCATCCTCTCGGCCAAGGGCATCAAGGAGGTCGTCGTGGAGGGCCACACGGACACGCGCGGCAAGCGCAGGTACAACCTCAAGCTCTCCAAGCAGCGCGCCCGCGCCGTTCGGGCCTATCTCATCATCAAGGGTGTCGACGGGCGCATGCTGTCGGCCAAGGGCTTTGGCCCCGACAAGCCTATCATGACCGGCAAGACCGAGGAGGCCCACTCCAAGAACCGCCGGGTCGAGTTCAAGGTCGTCGGCGGGGCGTGCAAGTAGGGCGAGGCCTCATCCCTCGGGGTTGGCGAGGGCGCTCAGCCCCTGTCGGTCGGTGATCCGGAGCCCACCGCGGGCGTCCTCGACGATGAGCCCGTTGTCCACCAGGCGCCTCAACGTGCGCGACAGGGTCTCGCTCGTGAGGTTGAGGTGGCTCGCGAGATCCTTCTTGAGGATGGGCAGGGCCACGCCGGACGCGTCGGGAGGTCCGAGCCCGAGCAGGTAGTGAGCCAGCCGCCCCGCCGCGTCTCGCAAGGTGACGTCCTCGAGCTGGCCGACGAGTTGGTGCACCCAACGCGCCATGCCCCCGAGGAGCTGGAGGCAAAGGGTGTGGTCCTCCTGCAGCGCCTGGCGAAACTCCTCCCCGGGGAGCACCGCGCAGGTGCTCTCCTCCACAGCCTGGGCGCTGGCGGGGCAGGGGAAGGCGCCGATGGCCGCCACCTCGGCGAAGGAGCTGCCCGGTCCGGCGAAGTGAAGGACGTGCTCCTTCCCCGCCGGCGACAGCTTGTAGACCCGCACGAGACCAGAGCCGACGACGTACACGGCAGGGTTCGTGTCCCCTTCGTAGAAGATGTGCTCGCCCCGGGAGAAAGCGTGAAGGAGCGCCATGCGCACCAAGCGGTCTCGTGAGGGGCCCGAGACCGCCGAGAACAGGCTGCATGACGCCAGGATGCGTTCCGCGTTGGCCGGCATCGACGAGCTCCTACGGATTCGGCCGGGCTTGATCGGGGCGAGATGCCTGGCATCTCGCCTGCCTTGACATATGTCAAGGCGCCGGAGGCGGCCGGTGGGCATAACCCGCCCACAACCCCGACGCAAGGAGTGCCGACCATGTTCTGCAACCAGTGTGAGCAAGCCAAGAGCTGTACGGGCTGTGACACGAGCCCCGGAGTCTGCGGCAAGGACGAGGACATCCAGGGCTTGCAAGAGCTTATCCTCTACGGCCTGAAGGGCATGGCCGCCTACGCCCACCACGCCCGGCGCCTCGGAAAGAGCGACGAGAACGTCAGCGCCTTCGTGGAGGAGGCCCTCTTCTCCACCATGACCAACGTCAACTTCGACCTCGGCGCCCTGCTCGGCATCGCCATGGAGCTCGGCCGGCACAACCTCCGGGTCATGGAGATGCTCGACGAGGGGCACGTGGAGCGCTTCGGCAAGCCCGTCCCCACGACGGTCACCGAGGGCACGCAGGAGGGGCCCGGCATCCTCATCACCGGCCACGACCTCGTGGACCTCGCCGACCTGCTCGAGCAGGTGAAGGGCACCGACGTCAAGGTCTACACCCACGGCGAGATGCTGCCCGCGCACATGTACCCGGCCCTGGCCACGCACCCCAACCTCGCAGGCAATTACGGCGACGCCTGGCAGCTGCAGCGCCGCGAGTTCGCGACATTCTCGGGCCCCGTCGTCGCCACCACGAACTGCGTGCTCATCCCGAGGGAGAGCTACAAGGACCGCATCTTCACAACCCGCGCGACCGCGGTCCCGGGCGGCACGCGCATCGAGGGCAATGACTTCTCGCCCCTCATCGAGAAGGCGAAGAGCTGTGCGCCCCTGCGGCAGGAGATCACCGGCACGTCCACGGTCGGCTTCCACCACAGCGTGCTCATCGAGGCGGCCGGCACCATCGTCGAGGCCGTCAAGGAGGGCAAGCTCAGCCACTTCTTCCTGATCGGCGGCTGCGACGGCGCCGAGAGCGGGCGCAACTACTTCTCGGACTACGCGAAGGCCACGCCCGCGGACTCCTTCATCCTCACGCTCGGCTGCGGCAAGTTCCGCATCCGCAACCACGACTACGGTGAGCTCCTCGGCCTGCCGCGCCTGCTGGACATGGGCCAGTGCAACGACTCCTACGGCGCGGTGCAGGTGGCGGTCGCCCTCGCCAAGGCCTTCGACTGCTCGGTCAACGACCTGCCGTTGACCCTCGTGGTGAGCTGGTTCGAGCAGAAGGCGGTGGCGGTGTTGCTCTCGCTGCTGCACCTGGGCGTCAAGGGCATCACCATCGGTCCCAACCCGCCGGCCTTCCTCACCCCGAACCTGCTCGGCGTCCTGCAGGATCGCTTCGACCTTCGCGTTCCCGGAGAGAGCGCGGAGGCGGACCTCGCGCGCGCCCTCGGCAAGTAGAGGCGCCACCGAGCGGCCTTGTCCTCGGATCGCGGGTCCGGCAGGATCCACACATGCGCCAACGACTCCCGCATGTGTGGATCCTGCTCCTCCCCTTCACCCTCGTCTTCGAGGTGGCCGGCTGCGTCAGACCCTGTCCGGGCGGGGCCATCGGTTGCCTGTCGGGGTGGCGCTTCCACGAGCGGGCGCCCGGCGTCGACGTCTCGAGGTTCAACCCTACCGGGGACCCATGGGGTGGCGGAGTAGGTTACCGCCACGTGGTGCCGGAAGAGGATGCGGTCTCCACCGTCGACGACCTGGTCAAGCGCCTCGAGAAGGCCCGGCCCGGGGACGTGGTCTACGTGGACGACGATGCCCGACTCGACCTGAGCGGGCGATGCCCGCTGCTGCTGGGCGAGGGCGTGACGCTGGCGAGCGGCAGGGGTCGCGAGGCGTCGGCGGGAGCCCTGCTCTTCGTCACCGGCTTGAAGGACACGCCGATGGTGAAGGTCACGGGCGCGGGGGCGCGGGCAACCGGGCTGCGCATGCGCGGCAGCGATCCGGAGCGGCGCACCATTACTCTGCGGGAGCTGGGTGCCAAGGGGCGCTACTACGACTTCCCCAAGACAGCCGGGATAGACGTGCGTGCGCACGATGCCGAGATCGACAACAACCAGATCTGGGGCTTCGGGCACGCCGCCGTCCTCTTGTACAACGGACAGTGCGGTGCGTGGGTTCACCACAACTGGCTGCACCACAACCAGCGTCACGGGTTGGGCTACGGCGTGGTGCTGGGGCACGGGACGGCGATCGTCGAGGCGAACGTCTTCGAATGGAATCGCCACGCGGTCGCCAGCACCGGCGTCAGGGATTCCTCCTACATTGCCCGCTACAACCTGGCGCTGGAGAACGCCAACGGGCACATCTTCGACGTGCACGGCGGGCATGACCGACACGAAGGCAACGACATCGCAGGTGACGTGATCGTGATCCACCACAACGTGGTTGCGGCCACACACGTCTGGGCGGTCGCCGTCGGAGGCACACCGGTGGGGAGGGTGCACATCGCTGACAACTGGTTTCAGCACGGTAGCTGGAAGGAGGCCCTCACCCTCGCGCCGGTCGAGCGCCGCGGGCTGGGCCGGTTCACCGTCCGCGGCAACCTGCTCGGGCCCCGGGGCGAGCCCGTATCGCTGCCTTCGAAGGAGCACGTCTGGACTCCGCACCCGGTAACCCCGGCGCGCCCACAGACGCCACGCAAACCACCGCGCTGCCCTCCTCTCCCCAGCGATGTCTAGGAGCGTGTAGTGCACAGCGCCTACACGCCCCCCCGGGCCCCGGCCCATGCCCGGGCCGAAGGCGCCTTGCCGGCCACGTCCTTGCGGTCG
>CAZQPP010000425.1:0-7339 GCA_964594295.1 uncultured Myxococcales bacterium | reverse complement strand
ATGTACTCGAACCCCGCGCCCGAGATCTTCACCCCCCTCGACCAGGACCGAAACCTGCTCCTGCTCGGAAAGGAGCCGACGGCCGACAGCGCCTTCTACCTCGCCGCCGACTCGCTCTTCGACATGCGCGACGCGACGGTGAAGCTCGAGGTGGATCTCGTCGAGCCGACGATCGCCCTCAACCCGGTGCCCTCGGCGAAGCTGCAGCTGGCCTGGGAGTTCCACGACGGAAAGAAGTGGCGGCCTCTCGGGCGCTCGGGCCCCGGCGTGACGAAGCCGGTCGACACCTACGGCTTCGAGGACAGCACGGAGGCCTTCGCCCGCTCGGGGGTCGTGCGCTTCCGCCGCCCGCGCAGCATGAAGCCGACCACGGTCCAGGGCGTAGAGGCGAGGTGGGTGCGCTGCCGGATAGTGTCCGGGGACTACGGCGTCGCGGGCACATACGAGCTCGACGGGGATCGCTGGGTCTGGCGTGACGAGCGCCCCCTCCGGCCCCCGGTCGTGCGCTCCCTCGCGCTGAAGTTCCAGGAGGACGACCAGGTCGTCGAGCACGTCGTGTCGTGGAACGACTTCCGCTACGAGGACCACAGCGAGGACGCCAAGCGCGAGGCCCGCTCGTTCCAGCCCTTCACCGTCACCCCCGAGGACTGTCCGACTCTCTACCTCGGGCTGAGCGACCCCTTCCCCCACGGCGAGGCCCAGATCTACGTCCGCGTCGCCCACCGTGAGCTCGGCGGCGTGTACGGGCGCCCCGGCGAGGGCAGCGGCGATCCAGACGAGGACGCCCGCCGCGAGCAGACCCTGGTCTGGGAGTACTGGAACGGCAAGCGCTGGCTCGACCTCTCGGTCGAGGACGGGACCTGCAACCTCACCCAGAGCGGCTTCTTGCGCCTGCTCGCACCGAAGGCGCACAAGGAGTCCAAGCGCTTCGGGGTGAGCGCCTGCTGGATCAGGGCGCGCCTGGAGATGGGGGGCTACCACACCCCGCCGCGCATCGAGAACCTCCTGCTCAACACGGTCGCGGCGGCGAACGTCACGACCTACGAGCACACCATCCTGGGGAGCTGCGAGGGTATCCCCGGCGAGACCTTCGGCTTCCCGCGCGGCCCGGTGCTGCCCGGTGAGAGCATCGACGTGATCGAGCCGGAGCCCCCGTCCGAGGCCGACGCCAGGGCTCTGCGGAGCCGCCTCGGCGAAGATGCCGTCACCGAGCACGAGGGCGGGTGGCTCGTGCGCTGGGAGCGCGTGGACTCCTTCTTCGAGTCCGACGCCACCAGCCGTCACTACATGCGGGACGTCGTCACCGGCAGGATTCGTTTCGGCGACGGGCGCAACGGACGCATCCCGCCGAAGGGAGAGAAGAGCATCCGCGCGCGCATCTACCAGGTTGGAGGCGGCGAGCAGGGGAACGTGGCCGCGCACAGCCTGCAGGTGCTCCGAAAGCCCATCGCCTACGTGGACAAGGTGACGAACCCCTACCCGGCGGTGGGGGGCGCGAACCTCGAGCCGGTCGAGCAGGTGATGCGGCGCGGGCCCTACGTGCTCAAGAGCCGCAACCGCGCGGTCACCGCCGAGGACTTCGAGTGGCTCGCGCGCGCTGCGAGCCCGTCGGTGGCGCGGGTGAAGTGCCTGCCGGCGCCCGAGCGCGAAGGCGAGGTGGTGGTCATCGTGGTCCCCCACGTGCCCAGGGATCACCCCGACTTCATGAACAAGCCGATCCCGAGCCTCGCCCTGCTCCGGCACGTCAAGCGCAAGCTGAACGAGCACCGCTTGATCACGACGGTGCTCCACGTGCTCAAGCCGCGCTTCGTCGAGTTCGACGTCGAGGTGGAGGTCTACCGCCGCGGGGGCGGGCCCCACGATCGCCTGAGGCAGGCGGTTGACCAGTCCCTGAAGCTCTTCTGCCACCCGCTCGTGGGCGGCCGCGACAGACAGGGCTGGCCTTTCGGACGCAGCATCTACAAGGTCGACCTCTTCCACGTCGTCGAGGAGGTCAGGGACGTGGACC
Source organism: uncultured Myxococcales bacterium (assembly GCA_964594295.1). GTDB lineage: Bacteria > Myxococcota_A > UBA9042 > UBA3505 > UBA3505 > CAZQPP01. The sequence continues at coordinate 5,331 of CAZQPP010000425.1, read as the reverse complement.
TCGTCCACCGCATCCGCCTGCACGACGTCCGCGCGGGGCGGGACGTCGACTACCTGCGGGTAGCGGACGACGAGCTGATCTTCTTGCGCAACGTCGAGGTCACCGAGCGCAGCCGGGAGCAGATCATCTAGATGGCCCAGGTCGGTACAGCCGAGCACGTTCGACGCAGGAGCGTGGTCCCGCGGGTGGAGGGCTACCCCCTCGAGACCGCTCGTATCATGCTCGAGAACGCCGGCTTCGAGAGCATCCGCGTGCACTACGTGGAGGCTTACGCCGTGGAGGACGACGTCGTCGTGCAGTTCCCGGCCTACGGGCAGCTCGTGGACGTCGCGAATGAGATCCAGCTCCAGGTGGCGCGCAAGAGCTGGCTCGACTACCTGCCGAGCGTCTACCGCCAGGCCGTCGCCGCCGGCGACACCTTCCTGCGGGACTTCCTCTACATCTTCCAGACCGTCCACGCCGGCATCGAGAGCCGCCTCCATCGACTGCACGAGGTCTTCGACCCGGCGACGACCGACCCCGAGCTCCTGCCCTGGCTCGCCTCGTGGGTTGGGCTCCTGATGGACCCGGAGTGGGACGAGCACACGCGCCGAAAGTGGATCAGGGAGGCGCCGCGCCTCTACGCCTCCAGGGGCACCAAGCGCTGCCTCGTCACGCTCATCCGGATCTTCACGGGCCTCGAGGCGGAGATCTGCGAGAACAGGTGGCCCTACGACGGAGTGCGCGCCGGAGTGTCGGGGAGGATCGGGGTGGACGCGGTCGTGATGCCGACCGTCAACCGCGCCCACGCCTTCATCGTGAACCTGCCCGTGCGATATGAGGACCTGAGCGAGCGCCAGGTGCTGAGGTTGCACCAGGTCATCTTGTTGGAGAAGCCCGCGCACACGATCTACGTGGTGCGCTTCCAGAAAGGCCCCGCCGAGGGTGCGATGCAGTCCTTCTTGAAGGTCGGCGCCACCCCGATCGGGGTCTCCTCGGACTCCGAAGAGGAGCCCTCTGAGGCCGGAGAAAAAGGCGAAGGAGAAAAGAAGCCATGAGCACCGATGTGTCCAAGGCCTTCAAGCGCATCAACTTCTTTAGGGGCTTTCTGACCACCGAGGAGGACTGGAACAGCGCGACGGCCTATCACGTCGAGAAGCACCGCATGCACAACCGCATGCTGCACGGTTTTGGCGTCGTGCCAGGCTTCCTCGGGGAGCTCCGAGTGCAGGCTCGCGGGAAGGGCGAGCTGGCGGTGGAGATCCTGCCCGGGCTGGCGGTCGACGGAGACGGGAACGAGATCTTCGTGCCCGATCCCGAGATCAAGGCGGTCAACCCGCTCGACTACAAGCTGCCCCAGACCATCTACGTCGTCGCCAAGTACTACGAGGAGATGACCGACTTCATCGCCTACAAGGAGAACCTCGAGTACAAGGGCCACCGGCGCATCGCCGAGGTCAGCCGGATCGAGCTCCACGTCGTGGAGCCGGAGCCTGCGGATGGTGTCGAGCTCGCCCGGATCGCCCTCGAGCCGGGGGTCAAGCGCCTGACCGACGGGCGTGACCCACGCAAGCCGTCCACCAACGAGATCGACCTGCGCTTCGTGCCCTTCGCGGGAGCCGTCGGCACCCACATCCCGACCCACCTGCTCGCCGAGCTCGCCGACCTGCTGAAGGAGACCTGCGAGGTCTACGGCCACATCACTCACAAGGAGTCGGTGACCACAGCCGGAGACAGCCTGCACGCGGCGATCACGCTCCACATGATGCTGCGCAGCCGCATCATCGACATGTGGAACCTCTTCGACATGTGGGACGACATCTTGTGGCTGCAGTGGGGCTTCGTCGAGCAGATAGAGGCCGACCGGCCCGACATCAGCAGCCGCAAGGAGTTCGCCTCCTACAAGCGCCACATCGAGCTCCTGCGCGACTTCTCCCGGGAGGGGAGGCGCGACGCGGACGCCCTGCGCACCCTGCTGAGCTACGAGGCCAAGGCCAACGAGAACCTCCGCGCCATCTTCTTCGGCATCACCAAGCGGGAGGTGGAAGAGCGGGCGCCCACCACGCCGATCGAGAAGATCGGCGAGATCCTGAAGGTGCACAGCGGCTCCTTCGACGAGTCGATGGAGGTCGAAGGTGTGGTGCTCAAGCGGGCCGACGAGATAGACGTGCTCAACAAGAAGAGCGAGACAGCCCACGACTTCCGCATCATCGACTACCGCGACCGCTACCGCAGCCGCCAGAAGCTGAAGTACCCCGACGGCACGGCGGTCGAGGACGTCGGGCTCGCCTACGAGGGGGGGCGCTGCGAGTTCACGCTGAAGAACCTCGTCCCCGGCCGCCCCGTGCTCATGCTCGTCCGCATGGACTACGTGCACGGCGACTGGGAGGCCGAGATGGAGGTGAACTCCAAGAAGGTCGGCTACATGCGCTGCTCGGGCATGGACCGGAAGCACCGCTGGAGGAACTGGCCTTTCGTCATCGCCGCCGAGCACGTCAGGGACGTGGACCTGCGCATCACCCAGATCCCGACCACCGAGCAGCGTGACATCAACTACTTCCACATCTGGGCGTACCAGCCAGAAGAGGAGTAGGCTCACTCCTTGCTAGCCGGAGCCGCCGCGTGCCAGAATGCGGGCTGAGCTCCTCCTACCCCAGACCTTGTTATTGCGGGAAGAAGATGGATCCCGTCGGCTCCATCACCAGATGGTTCAAGATGCTGGCCATGGGCCGCGTCCACGGCGCCAAGGCGGCGGCGAAGGGCAAGCTCTACGGCCACCAGGCGAAGATCAAAGGCAAGGTGGCGGGGACCTTCAACAAGGGGATCGACGGCGCCGTGAAGGGCGCCAAGGGAAAAGCCAAGGGAGCCAAGCCAGGCGCGAAGAAGAAGAAGAAGAAGGCGAGCGGAGGCGGTGGCGGGCCCGCTGGGGGCGGTGGCCCGGCAGCCCAGCAGCAGCAGGGGCAGAAGATGGGACTGTTCGGCAAGAAGAACCAGAACGTGCCCGAGGGCGGCGAGGAGATGGTCGCGCCGGCTCCAGAGGAGCACACCCTGGCCATGAACGTCGACGAGCTCGATCTTCACGCCGGCGAGTGCGTGGGGTGGGTCGTCGTCCGCAGCGGCGACCACAAGGGCCGCGACTACCGCCTCACCCCCGGCAAGAACGTCATGGGCACGGCCGCCGACTGCGATGTCGTGCTCACCGACGCCTACCTCTCCGCCAAGCACGCCGTTATCCGCTTCGAGGACGGCGACTTCATCCTCTCCGACCTCGACTCGACCAACGGGACCTTCGTAAACGACACCCGGGTGGTGAAGACCGCGCTGGTGGACAACGACACGATCAGAGTCGGCCGTACGGAGCTCAAGTTTAAGGCGCTCGAGTAGCTGTTCGTGGAGGTGGACGAGGAGGGGGCCACGTGCACGCGCACGAGGACGAGGACGTGTACGGGTACGGGTACGTGGTCGCCTATGCGGCCGCCAGGCCGCATAGGCGCTATTTCATGAGGCGGAACTCGAGCTCCGTCTCACCAACCCTGATGGTGTCCCCGTCCTTCAGGAAGCACTTCTCGATCTTGCGGCCGTCGACGAAGGTGCCGTTGGTGGACTTGAGGTCTGAGATCTCGAAGCGCATGTCCTCGATGCGGACGGCGGCGTGGCGGCGGCTCATGCGCGGGTCCTCGAAGACGAGGTCGCAGGCGTCCGACTTCCCCATGGTCGTGATCTGGTTGGTCAGGTAGACCTCGTGGCCCGCGTAGGCGCCGGTCTTGACGTAGAGCACCGCGCGGAGCTTGCCCGAGGGCATCTCCGGCTCCTCGACCGGGGCGGGCGCGGCAGCGCGGCGGGCCGAGATGCCGCGGGCGATGGCTCGGATGATGCCGATGAGGAGGATGAGGCCCACGATGCCGCCGAGCACCCAGAGCACGATGCTGAGCCAGGGCAGGGGGCGCTCCTTCCAGACGGTCCGCTGAACGTCGTGCCAGACCTTCGAGCCCTTGACGTCGATGTCGAGGCGGACCTTGCCCTTTCCTCCGCGCCAGTCCTCGGGCTCCCATGAGATCACGTACTGCTTCAAGATGCGCTCGCCGAGGGCGACGGTGGACTCCTCGACGGCGTCGAAGTCGTCCCTGAACTCGGCGTCCGAGTAGGCGCCGCCGGTGCGCTCGGCCAGGCTGCGGAAAGGCGCGAGCTTGTCTCTCTCGGTGAAGCCGTGCACGCCCACCGTGTAGACCTTTCGCAGGGGGCCGAAGCTGGGATCGCGCGCGGAGCGGACGAGCCTGTCGACCTTGTCGGAGATGCTGCGCTCGCGGCCGGAGGCGACGGTGCGGTCGTGCCCGGCGGTGACGAGGAAGAGCATCCGCCGGCTCGGGAGGTTCTCTGCCTTGAAGCCGCTCTTGATGAGGTAGGGCAGGACCTCTCCCAAGAGCTTGGGCAGGGGCGGGTGGGCCTGGGGCTCGGTCCGCTGGAGGTCGTTGGCGAAGTCGTCCAAGGCCTTGGCCGCCGCGTCGGGGTCCTTGGAGAACGCGTGGCGGAGGTCGTAGGCCTCGTCGTTGTAGGTGACGAGCGCGATATGGTCCTGCTGGCCGAGGCGCCTGACGAATTGGCGCGCGCCGCTCATCGCCCTGTCGAAGGCCTTTCGCCCGCCTTCACCGGCGACGAATGCCTGGTAGGCCGGCAGCACGAGCATCACCGCCGTCCCCTCGCCCGTGGCCTGGAGAGGGCGCACGCTGATCTTTCCCGGGGCGGGTTTGCCGTCCACGAAGAAGGAGACGGCCGCCGCGTCGAGCCCGTCGACCGCCCGCCCGCTGGCGTCGGCCACGTCGACGTAGAAGGTCAGCACCCCCTTGTCGACGAACTCGTTGTCGACGACGCGATCCACCCCGACGGTCGCCCCGGCGGCTAAGGCGGATGCCGAGATGAGGAGGAGCAGGGCCGTGGAGGTGAGACCTGTGACGAGTCGACGCATCGCGACGGAATCCTGACGCATTCCGCGCGAAGATCAAGTGAGGAGGTCAGTAGCGGACGCCCACCTGTGCGCCTACGCTCTGCGCACCCGCCGAGACCCCCCCGTATGCCGTCAGGGCAAAGGCACCGAGGCCCAAGCGCAGGCCGGCGAAGCCCCGGTGTTGGAGCTGGTTCGTAGACGGGAGGGTGAAGAGGCGCAGCTTGCCGGTCGGCTCGAAGAGCGCGAGGGCCCTGCTCGACGCGCGCACGATCAGCGCCTCGTAGCCGGCAAAGGGGACGATGCGGGCCGCGGCGCGTATGGCGAAGGGCTTCGAGACCGCGAGGCGACCGGCGACGGTCGTCATGCTCAGGGAGTCCGTGCCGGCGGCGGTCGAGAGGGACGCTCCGAAG
>CAZQPP010000424.1:0-7342 GCA_964594295.1 uncultured Myxococcales bacterium | reverse complement strand
GGCCCCGCCGCGACCACCCGCGGCGAGCGGCCGGGCCGTCCCGATGGCGCCGTCCACCGCCTCCCCCGCGCCGAGCGTCCCCGCGCCCCCGCCCGCCGCCGAGAAGCCCACGGAGCGCCGCCGGGCGAAGGCTCGGAGAAAGCCCAGGACCCGCCGCCCTGCCGCCGAGGCCCCAAGCGCGCCTGCTCCGAAGCCCGAGGAGTCGAAGGCGGTGCCGCCTCGGAAGGTGCACGTCGACTCTCGGCCCACCGGCGCCGAGGTCATCGTCGGAGGTACCCTCCACGGCCGAACTCCCATGGCGGTCGAGGTGCCCGAGGCCGGCCTCGACGTGGTCCTGCGGAAGGAGGGGCACGTGCAGCGATTGGTCCGGCTCTCCCACGGCGGCCCGGCCAAGCACCTCGTCCCGCTCGAGATCGACGAGGAGGAGGCGCTGCGCAAGGCCCGCAAGGACGGCCTCAAGTGATGCTCCGCGCTCTGCGCAACAAGCTCCTCCTCCCGGCGCTCCTGCTGGCGCTCCTCCCCGCGGCCGCACAGGCCGAGGAGTCGGAGGCGGAGCGCCTGAACCGCGAGGGCAAGGTCCTCTACGGCAGCGAGAAGCACGAGGAGGCCCTCGACTCCTTCCGGGGGGCCTTCGAGCTCGATCCTCAGCCCAAGTACCTCTTCAACGCCGCCCGCACCCTCGAGGTGCTCGGTCGCAGCGGCGAGGCCTTCGCCGCTTACGAGGAGTACCTCGAGCGCGCCCGGAGCGACGAAGACCGCCGGGCCGCCTCCGAGGCCCTCGTGGGGATCTGCACCGCCGTCGCTCGCGGGCGCGTGAGGGTTCCCGCGGGGATCGCAACCGGCGAGCTCCTGGTCGACGGTGAGGTCTGGCCCGTCGGAGGCCCGGTGGTGTTGTGCCTGGCTCCGGGCAGCCACCGCCTCGAGCTTCGCGGCCTCGGTGAGACCGCGCGCCTCGCCGAGGTGGAGGTCGAGGCAGGCGAGGAGCACGAGCCACGCTTCGTGGTGTCCGAGACCTCGACGCCTGGTCCCGCGGGCGAAGGGGCGCGGCCCCGCGCTACGGCGGCCCCGCAGGATAGCACCGTCCTTCGGGGAGGCACGGTCAACCCCGGGTGGTTCACGCTGGGCGGAGCGGCCGCGGCGGCGGTGACCGGCGGTGTGCTGTACTACCTGGCCTTTGACCGCTTCCAAGAGGCCGACGCCATGCCGATCAACGCGGTCGACTACGATCGCCGCTTCGACGGCCTGATCGACGAAGGGGACCAGCTCCGCGTCGCCGCCATCGGCTCGCTCGCCGGAGCTGCCGTCCTGGGGGTCGTGACCTGGGTCATCTGGGACGGGGGCGCCTCGGACGCGGGAGCGCCGCTCCAGGTGCTGCCCCTTTGGAGCTCCGACACGGTGGGCCTGCAGCTTGGGTGGAGCCGATGAGAAGCCTCTGTGTTCTCTGGGTAGCGCTCGCGCTCGCGTGCTCCAGCGTAGGGGAGAAGGCGGTCCCCGGCGCGCCCTACTCGCCGGGCGGGGACCAGGCCGGCTCGCCCGGCGCCTCCGGCGACGGCTCCTCGGGCGTTCCCCCCGGCGGTCGCACGGACACGTCGGGCTCAGGCACCAGCCCGGGCCGGCCGGGCACCGACTCGGGTCACCCTGCCAGCGACCCGGGTCCTCCGCCGCCGCCGGTGAGCTGTCCCGGCTTCGAGATCCGCTCCTATGGCACGACAAACGGCGCTCGATACGCGCGCTTCGGCGAGACCCTCGAGGTCGTGCCCGACCTCGCCGTCACGGGCGCCGCTCCGGAGCTGCGCCTGGAGGTCACGCCCGCCCACATGGCCCGCTTCGTCACAGACCTCGGCGGCGGCCGGGCCACCTTCAACCTGAGCGAGGTCGACCTCTACTTCGCGACCACCACGGTCTCGCTGCGCCTCGTCGCCACTGGCGGCGGGTGCAGCGCCGAGCGCACGGCCGCGCTCAAGGCGCTGGGCAACCTCTGGGTGACCGTGCGTAACCCGCCGGTCGTGCAGGTCTTTCGCAGCGACGGCGCCTTCATCGTCCAGGGCATCTCGAGCACCTACCTGAACGACCCCGTGTCCCTGCTGCAGCTGGCTCCCGGCAAGATCGCGGTGGGAAACCGCCAGAAAGCACAGGCCATCATAGAGGTCTTCGACCTCGACGGGCGCCGCCTCTACTCCTTTCAGGACGAGACCGAGGACGGGCACCACATCTACAGCTCCTACGGCGCCGAGACCATGCTGCGCCACCAGCCCGACGGCCTGATCTGGGTCGGCGGCCCGCGAGGCTACCAGCTCACCTTCGACGAGGCGGGGACCTTCAAGGAGAAGCTCCACCTCGACGACTACACCCTGCAAGCCCGCTCGCTGGTGCAGATCGCCGGCCGGGGCGTCGTCCTGGTGCCGCAGCACTCCATCGCCTGGTACCTCTACCTGCTCGACGAGAAAGGCGAGGAGATCGGGCGCTTCGCCCAGAACACCGAAGAGCTCAACCTGACCGTTCACCGGGGCGCGCTCGCGCCGGGGAACCACCTGGTCGTGGCCGGCGTGGTCAACCACCGGGGCACCCTCGCGCTCCTGCGGCCCGACGGGCAGATGGAGCGCCAGGGCACACCCACCGAGGAGCTGTTGCCTCGCTGGGGCCTGATCTCCTACGGGCACGGGTTCCTCGCCACGACCGAGCAGGACAGCATCGCCTACTACGACGCCGACCTGAACCTGGTCAGCGAGTCCTTCACCGGCGAGAAGAAGGCCCGCTACGCTGGTCTCATGGTCCTCGGCGGGAACTGACAGCAACTCTGAGGGAGCTACATGCCGCCTCGATACGCCATCGTCCTTGCCGCCCTGCTCACCCTGGGCGCCACCGCTCCGAGCGAGGCCCGCGGGGCCGACCCCGGGCCCTTCGCGGAGGGCAGCGTCCGCGGGTCGCTGAACGTGGGCACCGGCGGAGCCTTCAACAACCGCTACTGGGTCATCGGCGCCGGCCTCGGCTACTACGTCGTCGACGGGCTCGAGGTGGGCCTCGGGGCCGACGTCTGGTTCGGACACGAGCCCACCATCACCCACGTCACGCCCCAGACCCGCTACGTCCTCTGGTTCGTGCCCGTCCTGAAGCCCTACGCCGGGGCCTTCTACAGCCACTGGTTCGTGGGTGGCGGACACGACGACGTCGACACCGCCGGTGGGCGGGCCGGAGCTTTCTGGGTCAGCGGCGGAGGCAGCTTCTTCGGGGTCGGGGTCGTGCACGAGGTCATCGTCTCCGAGTGCAGCGGAGACTGCTCGGACACCTACCCCGAGGTCTCGGTCTCCATCTCCTTCTGAGCCGCCGGAGATCGGAGCGAGCCGAGCACGGCTTCGACGAGCCAGTGGAGGTGCTCGCGGCGCTCCGCGACCGCCTCCTCGGAGAGCGGGTCGGTGCCCCAGACCGCGGCCAGCACGGGCGCGTAGGTGAAGTAGTTGATCACCGCCCCCGAGAAGGTCACGTAGAGGTGGCGCGCGGCGCGCGGCCCCTCCGCGGGCGCGACCTCGGCGAGGGCGTCCTGTGTCCAGGCGAACAGGGGCTCGAGGCTGCGGCGCACGGGGTCGAGGCGCTCGCCGGTGGAGGCCGCGATCTGGCCCTGGACCAGCCGCGCGTAGCGCCGGTGGCCGTCGATGAAGTCGAGGTAGGCGTCCAGGGTGCGGTGCAGCCTCTCGGACACGTCGCCGGAGCCGGCGAAGGCGCTCTCGAGGGCCTCCCGGTGGGCCTCGTAGTAGGGCTCGATGACCTGGGCGAAGAGCCCCTCCTTGCTCCCGAAGTAGTAGAAGACGAGGGCCTTGTTCACGCTGGCGAGCACGGCCACGTCGTTGACGCTGACCGCGTCGAAGCCCCGCTCCGAGAAGAGCTCGTCGGCGGCTGCGAGGATGCGTGAGGCGCGGTCGCCGTCGCGTTGCTTGCCTGCGTTCGTGTCTGGAGCTCGCGGGGGCATGGGGCCACTCTAGAGTTTGACCTTGCGGTTAAGCAAGGGCCAGCCCCTCCTCAGGCGCATCCCCGTGGTCGTCTTCACCTCATCCTCGCAGGACCCGGACATCGCCCGCGCCTACGACCTCGGCGCCAGCTCCTACCTCGTCAAGCCGGTCAACCTCGAGTCCCTCATCGAGATGGTCAAGACCCTCGGTCTCTACTGGACCGTGCACAACGAGATGCCCCCCGTGGGGGAGGGCAGGTAGTCACTCGGCGGCGGGCAGGTCCAGCCGAAAGCAGCTCCCCTCGCTCGAGATCGGCTCGAGGATCAGGCTTCCACCCATTCGCTCGGCCGCGCAGCGGGCGAGGGGCAGCCCCATCCCGACGCTCGAGAGCTGCGCGGGCTTCCCGGCGCGCTCGAAGACCCGGAAGATCTGCTCCCGGAGCTTCTGCGGGATCCCCGGGCCGTTGTCTTCGATCCGGAGGTAGGCTCGACCGGCCTCGCTCGCGCCGCTGACGCGGACGGCGTGGGCGGCGCCGTCGCGACGGTATCGAAGGGCGTTGTCCAGGAGCTCGGAGAGACACGTGAGCAGGGCGCGACGATCCCCGACCACGCGAGGCAGGGGCCCGCGAAGGACTACGATCTCCGCCCCGTCCATCCCGTCGAGAGCCTCTCCGATCACCTCGTCGAGGGACACGGGCTCGGCTCCGAGCTTGGTGTGCAGGAGCCTGCTGAAGCGGAGCAGCGCCTCGATCATCTCGTTGCTGAGCTCGGCCGCGTTCTTGACGAGGAGCAGGATCTCCTTTGCGTCCGGCGGCACGTCCTCGCCGTGGTCTTCGAGCAGGATCTCAGTGAAACCACGGATATGTCGCAGGGGGGCGCGCAGGTCGTGGCTCACGGCGTGGGCCATGGCGCGCAGCTCCTCGCGGGAGGCGGCGAGTCGGGCCATCAGCTCGGAGTCGTGCTCACGCTTGTTCTCGCCGACGCTCATCCCAGGAAGCTCCTCGAGCAACCAGAGCCCCGTGGAGGCCCGGGCCCTATCTTGCCTCTACGGCTCTCGGCGGACAAGGGCACACCCGCGAGGCTACCGGTAGCGCCGCCCCTTGTGCTCGATCCAGCCGCCCGGGCGCCTCCCGCCGGGGTCGTGGTGGGTCCAGTGCAGCACCCCGCCTTTGGCGTTCCACTCGTACTCGCCCCGCACCCCGACGTGATCGCCGATCATCAGGCCGTCGACCCGCGGGGCGAGGTCTATGTTGTGGGCTACGAGCACCGTGTGCCCCGAGCTCAGCGCCATGATGAAGCGCTGGTGGCGCCTGCCCTTCTTGTCGTCCCGCAGAGCGCGCTTCACCACGCCTTCGACCTCCACGACGACGTCGGAGCGCTTCTGCTCGAAGAGGGCCTCCACGCCGCCGGCTGTAGCCGGTGCGTCGGAGAAGAGGTGCTGAACGGACCGGCCGAGCAAGCCGCCGAGCGCGAGCAGCGGCACCACGATCGTGAGTATCCGCCTAGCGATCACGGGCCCGGGCTTGACGCGGATGCCGGGCTTCTTGCGGGCCATCTAGGGCGCCACGAAGAAGATCTCGATGTCCACGTCGTCGAGGCTCCCGATGCTGCCGCGCAGGTGGTCCTTGATGACGAGCGCGGGCTCCACGAGGGGCGCGCCGTCGAGGTGGCCGTAGCGGCGGTCGTCGAGGTTGATGTCGCCCCTGGTCCAGAAGAGCCAGTCGTCGTCCTTTCCGCCGTCCTTGCAGTTCTCGCCGTCGCGGTTCCAGAGCGGGACCTTGCGCTCGCCCATCTCGAGGTTGACCTCTAGATCGGTCAGGCAGCCGTGGTCGATCACGAGGTCCCTGACGAGCACGCCGGTGACCATGGCGCCCACCGGCCAGTCGGCGGTGAGGGGGTAGACGATCTCCTGGGGGCCCGGGTCGTCGAGGTCGGGGATGGGCCGCTCCGGCGACTCCTTGACGCGCCGTGAGCCCGGACCGAGCCCGTTGACGGTCAGCATCAGGTGGTAGCGGTTCATCGCCCCGTTGGCGCCGAGCACTCCGAGCACGTAGGTGCCGTCGGCCGGGGCGTTGGCCGTCACGGACTCGTCGTCACCGCTCGCGTAGCCGATGCCTAAGATGTTGCCCTCTTCGTCGAGGAGCAGGGCGTCGAGGTCCTGGTACGGCCCCGAGCTCGTCTCGAAGAGGATGTCCGCCCGGATGGTGCTCCCGGCCGTGGCCGCGAAGCGGTACCAGTCGTCGTCGTAGTCGCAGATCTGGCGCTCCACGATGACACCGGGCTCGAGCCAGCCGGCCTCCGCCGGCCTGTCGTCGTGCTCGCCGCCGGTGACCTCGGGGTCGTCGGTGCAGGCGGCGAAGACGTTAGCGGTGATGCCGTAGCGCGGGTTGCGGTCGCCGTCGTAGCCGTAGACGTGCAGGAGGTAGCGGCCGCCGTCCGCGTCCTTCCTCACGTAGACGGTCTCGTTGTCGTCCTCCGACATCCCGAAATCGATGGGCCACTCGAGGTTCGCCGGGTCGTAGAGGTCGGCGTCGAGGTCGCCGTCGAGGTGGGCGAAGTAGACGTCGATCTCGAGACCCTCACCGGGGCCAATCTGGATCTGGAACCAGTCGTCGTCGCCGTGGCAGATGTTGAGGTCGCCGATGGCGACGCCCGCCGAGTTCGCGTCGAAGAGGTCGATGGGGTTGTCGGGGCTGTTGCCGATGCCGTCGTTGTCGAAGGCGTCGAGCTGACACTCGTCGACGGTCTCCGCGTCGCAGTCGTCGTCCTTCCCGTTGTTCGAGATCTCGTCCTGACCGGGGTTCACGCTCGGATCGGCGTCGTCACAGTCCTGGGAGAGGGGGAAGCCGTCCGAGTCGCCGTCGATGAACTCCGCGCCGCACTCCACGTCCCCGCCAGCGCAGTTGTGGTCGATGCCGTCGCTGCAGTTGGTCTTCTCGTCCTCTACGACATCGGGGTGCACGGCGGGGTTGTTGTCGTCGCAGTCGCCGTCGCGGCCGTGGCCGTCCTGGTCGAGGTCGTCGTCGAGGGTGCACCCGTAGCAGTCGTCGTCCTTGCCGTTGTAGGGCACCTCCACGGCCGACGGGTGCACCTCGGCGTTCTCGTCGTCGCAGTCGATGCCCGAGGGCCCGCCCTCCGCGCCGTCACCGTCGACGTCGGTGTCGCTGGTCTCGGCGTCGCAGTCGTCGTCCTTGCCGTTGTAGGGCGTCTCCTCGGCCTCGGGGTGCACGGTGGGGTCGTTGTCGTCGCAGTCGGCCGGGTGGCGCGAGCCGTCCCCGTCGAGGTCGTTGTCGGGGGTGCTCTCGTCGCAGTCGTCGTCCTTGCCGTTGTAGGGCAGCTCGGCCGCCCCCGGCTTCACCGCCGGGTCCTCGTCGTCGCAGTCCCCGGCCGCGAGGCTCC
>CAZQPP010000423.1:0-7352 GCA_964594295.1 uncultured Myxococcales bacterium | reverse complement strand
CGCCTCCGCCCCCGACGCCGACCTCGACCGGGTCCCCGACCTGCACGACAACTGCCAGTTCGAGCCGAACCCGGACCAGGCGGACCTGGACGAGGACGGCCGCGGCGACGCCTGCGACGACGACAACGACGGCGACGGCATCCCCGACATCAGCGACAACTGCCCCTTCCTCTACAACCCCGAGCAGGAGGACCGGGACATCGACAACGTCGGCGACGCCTGCGACGTCGACGACGACAACGACGGCGACCCGGACCTGACCGACTGCGCCCCCTACAACCCCGCGATCCACCACGGCGCCCAGGAGGTCTGCAACGGCCTCGACGACAACTGCGTGCACGGGGTCGACGAGTCAGGCGGGACGGGCTGCAAGACCTGGTACTACGACGCCGACGGGGACAGCTACGGCGCGGTCTCTCCGCCGGGAGGCCAGGCGGCGACGAAGTGCCTCTGCGAGCCTGAAGGGCCCTACCGCGGGACCAACGGCGGCGACTGCGACGACGGGACGGGGAGCGTCAACCCGTCGGCCAAGGAGAAGTGCAACGGCTTCGACGACAACTGCGACGGCTACATCGACCCCGAGGGCAGCCAGGGCTCGCAGGTCTACTACCGGGACCGGGACAAGGACAGCTACGGCGTGACCGACGACTACAAGTCCCTGTGCTCCCCGACCGGCAAGTACACGGCCACGCGCGGCGACGACTGCAACGACCAGCGCGCCGACGTGCGCCCCGGAGTCACCGAGGTCTGCAACGGGCGTGACGACGACTGCGACGGGCGCATCGACACCGACACCATCGACTGCCAGATCTTCTACGCGGACCGTGACGAGGACGGCTACGGGGACGCGGCCCGCTACAAGTGCCTCTGCGAGCCCGCGGGGGACTTCAAGGTCCAGAACACCCAGGACTGCTGCGACAAGGACGGGCGGGTGAAGCCCGGCCAGGGCGGCCTCTTCACCTCCAAGAGCAACTGCGGCTCCTTCGACTACAACTGTGACAACTCGATCTTCTACTCCGAGGGCATGACGGTCGGCGGAGGCTGCGGCTTCGGGCTCTTCGGCTGCAAGAGCGCGAGGATCGGCTGGGACGGCAGCCCGGCGGGGTGTGGAGAGAGCAAGAGATGGGTCAGGGGCTGCAGCGGCTGGCCCGGCTGCGACAAAAAGACGGAAACAAGGTCTCAGAAGTGTCGTTGACATCGCGCGCTATCCCCGTCGCTCTACTTTGTTGCTGCCTGGCGGCGTGGGGTCTCGCGATCACGGCCTGCTCCGGGGCTGACGAGGGCGGAGCTGCGTCCGGAGATCCGATCGGGGCGGACGTCGGCGAGAAGGGGGACGGCGGCGCCGAGCTCGACGTGGCCGAAGACCCCGGCCCCCGTGAGGACAGGGGCACCGACGAAGCCGACGCGGGCCCGGTGGACCCCGGCGAGCAGCCCCCGGACGAGGCCCCGCAGGTCGACGAGGGCAGCGAGCCCGACACCTACGTCGCCCCGCCGGAGCCCTGCTACGAGGGTCAGGCCTGCGACGACGGCGACCCCTGCACCCACAGCGACCTCTGCGAGGACGAGGTGTGCAAGGGCGAGCGCTACTCCTGCTCCGACGGTCAGTCCTGCACCCACGACATCTGCGACGGGTCGGGCGGCTGCCGCTACCCGATCCGGCCGGACCGCTGCCTCATAGACGGTGCCTGCTACGAGGACGGAGACCCGAACCTGCTCAACCCGTGCGAGGCCTGCATCGCCCCGTCGTCGAACACCGCCTGGACCCCGACCGACAGCGTGCCCTGCGACGACGAGGACTTCTGCACGATCTCGGATGTCTGCGTGGGCGGGAGCTGCGTGGGGCTCCTGCCGCGGCCCTGCGACGACGAGAACTTCTGCACCGACGACGACTGCCACGCGGACAAAGGCTGCGTGCACACCCCCAACGAGCGCCCGTGCAGCGACGGGGACCGCTGCACCATCGGCGACAAGTGCAAGAACGCCACCTGCTTCCCGGGCGGCACGGTGGTGACCTGCAACGACAAGAACATCTGCACCAACGACATCTGTCACCCAGAGAGCGGCTGCGCCTACATCCCCAACGCCCAGCCGTGCGACGACGGGAGCATCTGCACCGAGGGAGACGTCTGCGCCGGCGGGGTCTGCACCCCGGGCTCCCGCGAGAAGCCCTGCGGAGACACGAACCCCTGCACCGACGACTGGTGCCACCGCGTGGCCGGCTGCCAGCACACGGCCAACAAGGAGCCCTGCGACGACAACAACCCCTGCACCGACGGCGACCACTGCGCCTACGCCCAGTGCATGTCGGGGGTCGGCATGCCCAACTGCAAGGACGGCACCCCCTGCACCGTCGACGACTGCGACCCGGCGGTGGGCTGCGTCTACGAGCCGGTCGAGGGCGAGGTCACCTGCGACGACGGCAACCCCTGCACCGTCGGCGACTTCTGCGAGGGCGGCGCCTGCAAGAGCGGCGGCATGGCCGTCGACTGCGACGACGAGGACGTGTGCACCGACGACGCCTGCGACGAGAACGGGGACTGCGTCCACTACCCGGCCGACCGGCCCTGCGACGACGAGGACACCTGCACCCTGAACGACCGCTGCCGCGAGGGCATCTGCCAGCCCGGGCGCCAGCGCATGGTCTGCATCGACGACGATCCCTGCACCGCCGAGTACTGCGACCCGGTCCTCGGCTGCGTGGCCGAGCCCACCGACGTCGCCTGCAACGACGGCAACGCATGCACCGTCGGCGACCGCTGCCTGAACGGGGTGTGCATCCCCGGCAACCTCGTCGAGGCCTGCGACGACGGCAACCCCTGCACCCGCGACGAGTGCCACAGCGACAAGGGCTGCGTCTTCATCCCCGACGACGGCTTCGCCTGCGACGACGGCAACAGCTGCACATACGACGACATCTGCCAGAACGGCGCCTGCCAGGGCCAGGACAGCCCCTGCGACGACGGCAACATCTGCACCGAGGACCTCTGCTTCGCCGACGGCGAGTGCCAGAACGTATTCTTGGACACCCCCTTCTGCCGCCCCGAGATAGTGATCACCTACCCGCCGCGCGGGGCCATGATCGTCGGGCCGCCCGACGAGGTCACGGTCACCGGCTACGTAACGAGCCAGGGCGGCGGCATCACCGAGTTCCTGATCAACGACCAGCCCGTCCACCTCTTCGAGGACGGCTCCTTCGCCCACACCATCGTGCCCCACGCGGGCACGAACGTGCTGCGCTCGGTGGCGGGGAACCAGGCCGGGGGCCAATACGCCGGCGTGCGCGCCTTCCAGTTCAGCCACCACTACTACCCGGCCCACCCGGAGACCGCCGACGCCGGGCGCATCCCCAACGGCATCCGCATCTACCTCGGCGAGCCGGTCTGGGACGACGACGACACCTTCACCAGGGACGACTTCGCCACCCTCATCCTGCTCATGCTCGGCGACTTCGACATCGCCAGCATGATCCCTGACCCCCTGGCCAAGACCAAGGTGGCCTGGTGCAAGGTGACGGTCCGCGCCAAGAACATCCACTACAACGGACCGGACCTCGACCTGAAGCCCACCCACGGCGGCCTCCACGCCGAGGTGCGGCTCACCAACTTCCGCATCGACATCGACGCGAACACAAGCGGCTTCTTGTGCCCCGACCTGAGCGGCGACGTCAGCGCCAGCAGGATAGCCGTCGGCACCGACATGCTCATCAACGTGCCCGCCCCCGGCGTGGTCGAGGTCCAGGTCGCCAACCCCTACGCCAACGTCGACAGCCTGGACATCAGCCTCGACGGCCTGCTGGGCTTCCTCTTCAACTGGCTGATCGACCTCTTCAGCGACACCATCGCCGACCAGCTCGAGGCCATGGTCGTCGGCCAGATCCAGTCCTTCGCCCCCATGCTCCAGGACGCCCTCGCCTCCTTCGACCTCGAGCAGGACATCGAGATCCCGCCGCTGATGGGCAGCGGCAACCCGACGACCGTGCACCTCTCCATGGTGGTCGGCAGCGCCGAGTTCGACACCCTCGGCGGCGTCATCGGCATGAGCGTCAGCGCGACGGCGCCGAAGGGCATCACGCGCTTCCCGCTCGGCTCCATCTCGCGCTCCGAGTGCCTGAGGATCTACGAGGAGCCCTTCGCGTTCATCGAGATCGGCGAGGTCGAGATGGGCATCTCCGACGACATGATCAACCAGATCGTCTACGCCACCTGGTACGGGGGCGCCCTGAAGTTCGCCATGACCGCGGACGACTTCCCCGACCTGAAAGAGGCCGCCCAGTACGGCATCAGCGACATGCAGGTCGACGTGGACATGCTCCTGCCTCCGATGGTGACCGACTGCTTCGCCGATAGAAAGTTCCGCATGCAGATAGGAGACGTGCACATCCACTCGTCCTTCGTCATGCTCGACCAGCCGCTGGTGATGGACGCCTACGCGTCTGCGAGCGCCAACCTGATGATCGACGTGGTCAACACGCCCACCGGCCCGGAGCTGGCCTTCGGCATCTGGGACCTCGAGGTGGCCCAGATAGAGGTCGAGACCGTCACCGGCGGCCTCGCCCAGGCCAAGGCGGCCCTGACCGAGCTCATCCAGGACACGATGCTGCCGGTCTTCTTCGAGCAGCTCGCGGGAGGCACCATCGCGACCTTCCCCCTGCCCGAGATCGACCTGTCGGAGATCTCGTCGGGCACCTTCCCGCCGGGGACCAGCTTCAAATTCGAGGCGCGAAAGATCTACCGCGGCTCGGGCTTCTCGGTGGTCAGCGGAGACGTGAAATGACCGCCGCGCCGGCGCGCGGCCGGTGGCCCTCCGGCACCCTCTTTCAGGGCCTCGCGGCGCTGCTCCTGCTGGCGGCCGCCGGCTGCACGAGCGAGGAGGCCTCCGTGTCGATCACGGACCCGGGCCCCTTCGCCGTACAGGACGGGGGCGAGGGCATCCCCGACGGCCTCTCCGGGCTAGGCGACACCTTCAAGGACCGTGATCAGGGGGACGACCCCTCCGTGCCGGACGGCAAAGAGGGCGACGGCGGCGCCGCGCCCGAGGATCCGGCCGGTGTAGACCTGCCCCCGTCACCGGACGGGGCGCCCTCGACCGACCCGGGCGGCCCTTGCGTCGAGGAGCTCTACTGCGACGACGGAGATCCCTGCACACACTCGGACAAGTGCAATGAGGGCGAGTGCGAGGGCGAGCCCTACGAGTGCTTCGACGGCCGCCACTGCACCGACGACGTCTGCGACGGCTACGGGGGCTGCGACTACCCCGTCAAGGCGGAGTTCTGCCTGATCCACAACGTCTGCTACGCCGAGGGGGCCGGGGCCTTCTTCAACTCCTGCAACGTCAGCAAGCCCACGTTCTCCGCCTACGCCTACGTGCTGGCCGACGACGGCATGGCCTGCCGAGGCGAGGACCCCAGCCACGAGGAAGGCACCAGCGCCATGGGCCAGTGCTCGGGAACGCCGACGGGCTGTGACGACCAGAACCCCTGCACCGACGACAAGTGCGACGCCCAGGAGGGCTGCGTCTACAGCCCGAACTTCGAGCCCTGCGAGGACGGCGACCCCTGCACGCTCGGCGACCAATGTGACGGCGGCGAGTGCAGGACGGGGGCCATGCCCGCCGACTGCGACGACGGCGACCAGTGCACCATCGACATCTGCACCTCGGCCGGGTGCTCCAACGAGGTGGCCGACCTGCCCTGCGACGACGGCAACGCCTGCACCGAGAACGACCTCTGTGAGGGAGGCGATTGCGTCCCCGGCGAGACCATCTCCTGCAACGACGGCAACGACTGCACCGCCGACACCTGCGATCCCGTGCGTCTCTGCCAGCACGAGCTCATGGACAACCCGTGCTGCAAGGAGGGCCAGCACATCTGCAACGACAACAACCTCTGCACGGTCGACGACTGCGACCCGGGGCAGGAGTGTGCACCGGAAGACGAAGGCTGTGTCGCCCGCGAGCCTTCGTGCTCGAACACGCCGGTGGAGGGGCGCGAGTGCAACGACGGCGACGCCTGCACCTTCCCGGACCTGTGCGACGCCACAGGCCTCTGCACCGGCTCGGCGGGCGAGTGCGACGACAACAACGACTGCACGACCGACAGCTGCGACCCTCGCTCGGGCTGCACCTACACGCCGACCTCGGGGGCCTGCGACGACCACAACATGTGCACCAAGAACGACACCTGCGGCCCGGGCGGCAAGTGCCGCGGCACCTCCATAAGCTGCAACGACGACAACCCCTGCACCCGGGACACCTGCAAGGCGGCCGAGGGCTGCCTGCACGAGGCCAAGACGGGCTCCTGCAACGACAGCGACATCTGCACCACCAGCGACCGCTGCGAGGACGGGACCTGCAAGGGCAAGCCGCGCAACTGCGACGACGGGAACTCCTGCACGGCCGACACCTGCCACCCCGCGGTGGGCTGCCAGAGCTCCCAGATCGCCGGCCCCTGCGACGACGGAAACGAGTGCACCGAGAACGACCACTGCGTGGCCGGCAGCTGCGTGGGCATCCCGGTGGGCCTCTGCTGCACCCCGGAGTTCAACGACCCGGCCCACCACATCACCTCCTTCGCCCTCGGCGAGGACGGCCACGAGGGCAGCGCCCTCGACGTGGACGGCAACGCCGGCACCTGCAGCCCGCCCGGCAAGTGCAGCGGCGGCCGCGACAACAGCCTCGCCCCGCTCTCGGGCATCGCCAACGCCGAGCTCGGCAAGGTCATCGCCGACGGCGGCCTGCACGCCATCTTCGAGGAGCGCGGCTTCAACCGCGCCGGGGTGCTCTTCGACATGGCCATCTGGGAGGGCAAAGAGGTCGACCGCAATTGCGACTTCATGAATCCCGGCTGCTCCTACCGGGTGCCCGCCGAGCTCTTGGACGAGGACTGCAACCCGCGCTTCGTCATCAAGGACGCGCGCGTGGCCGGCGACAAGATCACCGCGGGGGGCGTCGGCTCGTCCTACCCCTTCGAGATCCCCATCACCCCCGACACCGTGCTCCCCGTGACCCTGGCCAACGCGCGCATCGAGGCCACCATCACCTGGGGCGGCCCGGGCGGCGACGAGCCCATCATCCTGGACGGCATCCTCGCCGGCGCGGTGCCCAAGGCGACCATCGTCGACGCGGTCAAGAACCTCCCCGACGAGGAGCTCCCGCCAGAGATCTCGAAGCAGACCATCCTCACGCTCTTGAACCTCGTCATCAAGAACGACATCGACACCAGCGGCGACGGCAACAAGGACGCAGCGAGCATCGGCATCAAGTTCAAGGCCGTGGCGGCGGACATCGTGGGGGTGCGGGACTAGCCCGCACTTCTCACCAACTTGTGTTGCGCGGTGCCCGCAGCAGCGGTGAGC
>CAZQPP010000422.1:0-7364 GCA_964594295.1 uncultured Myxococcales bacterium | reverse complement strand
TTATGGCTGCGGCGCTGCGACTTAGGCAACGTCTGCACCTACTAGTGGTGCGTCCGTGCTTCGGGCTGTGTGCACTCGGACAACTCCGCGCCGTGCGATGACGGGGACGTCTGCACCGAGGGCGACGTGTGCGACGGAGGGCAGTGCACGGCCGGGGCGCAGCGCGACTGCGACGACCAGGACGCGTGCACCGTCGACAGCTGCGACAGCATCTCCGGCGACTGCAGGCACGAGCCCATCTCGTGCGACGACGGCAACAGGTGCACGCTCGACGGTTGCGAGCCGGCCGCCGGGTGCGCTCACGACCCCATCTCCTGCGACGACGCCAACGAGTGCACCTCCGACTCCTGCGACACCACCGAGGGTTGCGTCCACGCCGATTTCGACGGCGAGTGCGAGGATGGAGACCCCTGCACTGAAGGCGAGGTGTGCGCTGGCGGGACCTGCGGAGGCGGCACCGCCGTCGACTGCTCAGACCAGAACCCCTGCACCATGGACTCCTGCGAGGCGGCGTCAGGTTGCGTGAACACGCCTCTTCCGGGCGTGCCGTGCAGCGACGGCGACGGCTGCACGGTGGGCGACGAGTGCGACGGTGAAGCCTGCGTACCGGGCGCCACGGCGAGCTGTGACGACGGGCTCCCCTGCACCGACGACACCTGCGTGCCGAGGGGCGAGACGAGCTACCGCTGCGAGTACGAGGTCAGCGCCGGGGCCTGCTTCGTAGACGAGCGCTGCTGGAGCGCCGGCGACATAGCTCCAGACGCCCCCTGCGACGCCTGCTCCCCCGAGGTAGATCAACGAGAGTGGGTCACGAAGGTGGACGGGAAGCCCTGCGAGAGCGAGGAGCCGTGCCCCCAGGGAGAGACCTGCCAGGGTGGGGTGTGCACCCCGATCCCCGGGGGACCGTGCGAGGACGAGAACAAGTGCACGATAGACGTCTGCGAGGAGGGGGAGTGCGTGCTGGGCCTGCTCCTTGACTGCGACGACGGCAACGAGTGCACGTTGGACGAGTGCTCGCCATACTCCGGTTGCTGGCACGAAGACCACCGCGGAGATACGGAGTGCGCGCTTGAGGGAGGGAGCTCGGTGGGCCGGTGCATTGACGGCAGCTGTGAGGTCTTCGACTGCGGGAACGGCGAGTGCGACCCTGGTGAGCTCTTCTGGACGTGCCCCGAGGACTGCGGGCTTGTCGGCTTCGTGAAGGTCGCCGCCGGGGAGTTCGTCATGGGGTCTCCCCCGGACGAGGAGGGCCGTCAGCACAACGAAGGACCCCAGCGCACAGTGCGAATCACCCGTGCCTTTTGGATGCGGGCGACCGATGTGACGATAGGGGAGTATGAGGAGCTGCGCGAATGGACGGGCGCAACGTGGACTCCAGGCTACTCGCCCAGCAAGCTGGACAAGGGACAGTCGTCAATCACCTGGTGGGACGCGCTGATCTGGTGCAACGGCCGTTCCAGGGCAGAGGGGCTGCCCCCCTGCTACACGCTGGAGTGCGCCGACGGCGCTCTGGGCCCGCAGATAATCTGCACCGACGTGCGCGTGAACGCCCCCGACGGCAACCCCCTGCTGTGCGAAGGCTACCGGCTGCCGACCGAGGCCGAGTGGGAGTACGCGGCTCGGGCGGGCACGACCGGTCCCAACTACGGAGACCCGAACAGCGTCGCGCGGTGTCTGCCTCCACCCCAGCCCGTCATCGGCACCCCCCAGCCGAACGCCTGGGGCCTGCACAACATGCTCGGAGACGTCTGGGAGTGGGTGTGGGACCGTGCCGCTGAGGAGAACGCCGGCTACGACGGCCTGCCGGATCCGGACAGCGATCCCCTCGGTCCGGCCTCGGGAGACTTCACTCGCAGGAGAGGCGGGACGTTGTGGTCGGGCGTGGATCAGTGCCGTTGTGCCTTCCGAGGGAAGGGCCGGCTCGACGGCAGCTATGGCGGTTTTCGCCCGGTCCGAACCGTGCTTCCCTGACCTGGCCCACGCCAGATCCTTGCGACCGCGCGGGCGCTCCGGCATCATCGTGAGGCTGCCAATCTAGCGTTTCGCGTGCCCCGCCAACGAGGGAGTCATGGGCGTCGACACGGCGTCGCGAAGGTTCTGCCCGCTCTGTGATGCGGAGACCGACGCGTCGCTGTGCCCCAAGGACGGGACCGCCACCCTGCCCTGCTCGATCAACACGGGCGGCGACGGCCCGGGTGTGGTCCCGGGTACCGTCTTCGCGGGCCGCTACCGCATCGACAGGGTCATCGGCGCCGGTGGCTTCGGGCGCGTCTTCGCGGCGACCCAGGTCAGCATGGGCCGCGAGGTGGCGATCAAGGTGCTGCTGGACAAGCGTCTCGGCAGCAGGGAGCACGTGCGCCGGTTCTATCGGGAGGCGCGCACGTCGAGCCGGCTCGACAGCCAGCACGTCGTGCGCATGTACGACTTCGGCGTCGACGAGCAGAGCGGGACGCCCTACCTGGTGATGGAGTACCTCCAGGGCAGGACCCTGCGCCAGCTGTTGACCGGTTGCGCAGCCCTGCCTCCGCGGCAGGCGGCGTGTATTGCCGGACAGGTGGCCCTGGCCCTCGCCGAGGCGCTCGACGCGGGCATCGTGCACCGGGACCTCAAGCCGGCGAACATCTTCTTGCAGAAGGCGCGCGGCGGTCGGGAGATCGTCAAGGTGATGGACTTCGGCATCGCCAAGATGCTCCGGCGCGACGACGAGGACACGGGCGAGAGCCTCACGGCCGCCGGCACGACCATGGGGACGCCGACCTACATGTCCCCCGAGCAGGCGATGGCGGAGAAGGTCGACTTCCGCTCGGACCTCTTCTCCCTCGGCTGCATCCTGCACGAGATGCTCACGGGCAGGCTGGCCTACGAGGCCGAGGACAAGGTCAGCCTGCTGCTCAAGCGTGTGTCGGGCGAGCCGCCCGCGCCGCCCGAGCTGCTCCCCGGCAGCCACGCCATGCCGCCGGCCCTGGCCGTCCTGCACAAGGCTCTGCTCGCCAAGCGCCGAGACCAGCGGCCCGCCACCTGCCAGGTCGTAGCCCAGATCTGCGAGGCGGTGGAGCGGGGCGATGAGGTCGACGCGGAGGCGATGCTCATCGACGCGCGCACCCGCGACCTGAGCGAGGCTGCGTTCCGGGCGACGGCGGCGCCGAGCCCGGAGCACCTCCAGGAGATGATGCCGAGCACCGGCGTCCGCACCACGATCGAGGCGACCGAGCCCAGAGTGCCACCGCCCGCGCAGCCACCCGAGGAGAGCTCCGCGGCTGCCCCAAAGACGGCGCCCGAACGTGCCGTCGCCGCCGCGGCGACGGCAACGGTGATCGAGGACACCGTCGCCGAAACGCCCGCGGCGCAACAAGACAAGGCGACACGCATAGAGGCGACCATTACGGGGCCGCCGTCTCCCTCCCTGCGGACACGCGCCACCGCGCTCCAGGATCTCCCGAGCGAAACGCAGGTCGAGTCGAGCGACGGCTGGACCTCTCCGGAGATGGCCTCCGCCGAGCGCGCCTCGCTTCGCCGTGCGGCAAGGCCTCCCTCCCGGACCGGCGTCTGGATCGGCGTGCTGGTGGTGCTGCTGCTCGCCGGGGCGGCGATCGCGGCCCTCGTCGTGACGGGGCTGGGAGGAGAGACCGCGCCTGCGGCCCGGACAGAGGCGGCACCAGCGCCTGCCCCTGCCGAGAGCACGGCTGCGCCAGCTCCGGCCCCAGGAGCACCTCCCGCCAAGCCTGCGGTGCCCGAGAGACCGCCTGCCGAGCCCGCGCAAGCCGACGCCCAGGTCGTGATCCGCTCGACACCCAAGGGCGCCGTCGTTCTGAGAGGGGACGAGGAGCTCTGCCGCACGCCCTGCGATCTCGAGCTCCCACCCGAGGAGGAGCCGGTGAAGCTGAGCGTAGAGCGGAGCGGCTATCGGCCCACGGAGATCGAGATCTCCCTCACGCCCGGAGCAGGCATCGTCCGTGAGGTCAGGCTGCGCCGCGCACGAACGGTGAAGCGCCAGCCGGCGGTGGAGGCAGATCCGACCCCCAGGGGCGCCGAGCCGGCCGGCGAGAAGCCTGCACCCGCCGCGCGACCCGAACAAGACGATGCACCTCCGGCGCCGGCGCGCCGGCTGCGCCGCATCCGGCCCACGAGGTAGACCTGCATGGGAATCCTCCACGCCGCCCCCCTCCTCTGGCTCCTCGCAGCAGGAGCGCCACCCGACGCGCTGCCCGAGCCGGTCATGGTTCCGGACCTGCCCGCGGTCGAGCGCACGAGCCCCGAGCAGCAGGCCGAGGCCGAGCGTGCCTACGACAGCTGCGCGACGCTGTACGAAGAGGGTCGGATCGCAGACGCCCTCGTGGCCGCCGAGCTCGTGTACAAGCTGATGCCCAACGCCAGCACCGCCTTGATGAGGGCACAGCTCCTCGAGGCCGCGGGGCGCCCCTGCGCCGCATTCGCAGCCCTGGCGGTGGCCCTGGACATGGACCCCTCGTCGAGCGAGCGCATCGAGATCGGCGGCACGCTGCAGACGATGGGGAAGGCGTGCAAGCCCGGGGCGGCCTGGGCCCGCATACGAGTCTCCCCCGAGGCCGCCCTCGTCCGCATCTCCGGGCGGGAGGTCCCCGCGGGGCGGACCGTGGTGCTGCGCGCCGGCATTCACCCGGTCGAGGTCGAAGCGCCGGGCTACGCACGCCTCCGGGCCACCCTCAAGGCCGACCCCGGAGAGGAGGTCCCCGCCAGCTTCGAGACCGAACGCCTCGGCGGCGCGGCCGCACCCGCGAGCGGCGCGCCAGGCACAGCGGCGACCGGGCCCCCAGGGCCCAGGGTGGCGGCACCGGCGCCGGTACACGAGCCTGCCCCCCGCTCGACCGCTCTCCCCTGGCTCCTCACCGCCGGCGGCGCGGCCGCCGGCGCCGCCGGGCTCGGCTTCAACCTGTGGGCACTCGACGCCGCGTCGAAGGCGAACGATCTCAAGGATCCGCAGGCCGACCTGACCCTGGACGAGCGAGAGAGGCGCTACGGCGACGAGAAGGACAAGGCGACCTCCCGGAGAACAATCGCCTACGTCCTCTACGGCGCAGGCGGGGCCGCGCTCGTCGCGGGAGTGGTGTGGTTGCTCGCCTCCGGGGACGGGGACGTGCCTGCCGGGTGGATGCCGTCGGTCTGGGTGCTCGAAGGAGGGGCCGGAGTGTCCTTCGGTGGGTCGTTGTAGGCTCTGCGTGCGGCACGCGGTAGCGGCTCCCCTGACAGTCCGCGCTTGCGGAGACCGACGTGCTTCGTGCACGATGCCGGGGCGTACAGGCGGGGCCGCACATGGGATGCTCGTGCAAGGATTCTCGATGGATGCCCGCGGCCTGGTGTGGCGTGATCCTGCTCGCTGCACTGCTGGCGCTCGTCGGTGCCGCATGCTCGGACGCCGAGACACCAGACCCCAGCGATCCGGGCACGGCAGGCGACAGGGGAGAGACCTCGGTGGACCCGGGACCGCTGGATCCCGGCTCGGAGCCCGAAGAGGATCCCGGTCACGATCCCGGCCCCGATCCCGGCCCGGGCCTCGACGCGGCTGACGGCTGCGACGGCGAGGCGCCGCCCTGCGAGCGGCACGAGGGCGTCTGCCGCGGGCTGCTCCGGGAGTGCCGAGACGGCGTCTTCGAGCCCTGCGCCCTCGAGCGCTACGAGCAGCACCCGCTCTTCGAGGAGACCGAGAGCTCCTGCGACCTCATAGACAACGACTGCGACGGCGAGACCGACGAGGAGCTCGGCGCGATCTGTGCCTGCGGCAACGGGCGCTGCGAGGGAGCCCTCGGCGAAGACCCGTCCAGCTGCCCGTGCGACTGCGCGACCTGCGGAGACGGCACCTGCTCACCCTGCGGCGAGAGCCCTCACTCCTGTCCCGAGGACTGCTGTCGGAGCGGCGAGGAGACCTCCAGCTGCGGGGACGGCAGCTGCCTCGGCTTCTCGTGCGGCGAGTCGCACCAGACCTGCCCGGCCGACTGCGGCGCGGCCTGCGGCAACGAGGTCTGCGACCGCGGGGAGAGCCCGTACTCCTGTCCGGTGGACTGCGCCCGCGGCGAATGCGGCAACCACACCTGCGAGCCAGGTGAGAGCGCCGAGTCCTGCGAGCAGGACTGCTCCCCCGAGTGCGGCGACTGCGCCTGCGAGAAGGGAGAAGGCTTCCAGGCCTGCCCGGTCGACTGCGGCTACTGCGGCGACGGCGTCTGCAGCTCCTGCGCACGACTGGCAGAGGACAAGGCCCGCTGCCCCGCGGACTGCTGCGCGCCCGACGATCCGGAGTGCGCGGCGCTGCCCGAGCTCTGCCCCAAGGCGGGGGACTGCGACAAGGACCTCTTCCCAGACACCGACGAGCCCTTCCACGGCCTCGACCCGACCAACCCGGACACGGACGGAGACGGGCTCCTCGACGGCGTGGACAACTGCCCGAGCGTGGGCAACGCGGGGCAGGAGGACGGGGACCGCGACGGCCTCGGCGACGCCTGCGACGGCACCTGTGAGCCCAGCTGCGGCGCGCGCGAGTGCGGCTCCGACGGCTGCGGCGGCTCGTGCGGCCGGTGCGAGGAGGGCTCTACCTGTCGGGCCGGCAGCTGCGTCCTCCAGACCTGCGAGCCTTCCTGCGAGGGCAAGGAGTGCGGGCCGGACGGGTGCGCCGGCTCGTGCGGTGCGTGCGCGGATGGCGAGGCGTGCGCGGAGGGTGCCTGCGAGCCCTGCGAGCCCGCGTGCGGAGGCCGGCAGTGCGGGCCGGACGGGTGCGGCGGCTCGTGCGGCTCGTGCGACGACGGCAGCTCCTGCACCGACGACCTCTGCGACGAATCCGGCGCATGCGGCCACGAGGTCGTGGAGGATGGCAGCGCCTGCAGCGACGGCGACGAGTGCACGGAGGGAGACCGCTGCGCCGGCGGCACCTGCGTTGCCGGGGGGCCCCGCGACTGCGACGACGACAACGCGTGCACCAACGACGGCTGCAACCCGCTCGTCGGCTGCACCCACTCGGGGACCGCCGGGCCGTGCTCCGACGGGGACGAGTGCACGGAAGGAGACGAGTGCGTGGAGGGCGTGTGCGTGCCCGGTGGGCCCCGCGACTGCGACGACGGCAACGACTGCACCAACGACGGCTGCGATCCGGCGACGGGCTGAACGAACACAGACCTGTACGCACCGTGCTCCGACGGGGACGAGTGCACCGTGGGAGACGAGTGCGTCGAGGGCGTGTGTGCCGCCGGCGGGCCCCGCGACTGCGAGGACGACAACGCATGCACCAGCGATGGCTGTGATCCGGCCACTGGATGCACGCACACGGACAACACCGCCCCCTGCGACGACGGCGACGAGTGCACCGAGGGCGACGCCTGCGACGGCGGGCAGTGCGTGGC
>CAZQPP010000421.1:234-7379 GCA_964594295.1 uncultured Myxococcales bacterium | reverse complement strand
CTAGCCCCAAAACAAGCGATTAGGCATTAGCCATTAGCCATTAGCTCAGGCACGACGTAGCTTCTCAAAAACTCCGGGCACGGGGTGCCGCTCGTTGCGCGAGCCAATCTCCGATTCTGCCCGGACTTATTGAGAAGTTGCAGGCACGACCTGTACTTGTCCGTCGTGACCCGTTCACCCGAAATGTGGCGCCGGCACGGCCAACGGAGTCGCAAGTGCTCAGTGTTTCAGGCTAACGGCTAACAGCTAACGGCCAACAGCTAGATCCAGGACTAGCGGGAAGTTGACGCCGTAGAGTCGGGGCGACTACGATCGGCCCCTTCGAAGGACTTCCGCGGAGACCATGGCTCTTCCGTCTCGCGCAATCAGCGCGCTGATCGCGGCGCTGCTCATCGCTGGTACGCCTGCGTTGGGCTCGGCCAGGGGTGGCTCGGACACCGATCCCGTGGCGGAGAGGGTCGAGCTCCTCGCCGAAGAGGCGGCCCGACTCTACGAGGAGAAGAAGTACGAGCAGGCGGTGTCCAGGTACCTGGAGGCCTACAAGCTCACCCCGACCGCGGCCATCCTCTACAACGTGGCCTACATCTACGACAAGAAGGTCAAGGACCCGGCCGTGGCCATGCAGTTCTACCGGCGCTATGTCGCGGCGCCGGACGCAGATCCCAAGGTGGTCGAGCGCGCGACCACGCGCCTGCGCGAGCTCAAGGACCTGCTGCTGAAGGACCGGGTGACGGTGCCGACTCCGACCCCCAAGCCGACCCCCGCAAAGCCCACGCCGGGCCCCGTCGGGCCACCGGCGAAGGCCTACGCAGACGACCCGGGCCTGTCGCGGAGCACCTGGGGCTGGATCGTGGCCGGCTCCGGCGCGGCCGTGGCGGGCGGAGGCGGAATCCTGGGCCTCGTGGCGAGCGGCACGCAGGAGGAGTTCGCCTCCAGCCGCGACGCCGCCACGAAGGAGGACCTGCGCTCGAAGGGACAGACCCAGGCCCTGCTGGCCGACGTGATGATGGGCGTGGGCGTGGCGGCGGTGCTCACCGGCGTGGTGCTCGTCCTGACCGACAGCTCGCCCGAGGAGATATCCGCGGGTGGCGTGAGGATCGGGATCTCTCCGGGCCTCTCCCCGGGAGCTCCCGCCCTGGTGATCGGGGGACGCCTCTGATGCTCCTCCGGGCCGCCGCCGACCGCTCCCTCCGCGCCGCACTCGCGGCCCTGCTGCTGCTCGCGGCCGGCGCCTGCTCTCTCGCCCTCGACTTCGACGACGAGTGCAGCATCGACTTCGACTGCAAGCGCCTCGGCGTCAACCTCAGGTGCCGGACCGGGCTCTGCGTCGCGGTCACCGCCGGCGCGGACGCCGCCGGGGGCGAGACCGCGACCCAGGAGAAGACCTTCGCCGACCTGAAGTCGGAGGAGTGCCCGGAGATCTACGGAGTCGAGGAAGGCGACGTCGTCGACAAGAGCGTGGTGCTCCTCGGGACCGTGTTCCCCAAGTCCGGGGCGCTCGCGGCCTACGGCGTGCACATGGAGAACGCCGCGAAGCTCGGCGTCGGCGAGATCAACGAGAACGGAGGCATCGGCGGCGGCCGGAAGCTCGCCCTGCTCTGCTGCGACTCGGGCTCGGACAAGACCGTGTCGGCGGCGGCGGCCCAGAAGCTCGCCGACACCAGCATCGTCGGCGGCATGATCGGCCCGGCCGGGAGCTCCAACGTCATCGAGGTCTACACAAAGGTGGCGAAGGCCAACGACCTCATGTTGATCACCCCCGCCGCCACGTCCGCCGCCATCACGAACGTCGACGCAGAGGACAAGCTCATCTGGCGCACGGTGCCGAGCGACGAGCACCAGGGCGCGGCCCTCGCCTCGCTCATCGAGCACCTCGGCCACAACAAGGTCGGCGTCCTGAACAGGAGCGACGCCTACGGGAGCGAGTTCGCCAACTCCCTCTACCGGGCCTTGTGCGGATCCACCGGCAAGCGCACCTGTGACGAAACGAACTACCTGTCCCGCGAGTTTGATCCGGAGAACCCGGACTCCAACCTCCCCCAGGCCACGGCCGACCTGGTGGAGTTCGCCCCGGACGTGACCGTCGTCATCGCCTTCCCGGACAACGGCATCAACTTCATGAACGCTGCCTCGAAAGAAGGGCTGAAGCGCTTCCTGCTCACCGACGGCTTGCGCGACAAGTCGGTGATGGAGGGCATGGATGACCTCGAGGCGAAGTGCAAGGTCTTGGGCACGGTGCCCGGCATCCCGCCGAGCGACGCTCTCGACGCCTTCAACCAACGCTACATGCGCAAGTGGGCAGCGGAGCCGACCACCTTCACGGCGACCTCCTACGACGCCCTCTACCTCCTCGCTTACGCGGCGACCGCCGCGGTCGCGGCGCTCAACGAGGACCAGCTGCCCGTGACCGGGTCGCAGCTCTCCGCCGCCATGAAGCGCCTGTCGGCTCACTCGACCGTGCCCCCCGGCACCGAGAAGTGGAACACCGCGGTCCAGATCCTCAGGAGCGACGCGGCGGCCGAGATCGACTACGAGGGCGTCTCCGGGCCGCTGAACTTCGACTCCGAGACCGAAGAGGCGCCCGGGGCTATCGAGGCCTGGCGCTTCCTCCCCAACGTGGGCAAGATCACGAACCTCGGCATCATCCGGACCGCCTCCGAGGTCTTCGTGCCGCCCGAGGACGTGCCGGACAACCCGGACGCCGACTGCCTGAAGTTCAACGACGGCGGCTCGGGGGACGAGCAATGACCTGGCTCTGCCCCGTCTGCCGGAAGGATCTCCCGGACTCCCACACCTGGTGCCCGGACCACGGCAAGCGAGGTATCGAGAACCTCGCCGGGCGCATGGTCTTCGGGCGCTACGAGATCAAAGACCTGGTGGACGTGGGGGGCATGGGCAGCTCGGTCTGGAGGGCCTGGCAGATCTCCACCGAGCGTGTGGTGGCGGTGAAGGTCCTGCCTCGGGCGACCGACGAGGCGGCCCAGCGCTTCGAACGCGGCGCGCGGATCGCCTCGAAGCTCAACCACCCGAACATCATCACGGTACACGACTACGGGGTGACCCAGGACGGCAAGCTGATGCTGGTCCTCGAGCTGCTCGTAGGCTCGACCCTCCAGGCCGTGCTCCGATCGGGCAAGGAGCTCCCCGGCCCGAGAGCCCTCGCGGTCACCGAGCAGATCCTCAGGGCCCTCGAGCACGCGCACGCGAACAGCGTCGTCCACAGGGACCTGAAGCCGGGCAACCTCTTCTTGACGCAGGCCCACGACGACCGGGACCACGTCAAGGTCTTGGACTTCGGCATCGCCAAGTACATCGAGGAGGACGCCACGGACCGCGGGGACGACGCCGAGGCCCTCGAGGTCACCGCGGCCGGCGAGGTCTGCGGCACGCCTTACTACATGGCGCCCGAGCAGATCGCCGGCGAGCGCGTCGACGCCAGGGTCGACCTCTACGCCCTCGGGGTCGTGCTCTTCCGCATGCTCACGGCGCGCCTCCCCTTCACCGGCAAGAGCCACCAGGACCTCTACCGAAAGCACATGCTCGAGGAGGTCCCTTCCTTCGCCGAGGTGCGCCCGGACCTGAGCTTCCCGGCGGGCGTGGAGGACATCACCAGGACGGCGCTCGCCAAGCGCGTCGACGAGCGCTTCCAGAGCGCCAGGGAGATGCGCCAGGCCATCAGCGCCCTGGTGGGCGGCGACTCGACGGTACCGGACATCCACCTCCCCTTCGACGACGAGACCAAGGTCGAGGTGGCGCCCATCTCCTTTTCGGCCCTCGACTGGCAGACGGGCCCGCCCTCGGAGACGACGCGCTCGGGCATCCGGCGTCTGACGCGCGCCCGCTCCCACAAGGGGCTGTTTCTCGCGGCGGCAATCCTGCTCGCCCTCGCCGGCGGCGTCATCGCCATGCTCACGCGCTCGCCCGACCCCGGCGCCGAGCCCGCGCGCGGTCAGGTCGTGGTGAGCCCGTTGGACGGTGAGGGCACCGCCGGCGTGCCTGCGAAGCCCTCACCTGGGGCTGCGGCGGCCGCCAAGGCCTCCCGCGAGCCAAAGCCAGCCGTCAAGAAGGTCATCTTCCAGAAGGTCAAGATCGACACCGTGCCCTCCGGCGCGACGGTCTTCCTGCTGGGCCAGCCCCTCGGGGCTACTCCGCTGGTGGCCGAGCTGCCGGAGGGGACGCACACCCTCTCCTTG
This sequence comes from uncultured Myxococcales bacterium, assembly GCA_964594295.1. GTDB lineage: Bacteria > Myxococcota_A > UBA9042 > UBA3505 > UBA3505 > CAZQPP01. The sequence continues at coordinate 3,186 of CAZQPP010000421.1, read as the reverse complement.
CGCCGCGACAAGTACAAGCCCGCCTCCATCGACGTCACCGTGCCCGACCCGGAGGGCCGTGATCGCATCGAGAAGCACGTCACGCTATCTCCTGTGCCGCCGCCTGCTCCGCCGCCGGTGGTCAAGGAGCCCGCGCCCGCAAAGCCGAAGCCGGCGGCCGCGGCGGCGACGACGAAGAAGAAGGCCTCGAGGCCCGCGCGCTCGCGCCGAAAGGCCGTACGGCGCCCGGCTCCCAGGACGAGGCCGCCCAAGACGAAGACGCCGAAGGTCCGCCTCCTCGACGAGGAGGAGGAGGAGCCTCCGCCGCCGAAAACGCCGAAGAAGGTGAAGCTCCTCGGCGACTGATCGAGCGATTGACCGAAGCGGACAATCGGGCTTTACTGCGCCCCCTTCGAAAGGGAGACCCATGATCCTCACCGGCAGCTCAGGCGGCGTGCTCTTCGCCAAGCTCGACGACCTGCTCAACATCACCCGCAAGAACTCCTTGTGGTACCTGCTGTTCGGCCTGGCCTGCTGTGCCATCGAGCTCATGCAGACGGGCGGCCCCCGCGCCGACGTCGACCGCTTCGGCGCCGTCTTCCGCGCGACTCCCCGCCAGAGCGACCTCATAATCGTCGCGGGCACGCTCACCTACAAGATGGCTCACCGCCTGCGCCTGCTCTACGAGCAGATGGCCGAGCCCAGGTACGTGATCTCCATGGGCTCCTGCTCCAACTGTGGGGGGCTCTTCCAGCCCGCCTACTCGGTGGTCAAGGGCGTCGACAAGATCCTCCCCGTCGACATCTACATCCCCGGCTGCCCGCCCCGCCCCGAAGCCCTCACCGAGGGCCTCATGGCGCTCCAAGAGAAGATCATGGAGGAGCGCCTCGTCAGCGAGAAGGTGCAGCGCGTGATGGCCGGCTGAGCGTTGCGCAGCGGGGAAACTTTAGCTAGAAGGGGCCCATCGGCGGCATAGCCAAGTGGTAAGGCAGAGGACTGCAAATCCTCGATTCCCCGGTTCGAATCCGGGTGCCGCCTCCAAAGCGTTTCGCAAAGCGAAACGCCTGCCCCGTCATGGGTAGGAAGACCTACAAAGAGAACGCCACAACCCTCCACGCGCCGCCGGCAGCGCGGTCGCGGGCGAGCTCCACTGGCACGGGGGAACGCCTCGGGGCCTGGAGATAGGCCTTGAGCTGGTCCGTGTCCCCCGGATCCCGGGGCCGGGTGTGGGCGACGGAGAAGGTGGCCGGATCTTCCGGGTCCGCCAGGTAGGCCGCGTGCTGCTTGACGAAGCGCCTCCAGGGAAAGGCCAGCAGCGACTCGAGGGCGCGCTCCCCCGCGATGGCCTCGGAGTGCATGAGGCGAGCCAGCAGCTCGGCCGCCGCGTCGCCCCTCGCCGCGTCGTCGGTCGCGAGGCGGAAGAGGGCGGTGATGGCTCCCTGGTAAGGCTCCCCCGGCCCGGGCGGTGCATGACGCTCGAGCAGCGCCGGGTCGAGATCGGAGACGGGGCCGGCGGCGACCGGAGGAGCAGGCGCGGGGGCCGGCCCGGTCGCGGCGGTCGCGGCCGGGGCCTCGAAGAGCGGGCCGTGATCGGCCTCGGCCCTGGAGCCCGCGGCGCGCGCGCCGAGCATCTCCCTCGCCTCGCGCACCAGCCGCTCGGCCGCCTCGAGGCGCCTCAGTATCTCGTCGATGTCCAGGTCGTCGTGGGCGCCGTCGCTCATCTCGCGTGCTCCGGAGGCCGGTGCTTGCTGTCGGCCACTCGCGCTGCCAGGCACTCGAGGTAGTCGCCGGCCTTGTAGAGCGGGTAGTCGAACTTGATCACGGGGTTGGGGTTCGCAGCCTGCACCTTCTCGGCGACGCTCGTGGCCTCGACGCAGGACTTCAGGATGCCGACGAGGCCCGCGTTGCCCGGCGCCGGCCGGGTGGGCACCTCGGGGAGGTGGTCGTAGAGGTTCTCTTCGCGGAAGCCGAGGGGCATCTTGCCTCCCACGTCGGGGGGCACCTCCACGTCGGGCTTCACTCCGTGGACCTGCAGGGTGTGGTCGCTCGGGCTGTAGTAGCGGGCGACGGTGAGCTTGACGAAGTAGCCTTCTCCGAGCACCGGCGGGAGCAGGCTCTGGACGGTGGCCTTCCCGAAGGTCCGGTCTCCGAGGATGATCGCCCGGTGGTTCTCCTGGAGAGCGCTGGCCACGATCTCGGCCGCTGAGGCGGAGCCGTCGTCGACGAGCACGATGAGCGGCAGCAGGACGTCGCCGCCCATCTCCGCCCGGTGGGTCTCGTCCTCGCTGCTGCGGCTGCGCACGCTCACCACCGCACCCCTCGGCAGGAAGACGTCGGCCATGCGGACGGCCTCCTGCAAGAGCCCGCCGCTGTTGTTCCTGAGGTCCAAGACCAGCCCGCGCAGGCGCCCGGTGACGCTCTGGCCCTCGAGGGCCGCGATGGCCTCGCGCATCTCCTTGGCCGTGCCCTGGATGAACCCCCTCACCTTGATGAGGCCGAACTCCGGGTGCTCGGGGCCGAGGAGGCTCGGCGTGACGTTCTTTATGGCGATGTAGGAGCGCACGATGGAGATGTCGAGATCGTTGGGCACACCCACCCGCTGGACGGTGAGCACGACCCGGGTGCCCTTGGGGCCCCGGATCAGCTTGACGACCTTGGTCAGCGGCTTGCCACGCACGTCACGACCGTCGACCTTGACGATGATGTCGCCGGCTCGAAGCCCGGCCAGCGCCGCCGGCTGCCCGTCGATGGGGCTCTCTACGATGATGTCGTCGTAACGTTGGGTCAGCAGCGCGCCCACGCCCTCGAAGGAGGCGTCGCGGATCTCGTCAGTGCTGTCCTGCCAGGCCTCCTTCGAGATGATCGTCGAGTGGGGGTCGAGGGCGGAGAGGTAGCCCTGGGCCGCGGCGATCCAGACCTCGTCCGGCCTCATCTTCTTCTTCTTCGCCCGCTCGAGGGCGAAGGACATCACGC
>CAZQPP010000421.1:0-224 GCA_964594295.1 uncultured Myxococcales bacterium | reverse complement strand
TGTCGCCGCGCGAGAAGCCCACTGCCCTCCAGGCCTTCTTGAGCTCCTCGTATTGCTTGCGCCGCTTCTTTCGCTCCGCCCGGATCTCGTCGTCGGACATGCGGCGGCGCCGGTCCTTGTCCCAGCCCTTGACGTGCTCGAGGACGAGGAAGGCGTCGCCCTTGTCGAGGCGCATGGTCTTCCCGGCCAGCTTTTTCTTGAGCTCGGGGTCCTTTTTGCCGGCC
>CAZQPP010000420.1:0-7389 GCA_964594295.1 uncultured Myxococcales bacterium | reverse complement strand
GACTGCAACGACTCGAGTGTTGTTATTTAGCCGGGGGCCACCGAGACCTGCAACAGCGTAGACGACGACTGCGACAGCGAGACCGACGAGGGCGGCGTCTGCGCCGCGCTGGTCACGCCCGTCATCACCGGCTCGACGCCCACCTCGCCCTCTCCGATCTCCACCCCGACCCTGAGCGGCACCGGGCCGGCGAGCGCGACCATTACCATCTACCTGCTCTCGGACTGCACCGGGACGGAGGTGACCAGCGGCTCTAGCGACGGCTCGGGGGACTGGAGCCTGGCCGTAACGGCGGCGACCAACGCGGCGCGTACCTACTACGCCAAGGCCACCTCCGGCGCCGACTGGTCCGAGTGCTCGACGGGCTTCACCTACACCCACGACAACGCGCCCCCGAGCCCGGCCGCCTCCATCTCGGGCAGCACGCCCACCTCGCCGGGACTGAGCACCACGCCCGTCATCCACGGGAGCGCCGAGACGGGCTCGACGGTGAAGATCTACTCCACCTCCGACTGCAGCGGCTCGCCGCTGGCCACCGACACCGCCGGAGGAGGGGACTCCTTCGACATCTCGGTGACCGTCTCCTCCAACGCGACCACCTCGCTCCGCGCCACGGCCACCGACGCCGCCGGCAACACCTCGAGCTGCTCGTCGGCCCTCTCCTACACCCACGACGGCAACGCCCCGTCGGTGCCCGTGTTCGTGGGAACCACGCCTTGCGGGCCTTCGTCATCGACCACGCCGACGCTCTCCGGCACGGCCGAGGCCAGCGGGACGGTCAAGATCTACACTACGGTGGACTGCAGCGGCTCCCCGGTGGCGACCGTGGCGGCCGACTCCAGCGGGGACTGGAGCAAGCAGCTCACCGTGAGCCAGGGCACGACGACGACCTGGTACGCCACGACGACCGACGCCGCCAGCAACACCTCGAGCTGCTCGACGGGCCTGGAGTACGAGGCGCGGACCTGCGACACCACGCCGCCCGGCTACGACAAGGTCTGGACGGGCACCAACGGCACCTCCTGGAGCGACGCCGGCAACTGGAGCCCCTCGGGCGTGCCGAGCTCCTCGAACGACGTCTTCATCTGCTCCGACCCGGCGAACCAGCCGGTCCTCTCGGGCGACGTGTCCGTGGGGGACCTCCTCGTCCAGGGTGCAACGGTGGACACGAACGGGCACGACCTCACCGTCACCGGCGACCTCATCGGCAACGGGATCACCGGCTCCGGCGAGGTGAAGCTCTCGGGCGCCAACGCCTCGCTCAAGGGCTGCGGCCTGCCCGTTCTCCGGATCGAGAACAACATCGTGCTCGCGGGGCGCACCACGACCACCGGAGACCTCATCATCCCGGCCGGGAAGCGCCTGACCATCGGCAGCCAGAGGCTCGAGATCGGCCGGGACCTGCAAGTGACCATCAACAACGTGCCCATGTCCGGGCTGCGAATGATCACGGCCGGCGGCGAGGTCATAGTCACCCGCAACGCCTCCTTCTGGAGCGAGGGCTACGCCGGGAGCGCCACCACCCTGGGCAACTTCACCGCCGGGACCATCCGCTTCCGCGGGAACTTCAGCCAGACGGTCGGCTTCCAGGCCGGCTACGGCTCATTCATCTCGACCGGCACGAAGGTGGTCCTGGACGGCTCGGGGGCTCAGTCCGTCTACTTCGAGTACCCCGGCGAGACGAGGTCCCGCTTCGAGGAGGTCGAGGTCGGGAGCAGCTCCTCCGTGACCGCGACCATGGGGAGCTGGGGGGAGGCCATCTGGGTCACCGGCGACATGACGGTCACGGGCGGCTCCTGGACCACCAGCGAGCCGATGGACTTCGGGGGCGACATCACGGTGAGCGGCGGCTCGCTGACCACTGGTGGCGCCGACGTCGACGACAACGTGAGCGTGAGCTCGAGCGGAGCCCTCGGTCTGGGAGGAAACTGCAGCGTGGGAGGCACGGTCGACGTAACCGGCGCCTCGGCCTTCTCCTTCGGCAACTGCTCCATCACCGGCGCGATCACGGCGAGCGGGTCCTCGACCTTGAACGGAACCGGGGGCACCTGGAGCTCCAACCTGACCCTCACGGGTGCGTCCCTGACCGCAAGCGGCACTGTGAACCTCGAAGGAGATGTGGCCGTGAGCTCGGGCGGGAGCCTCTCGGTGGGGACCAACTCCACCGCCGACGGCGCGGTCAGCGTCACGGGCAGCGGCTCCTCGCTCGGCATCGACACCTGCACCTTCGCGGGTCAGGTCAGCGTCAGCTCCAGCGCTAGCATGACCGGCAACACCGGCTACTTCACGACCGCCCTGCCGCTCCTCGACAGCGCCACCTACACGGTGACCGACACCTACGCCCAGGGCAACGTGTCCCTCTCGCAGGACATCACCCTGCCGGCCACCACCAACCTCCGCGTCTACCCGGGGTACACCCTCAACATCAACGGGCACACCCTGGACCACGGCGGGGACTTCTACATGAAGATCTCCAACACCCCCAGCAGCGGCCTGCGCCTCGTCGACGCGAGCAGCGTGCTCATCGTCCGCGGAGACGCCGACTTCTGGACCAAGGACCGCGAGGGGAGCGCCACCACCGACGGCAGCCTCACCGCGGGCGAGATCCACTTCAAGGGGGACTTCAGCCAGTGGGCCGACTTCCAGGGCTCGCGCCGCACCTTCGTCGCGACGGGGACCAAGTGCATCTTCGACGGCACCAGCGCCCAGACCATCTCGTTTGGCGACCCGGACCTCAGCTTCTCGCACTTCCACGGCATCGACTTCCTCAACACCGCCGGCGTCACCATCTCGAGCGACTTCTTCGCCACGGGCCCCGTCACCGTCGGCAGCGGCGTCACCGCGGCGACCACCGGCGACTCCTCGGCCGGCTCGGTGTCGGTGGACGGCGGCACCCTGACCATCGGCAGCGCCATGAGCGTGACGGGGAGCGTGAGCGCCGACAACGGCGGAGGGATAGCCTTCGGCAACGTGAGCACGATCGGCGGCGGCATCACCCTCGAGGGCGCCTCCACCTTCAGCTTCGGCGGCGGGGCGACCGTCGCGGGAGCCGTCCAGGTCGAGGGAGGCTCCACCCTGACCGCCACGGGCAGCCCGCACTTCAACGGCACGGTGACGGTGGACGCCGCCACCCTCGATTGCCAGAGCGCATCCTGGATGGCGCAGACGCTGACCGTGACGAACGGCGCGTCGGCAGACCTGACGGGAGACGCCGAGCTCAGCGGCGCCGTCGACGTCCTCGCCGCCTCCACCCTCGACATCGGCACCCAGGCCACCTTCGAAGGCCTGGTGCAGGTCCAGGGAGGCTCCACCATGACCGGCACCAACGCCCTGTTCACCACACGCCTGCCCGAGATCGACTCCTCGACCTACACGGTCACCTACACCAAGCCCTCGGGCACCGCTTCGATGGTGGGGAGCCTCACCTTGCCGAGCGCTACCACCCTGTACATCGAGGAGGGCGGCAGCCTGAACCTGAACGGCAACACCCTGACCCTCGAGGGCAACCTCTTCAGTCAGTTCACCAACACCGCCAACAGCGGCCTGCGCCTCGTGGACTCGGGCAGCGTCCTCTACGTCAACGGAGACGCGACCTTCTCCTCCAAGCGAGACCACTTCAGCAACACCACCGAGGGCAGCTTCACTGCCGGCGAGATCCACTTCCGCGGCGACTTCACCCAGGAGAAGAACTTCTCCTGCTCGGCCAATGCCTTCATCTCGACGGGCACCAAGACGATCTTCGACGGCTCCTCCGCCCAGACGGTGTACTTCGCCTGGACCTCGGCCTCGAACTCGCGCTTCCACGACGTCGAGATCGGAAACAGCGCCGGTGTCACTTTCACCAACGACAGCTACGCTACGGGAGACCTCGACCTGTCCGGAACGATGACCGTCAACGGGTCGGAGCCCTTCGGCCTGACGGGCACCATGACCCTGCGCAGCACCGGCGTGCTCAACAGCAACGGCCAGATCAGCGTAGGCGGCTGCGTCAAGGAGCAGGGCCACACGATCAACGGCTCGGACCCTTGCCCCTGAGCCGCGACCCGACAAGCCCTCGGCCGACAGCGGCTACTGGTCGGAGGCGAACGCCACAAGCTGTGCCGAGCGCGGCATCGACGCGTACATCGCTACAAAGCGCTACATCCTGAAGCTGCACCGTGTGCCGGCAGCGGCAGCCGTGTAACCTCTGGCGGGCTCCGATCCGCCCCCCATCCGCTGACGGAGTCGCAAGTGCTGAGGATTTCAGGCTAACCGCCAACAGCTAAGGGCTAACAGCTAGATCCAGGCCCAGTCGGGCGCCACAGAAGCTCGAAGGCTATTTCGGCGGCCCTCGCCCATGAGCCGGCCGGCTGGCCTTTGCCGGCCCGTGCGGGTAGCAAGGGCAGGCCGGCGCGTGCGGTACGTGCCGTCTGAGCTGCGCGCACCGCGCGCCCCCGGAGGTCGCGACCATGGAGAGGCGAGAGATCGAAGGTTGCTCGGTGCTGGTTTCGAGTTGGCCGTGGGAGCCGGCGCGCCCTACCCTGGTCTTCATTCACGGAGCCGGGCAGACGGGGCTCTTCTGGCGCTCGCAGCTCGACGCCTTCGGCGGGGTCGCCAACACCGTGGCCCTCGACCTCCCCGGGCACGGGGAGAGCGCCGGCCCGGCTCTGAAGTCTGTCGACGAGCAGGCCCACGCCCTGGCCTCCTGGCTGCGCGCGGCCCGGGTGCCCGACCCGATCCCGGTCGGCCTGAGCATGGGTGGGGCCATCACCCAACGCCTGCTCCTCGACGAGCCCGGCCTCTGCCGCACCGCGGCCCTGCTCTCGACCGGCGCCCGCCTGAGGGTCACCCACGCGATCTTGTGGGCCGTTGAGAACGACTTCGCCACCTACGTGTCGGCCATCGAGGCCGCCGCGGTTTCGCAGGCCTGCCGTGAGGACCTGGGCGACATCTTCGCGGACATGGCTCGGCAGGACCCCGAGGTCGTCCTGGCCGACTTCCTCGCCTGTGACGCCTTCGACGTGCGGGAAGATCTCGGTCGCGTAGAGGTCCCCGTCGTGGTCATCGGCGGCAACGACGACCTGCTCACCCCGCCGAAGATCGTCGGCGAGCTGGCCGAGCTGCTGCCCGGCGTCCGCCGCGTGGAGCTGCCGGACACGGGCCACCTGCCGCCGGCCGAGCGGCCGAACGAGGTCAACGCCGAGCTCGCGGCCCTGATCGAGGCGGCCCCTGCGGCCGGCCGAAGTGCTTGAGCTTCTCCGCCAGCTCCGGCGGGAGCTGCGGGTCGAGGCCCACCTGCGAGCGCAGCCAGCCGAGGGCTAGCTTGGCGAGGTCGCTGTCCGAGCAGTCCTTCTCCTTGCAGGCGGCGGCCGCGCGCTCGAGGCCGGGCACGGTCGTGAGGTACCACCCCTTCCGGAGGTAGTGCACGAGCTCCCGGGCGCCGTTGGTGCCGGAGTCGTGCCAGTAGCGGGTCACGTCCGCGGCGGCGGGCAGCGCCGGCTCGGCAGGCGCCGTGCCCTTCGTGTGGGCCTTCACGGCCTCGGCCCAGAAGCGGGCGAGGTAGCTGAGCCCCTCGAGGCTGAGGTGGATCTCGTCGACGAACCAGGTCAGCGCGATCATATTGTGCGGCGAGACGGCCCTCAGGGCCGCCTGGAAGTCTATGAAGGTCGCCCCGTGGCGCTCGGCCGAGGCTTTCCAGGCCTTCGCCTTGGCCTTGTGCTCCCAGTGGTGCATCTCGATCAGGCTTTTGCAGGGGAGCCTGAACCAGAACCGGTCTCCGAACATCGGCGCCATCAGCTTTCGTTTGGTCTCGCTGTCGAGGACGGGCTCTTGCGAGGAGACGTACTCGGCGAAGGCGGAGGCGAAGTCGCAGCCCTCGGTCAGGCGGCAGCTCAGCAGGCGGCGGTAGGAGGGCAGCATGGTCGAGGGGTCGGGCGGGCCCCGGAAGCTGGGCATCACGCCCGGCTCCAGCTTGGCCAGCGCGCTGCGAACCGGGGTCGTGACGATCACCTCCGCACCCATCCTCGTGCTCAGCTCCACGAGGATGTCGGTCCAGAGCGGGAAGGGGTCTTCGGGGCAGTCCCAGCCGGACCAGTCCGGCATGCCGCCCCTGCCGCGGCGGGAGGGGAGCATGGCCGGCCCGAACACGCGCACGGCCCAGGCGAGGCGAGATCTCTCGACTATGCCGCGCCAGGTGCGGTGCAGCCTGGGATGACGTACCGGCATGCACTGCTCGCCGGGCATGTCGTCCTCGTCGTTCATGCCCATGTAGAAGATGACGTAGTCAGGCGAGAAGCGGCGCGCGTGCACGAGGTAGTAGAAGACGTTGGCGCTGATGGACCCCGGGATGCCCATGTTGACGACGCTCACGCGGGCGTCGGGGTGGGCCTCGGCCAGCAGGTCGTGGAGCATCGTCGGGGCCGACGCGCGGGGGTCGAGGGGGGCTCCGTAGACGCTCGACTCACCGAGCACGAAGACGCGGATCTCGCCTTCGCCCTTCTCGATCGGCAGGGTCTCGCCCGAGGGCATCACCTCGAAGGTGGACACGGTGGCGCCGGTCGCGAGCGGCAGCGGGTTTCGGTACGCGCCTTGCCTGAGCAGGACGGGGCCGAAGTCAGGGAGGAGCAGCCGGGCGAGGAGCTCCAGCAGCGCCAGGAAGAGCGCGAAGGAGGCGAGGGCCAGAAGCAGCTTTCTCCAGAGCGCGCGGCCCTTAGTCCTGGCCATGCACCTCACCTCCTTGTGGGGGCTCACGGCGGCCGATGCCCAGCCGCCCCGCGCCGTCGTCACCCCAGCAGTACGCCCTGTCCGTCGTGGTCAGGGCGCAGGCGTGCGAGTCTCCGGCGTAGATGTCTCTGAGCCGCTCCGCTCCTTCGAGCGAGGGCGCGGGCATCACCCTCGCCTTCAAGCGGGGTTGCTCCGGTGACGGGTCGCCGGAGAGGTCGCCGACGCCCCAGCAGGACAGCTCCCCGCCGCCACCGAGACCGCAGGAGTAGCCGAAGCCGGAGGCGACCCTCACGAGCTGCGTGCTCCCCTCGAGGCCCGACGTGTCGACTCGCGTAGGCCTCCGGTAGGTGCCGGCCGGCACCGTCTCGGAGTCGTTGGCCGCGAGCTGGCCCCAGCAATAAGCTGCGCCGCCCGCGGTGAGAGCGCAGGTGTGGAAGGTCCCCGCCGACAGCCTCGTGAACGCCTCGGCCCCCGCTCGCGCCGGGAGCTCGACCCGCACGGGGCGCAGCGCGTGAGCGTCCTCGCTGCCGTGCCCCACCTGGAACCTCGTGTTCTGGCCCCAGCAGAAGACCCGTCCGTCCCGGCTCAGGCCGCAGGTGTGCCGGCTGCCGGCGGAGATCCCCGAGAACACCGGGCGAGGCTCGACGGACGAGAGGTCCAGCGGGGCGGGCTCCATGAACTCGCAAG
>CAZQPP010000419.1:0-7403 GCA_964594295.1 uncultured Myxococcales bacterium | reverse complement strand
GTCCGGGGACGGGGACGGGGACGGGGACGGGGTCGGTGTCGGGGGCAGGGGGGCCTCGGGCGCCGGAGCGGGAGTCGGAGCTACGGCTGCGCGCGTCTCGGCCTCTTCTTGCGGGTGTGGCTCGAGGGAGGCGTCGGCCGGGGTGAGTGGGATGACGCCTTCGGTCTCGGCGAGGGCGTCGACCTCGGGCATCTCGGCCATCCTCGCCGAGAGGATCGCGGCGGCGGCGTCGATAGGCTCATTGCGGTCGATCGCGGTGAGGATGGAGACGACGACGTTGGCGTCCGAGGGGCGCTGCTCGGGGCGCTTCTCGAGGAGGGCGCGGTGGAGGACGCGCAGGGCCTGGGGGACGGGCTCGCCCGCGGGGAGGGGGTCTGGGAGGGATGGGACCGGGTTGTTGAGCTGCATCATCATCACGGCCACGCGGTCTTCGTGCTCGTAGGGGGCACGGCCGGTGAGCATGTGGTGGAGGACGCAGCCGAGGGCGTAGAGGTCGCAGCGGGGGTCGATGGGCTGGGTGCTGACCTGCTCGGGGGCCATGTAGCGGGGGGTGCCGATGGCCATGCCGGTGTCGGTGAGGCTCGGGCCGCTGTCGGAGTCCGAGTGGACTACTTTGGCGATGCCGAAGTCCATGACCTTGATGTGCTCCTCGCCGGTGGCCGTGTCGACGAGGAAGACGTTGTCGGGCTTGAGGTCGCGGTGGACGATGCCCTCCTGACCGGCCTCGGCGAGGGCGCGGGCGACGTGGAGGGCTGTTCTCACGGCCCGGTGGATCGGGAAGGGTGCCTCGCAGGCGATGGCGTCGAGGAGGGGGCGGCCCTTCAGGTGCTCCATGGCGATGTAGGGGGTCGCCGTGTCCTCGTCGACGCCGAAGTCGTAGATGCGTACCACGTGGGCGCTCGTCAGGCGGCTGGCTGACTGGGCCTCGCGGTAGAAGCGTTGCAGGTGCCGGCGGTCGCTGACCAGCTGCGGGTGCAGTGTCTTGAGGGCCACGCTGCGTCGCATGTTGAGCTGGGTGGCGAGGTAGACACGCCCGAATCCGCCTTCACCGAGGCGTTTCTCTATTCGATAACGGCCGGAGAAGACCTTGCCTACGGCAGGGTCGCGCTCGGCATGATCGAGGACGTCCTTTCGAAGGGTCGGGACGCCGTCTCTATCGCAGACCGGATCGTCTGTGGCATCGCCGCAGAGAGGGCAGAAGCGAGTAGCTTCCTCGATCACTTCCTCCTCGTAGCGGGTGAAGCCTCCCCTTTGATGCTTCTGTACAAGGCATAGCGCGGCCCGTGCGCTGGTGCAACGCGCTCAAACCTCGGCGCTTCGGCCTCGGCCGGTCAGAGGTGGGTAGCTGTGTGGAGCCCGGACTGCCGGTCCGCGCTCAGAACCCGTTCTTCGCCTGCATGGTGACGATGCCCGCGGCGATCTTCTGCTGCATGGCGTCGCCCACGAGGTAGGTGTCGAAGGAGGTGTCCTCCTCGAGCTCGCCCTTCAGGAAGGCGACCATGAGGCCGCGGGCGAGGGTGAGGGTCTCTGCGGGGTCGTCTGTGCCGGCGGGGCAGGCGCTGCAGGTGAGGCCGCAGTTGGGGTTGTCGAGGAAGGACATGTGGCTGGCGCCGAGGACCTCGATCATGAGGGTGGGGCCGGTGGCGGCGTTGAAGTACTGCTCGAAGTTCTCGGCGGCTGGGGCGCAGGGGGTGAAGCCCTCGGAGTTGGTGGTCTCGCCGACGAGCACGAGGGGGACGGAGACCTGGTCCATCAGCTCGGGGGTGACGGAGGGGTTGTCCGCGGGGTTGGCGAAGGAGAAGGGGGGCAGGCTGTCGACCGCGTCGAGGGTGTAGATGGCGATGGGGCGGGGATCGCGCGTGGCGGTTAGGATGGCGATCTTGCCTCCGAGGGAGTGGCCGGCGAGGGCCATGCGGGTGGAGTCGGCGCGGCCGGCGAGGGGGCCGTTTGGGTCGGCGCCGAGTAGCTCTACCCAGTCCATGACCTCGATCATGCGGTCGCTGAGGCCGATGTGGGTGCGTTGCTCGAGCATGGTGGCGGGCATGTCGGCGATGACGGCGACGAAGCCCCAGGAGGCGAGGTGCTCGCCGTAGGAGTGGTAGAGCTCGCCGGAGAGGTTGAAGCCGTCGTGGAAGATGAGGACGGGGTGGGCGCCCGGCGTGTCGGGGATGAAGGAGACGACGTCGAAGGTGCTCGGGAAGGGTGCCGAGGCCAGGGAGTTGAGGGTCGTCGGCACGCGCGTCCAGGTGTGTGGGCCCTGCTCGAAGGGGGTGTCACCGGCGGGGGTGTCGCTGGGGTCGGAGCCTTCGCCTTCTCCGTCTGTGTCGGGGTCGGGGGGCATGACTGGGGGGCCCTGCAGGAAGGCGTAGACGTAGGACTGTATCGACATGCCGGCCGGGCCGAACACGGCCCAGACGTAGTCCATGTCGCCGTCACCGTCGAGGTCCATCATCACGTGGTCGCCGGAGGACTCGTGGCCCGTGTCGATGGTCATCATCTCGAAGGTCTCCGGGGCGTGCTGCACGAAGAGGTAGAGCCCCTCGTCCCCGTCGCCGGAGACGCTGACGTCGAGGTCGCCGTCCTGGTCGATGTCGCCGAGGCGGAGGACGCCGGGGGCGCCGTATTGGTTGGGATCGCTCTGGGTGACGTGGAAGCCCTCGTGAAGCACGTGCTTCGTGGCGCTCCAGTCAGCCAGGCCGTGAATCTCCCCGGGGGCGGGCAGGTCCCACCAGTAGATGCCCATGATCTTCTCGTCGGGGGCCGCCGCGGCCTGGTGGTCGTGGTCGCCGTAGACGATCTCGAGGTCACCGTCGCCTTCGAGATCCACGACCTCGGCGATGAAGCCGCGGCCGGTGCTGTCGTCGATGAGGTGCTCGGTCCAGGCGTCCTTGGGGTTGCCGGGGTTCTCGAGCCAGACCAGGGAGGCGCCGCCGAAGAACTGGGGCAGCAGGATGTCCTCGTCACCGTCGGCGTCGAGATCGTGCATGTCGAAGAGGGAGCCGCCGGCCTCGGCGATGGTGTGGGCTTCGAAGAGCGCCTGGCCGGCGACGCCCTGGTTCTCGAACCACTCGACCTGGCTGGTTCCGAGGGCGAGGCCGCCGAGCAGCTGGGTGCGGGTGTTGTTGTTCGTGGTGACGAAGTCGAGATCCCCGTCGTTGTCGAGGTCGACCGGCATGACCTCGTGGTACCAGCGCTCGGGGTCGCGGACCGGGATCTCCCGGGGCGCACCGGCGAAGCTCAGGGTGCCTTGCTGCACGCTGCCCTTCATCCACACGATCTTGCCGGTGGGCTTGGCGACGAAACCGGCGGCGACCACCCAGTCGTCGACGCCGTCGTTGTCGACGTCCATGACCGTAGAGCGATTGGGGAAGCCGATACCGGCCGAGGGGTCGAAGGCGCGCTCGGCCGTCCAGGTGCCGTGGCCGGAGCCGTCGGTGGGCGGGCCGCCGTCACGAGAGAGTACCCACGCGCCGCCGTTGCCAAGCGGGGGCATGCTCGTGAAGTCGATGCCCTCGCTGAGGGTGGTCAGGAGCAGCTCGTCGAAGCCGTCCTCGTCGAGGTCCGTGGGGGTGAGCCATGCGGCGCCGGGGAGGTTGTCGAAGAGGGTGACCCGGGTGAAGGTGGGCATGGGGCCCGAGACGGGGGTGCCGGTATCGGGGGTCGGGTTCTCCGGATCGGGGGTCGGGTTCTCCGGATCGGGGGTCGGGTTCTCCGGATCAGGGGTCGGGGTGCCGGTTTCAGGGTCCGGGCTGCCGGGATTGGGCGTGCCGGGCGTGGTCGTTCCCGGGCCCGGCGTGCTCGGCGTGGGCCCTGGTGTCTCTGTCCCCGGGGTACTTGTCTCAGGGGTCTCGGCTCCGGGTTCGGTGCCGGTAGGGGTCTCGGTCTCCGCCGGGGTCGCTTCTTCCTCGGGGCTTCCGCCGGTGGAGCTGTCGTCAGTGCCGCAGGCCGAGAGCCCCAGGCACAGGGTGAGCGCGGCAACGGCCGAGCACAGGCGGCCGACGCGGAGGGCAAGAAGGGTCAGGCGCATGGCGGAATCCCCTGATTCAGAGTTGGCGGGACAGGCGTCTCCCAAGCGAAACGCCTTGTTGTTGTCTCGCGGTGCGCGGGTTTTCTAACTACCAGTCGGTTGATTGTCAAGGCGGACAAGCGCAGCGAGCCCGCCGGCCCGCCTCGCGGCGCGCCAGCCGTCAGCTAGGAAATCGAAACGGGACTCGAAAGAATCGAAATCGAAACGGGACTGTCCCCGAATCGAAACGGGACTGTCCCCGTGCGACCGGCCGTCAGCTATGGTGGCGGCGCTCTCCCATCGGAGCGAGGCGGGCCTCGACCCGCCGGTCCTCCATCAGCTCGTCTACGGACATGCCCATGCGGCGGGTCCAGCTCGGGTGGAGGTCGACGGGGACTCCGGGGACGTTGACCGGCTCGCGCTCGGCGCAGAGGTCGTCGAGAGAGAGGCCGACCAGGGGTGCGGGCGTGCGCGCGAGGAAGGCGTGCACTGGCTCGATGAGGTCCTCGGCCGGAGGGCAGTCCGATGAAGGCGCGAGGAGAGCGTCCTCGCGGAGACGCCCGGCGATGGCGGACATGTCGTGGCCCCGCTGCTCGAGGGCCCCGCGGAGCTCGTCGTCGCTCTCGACGGCTCCCGTCGCGCGCCGAATGTGCAGGTCCCGGCCTTCGGCGTAGCCGCAGAGCGGGGGGAAGTCGTGGGTGTTGGCGGTGACGAGGGCGCGATCGGAGTAGTCCCGGGCGGGGTGGAATTCGCCGAAGCAGCCGCGCTCGAAGACGAAGACCTGGGAGGAGAGGATGCCGGCCTCGGCCATCTGCTCCCTGAGACCCGGCGGCACCGTGCCGAGGTCCTCGCCGACGATGACCGCCCTGTTGTGATGGCTCTCGAGAGCGAGCACCGCGAAGAGCTCGTCCGTCGGGAAAACGACGTAGGCGCCGTCCTTGGGTGAGCAGCCGGCGGGTATCCAGTACTGGCGGGCGAGGCCGAGGATGTGGTCGATTCGCAGCATGCCGCCGTGGCGCAGGCCGGCCCGAATGAGCTGCCGGAAGTAGCGGAAGCCGTCCGCGCTGAGGCGGCGCGGGTCGAGGGGCGGGAGGCCCCAGTCCTGCCCTTGCGAGGAGTACGCGTCCGGGGGTGCGCCCATGGAGAGGCTGTCGAGGAAGAGCCCTTGAAAGGCCCACGCGTCGAAGCCCGAAGCGAGCGTGCCGACGGCCAGGTCCTGGTAGAGCCCGAGAGGCATGCCGGCGTCGCTGGCGGCGTGCTGGCAGGCCTCGAGCTGGCGGTTCAGCTCGAACTGGATCCACTGGTGCAGGTAGACGAGATCCGCTTTCTCCTCTCGGAAACGCTCCACCGCGGGGGAGCGTGGGTCGCGGAGTCCCGAGGGCCACTGCCGGAAGTCCTCGACGTCGCCCTCGGAGCGCCGGTGATCACAGAGCGCGCAGAAGGTCGCGTAGTCCTGCAGCAGGGAGCCTCGCTCTTCGCAGAAACCCTGGTAGGCGCGCGCTCGTGGCGTGTCGGTCTCATCCGCGCTCTCCCGGAAGCGGCGGTGCAGGGCCTCGAGCACGGGGCGCTGGAGGTCCGTGATCGCCTCGTGGTCCAGGCGATCGGCGGCGCGCAGGCGTCGCAGCAGGCCGAGGCGCTGCGCCGCGTCCAGCAGGCCGCGGGCCTCGTCGCACCCGTCTAGCTCGGGCACGGCGAAGATGTCGAGGTAGAGGGGGTTCTCGAAGAGCCGCGAGACCGGGCCGTAGGGGCTGATGTCCGCGCCGCGGTTTCGCAGCGCGTGCAGCGGGTTCACGCCGAGGAAGGAGGCCCCGTGGCTGCCGGCCCAGGTGCACAGGCGGGAGAGCTCGCCCAGGTCGCCGACGCCGGCGCCGCGCTCGCTCCGTACGCTGTAGAGGTTCGCCCAGATGCCGAAGAGGCGGCGGTCGCCGCAGAGATCCGCCGGTGTCAGGCATCGCGGCGGCGCGACGAGCAGGCGCTGCCCGCAGGTGAAGCTGCGCCCGGCGGCTCGGATCTCCAGGTCGAGGCGGTGGATGCCCGCCGGCAGCGCAGGCAAGGAGACTCCGTCCACGGAGCGATCGGCGCTGACGCTGCCTTCGCCCGTCACCGCGGTGAGCGCGCCCGACTCGGTGAGCACCCGACCTTCGAGGGCCACCCCCTCGCCGACCTCGAGGCCGCCTCGCAGGAGCAGCGGCTCGGAGACGTCAGGGCGCAGCAGACGTGTGGGCGAGAGCAGCTCGTCGCGTTCTTCTGCTTCGAGCGCCGCGAGGGTAGCGCCGGCCTCCTCGTCGGTTGAGGCCGGCATGGCCATGGCCGCCAGGATGCCCCGGCGGGCCTCGTCCGTGGTGTGCTGCCAGCCGGCTCCGCCCGCGGCTTCGTAGCCCTCGAGGATGCCGGCTCGCCTGGCCAGCTCGTGGAGCGCAGAGGAGCACAAGGTCAGAGCTCCGGTGTCAGGAGCACGGCGGACAGGGCCGGGAGGCTCAGCTCGATGGAGCAGGGCTGCTCGTGGAAGGGGAGTGGGTCGGTGTGCAGGCGGTCCGGGCAGAGTGTTCCGCTTCCGCCGTAGCCGGCCGCGTCGCTGCACAGCATGGGCCGGTAGGTCCCGGGCCGCGGCACGCCGACGCGGTACGCGTGGCGCACGACCGGGGTGAGGTTCAAGATGACGGCCACGTGGTCCTCTCCGTCCCAGCGCAGGTAGGAGATGACCGACTGGTCTTCGTCGTTGCAGTCGATCCAGCGGAAGCCGTCGCCTTCACGGTCGCGTCGCCAGAAAGGCGGGGTCTCGCGGTAGATCCTGTTCAGGTCCGACAGGTAGCGCTTCAGGCCCGCGCGCTTCGGATCCTCGAGGAGCTTCCAGTTGAGGCCGTGGTCGTGGTTCCACTCCTCCCACGGCGCGAGCTCGGAGCCCATGAAGAGGAGCTGCTTGCCGGGGCGGGTCGCCTGGTAGGCGAAGAGAGTCCTGAGGTTGGCGAAGCGCTGCCAGTCGTCGCCGGGCATCTTGTTGAGCAGCGAGCCCTTTCCGTGGACCACCTCGTCGTGGGACAGGGGGTTCAAGAAGGCCTCGGTGTGCTCGTAGAGCATCGCGAAGGTGAGCCGGTTGTGGTGCCAGGGCCGGTGCACGGGGTCGTGCTGGAAGTAGGACAGGGTGTCGTGCATCCAGCCCATGTTCCACTTGAAGGTGAAGCCGAGGCCACCGTCGTGGGTCGGGCTTGTGACGCCGCTCCAGGCGGTGGACTCCTCGGCCACCGTGAAAGCCCACGGCGCCTCCTCGGCGACCACCGCGTTGACATGCTCGAGAAGCTCTTTGGCCTCAAGGTGCTCCTTGCCGCCGTGCTCGTTGGGGGACCACTGCCCCTCTTCGCGGCTGTAGTCGAGGTAGAGCATGGAGGCCACGGCGTCG
>CAZQPP010000418.1:0-7447 GCA_964594295.1 uncultured Myxococcales bacterium | reverse complement strand
GAAAAGCGGCCAGAATTTCCGGAATGGGACCGGCCAGAATTTCCGGAACTAGCAACGAACGACGACACGTTGAGCTTGGACGACGCGGCAACGGCGTACAAGGGACTGCTGGTGATCGAGCGCTGCTTCCGCACTCTGAAGCGGACGCAGGTGCAGATGACGCCGATGTGGCACTGGCTGCCGCGGCGGATCGAGGCGCACGTGAAGATCTGCGTGCTCGCACTGCTGCTGGAACGGGTGGCGGAGCGGGAGACGGGGCGGACGTGGCCGATGCTCCGGTTCGAGCTGAACCGACTTCAGGCGACGGAGTACCGCACCCATTCTCACCTATTCTTCGAGCGGAACGAGCCCACCCCAGCGGTGCGCGACATCCTGAAAAAGCTAGCGATTCCGCTGCCTAGGCCTGTTCTGGACATACGCGAAGTCGCCGAAAAGGCGTAGGCAAACAGCCTCTACGGCCTCTGCTGCATAAGTCCCCTTGCGCCTTGAGGATTCGGCCGACCTCCGTGCCCATACCCCCCAAACCCAGGTTCCACCTTCTCCGTCTTTCCAAACGCTGCCTTCCCAATGTACGCCGTGTTCCTGAGCATGTTGTAGATGGCCGACGCGCTCCACTTCGACAGATAGCGTCCCGATGCTACTTGCGTTTCCTGGACCGCCACAGAATGACAGCAGCAACCACGCCGGCCACGCCCACAAACGTCGAGCACCCGATGTAGACCGCGACTATCCCCACGCCACACAGCGCGCCGCCAATGCCACTCCCCGTACAGCTCAGCACGTCATTGGCACTCGCCCAGCCGTGCAAGACCAACGCGCACAAGAGCCCAACGCCAAGAACCAGACCGGCACCTATGACTCCTCGCCGACTCACTCCCCTGTCGACCTGCCACAACATGGCCCTTCGCTCGCCCCGAGCGCCCAACTGCCCGAGCTCTCCCTTGTCTTCCGAGCATTCGGGCGCTGGCAGGCTCCGAGACGAGCCTTCCCCATCGCTGCACCGCGTCACAGGACAACCTCTCCTGGCACCACCACCTCCGTCTCCTCAACAGTCCCGCAATGCGGCGGGACAGGCCTGCCGCGCCAACTGCACCTTCAGCCATGCCTGCAACGCGGGGAAGCCATCAAGCAAGTTGTGCCATGTCGACCAGAACAGCGTGTGCGCAGCCACAATGTCCGCCGCCGTGAAGCTGTCCCCCACCAAGTACCTGCGCCCCTCCAACGCCGCCTCCAATACTCGGGCTGCCTCAGCGAAGTCCTCCTTCGCTACCGGCACATCTGCCGGCACCCGGCGATGCTCCGGGTAGAGCACTTCATGCCGCCGAATCCGCCACAGCGGTTGCTCCAACTCCGACGCGCAGAAGAACAACCACTGGTCATGTAGCGACCGCTCCGGTGTTCCAGGCCTCGGCACGAGACCACGCTCTGGAAAACGGTCCCCCAAGTGAAGACAGATGGCCGCTGACTCGAACAGGATCAGGTCTCCGTCCACAAGAACGGGGACCTTCCCGTTCGGGTTCAGCTCCAAGAACCACGGCTCCCGATGTTCTTCACGGCGCAAGTCCACCTCGATGCACTCATACGGCAGTTCAAGCTCCTGAAGCAGCCAACGGCACCGTGCGGCACGTGTGGGGCCGAACTCGTACAGCCGAAGGGGAGTCTGGTTCGCGGACATGTAGTCGCCCTAGCCGATCATCGTTTCGGTCGTCAACGCCCCGGAGACGGAACTCGCCATCGTCGTCTGTCTTCGGTCCCTCCCCCCAACGACAACCGGAAAGTTACTCCGGAGGCCCGAGGAAGAAGGCTGTGGCTTCGCCACGGCCACGCACCCGTTCCACCGTCGCATTCGGAACGAACCTCGTGCTCCCAGAGGACCAACGACAACACGAGCAGTGGAAGGTGTCGCGACGCCAACGACGCGCGCGGAACAACGTAACTTAACACGCAAAACCCGGCCGGCGGACAAGGCGCTGAAGCCGACGTCGAGAGGCAAGGGATCCTGGAGGTGAAGGTCGTGAGATCTCCCACTCGATCTCTGGGGCGAGCTCGATCAGATCACTGTCTCCCTCCGCGGCTTAGCTTTAACCGTCAAGCCCTCGCCCACCCTTGCTCGCGGTTGCTCCCGCAGCTTCACATTGCCAAACGCCACGGGGATGCCTCTCGCCGCCACGATCCAAGTGCCGCTTCGCTGGCTTCTTCGTCGTCGTCGCAGCTCTCCCCGCGGCACCGATGCTGTCGGGCAAACGGGCTAGTACTACGCAATCGAGACGCTCGACGAAGATCTAGCTTCATCCCCAGAAAGTGCCGACATTGAGAAGCCACTCGCACTGATCTTTCGGAAGAAACACACAGACAAGCCGCAACACGGCCCGTATCAGTACATCGGGGAGGCGCCCTATCCCGAGAGGCCTGTCTTGTTCTCTGACGGCAGTGTCGAGCTACTCTCAGCGTCAGTAATAGCCAGCGGGCAGTTGAATCAAGCAGTCGCTGCAATCGGGGTACTTCTTCCTGCAGTTGGCGTTCCCTTCCACGTGCGCGTTGCTACAGTAACCGCAGGTGTAATAGAAGAAGTAGTACTCATCCACGCAACGGGGGAAGTCGGCCTCTCCATGGTTCGTGCTGCCGGACCAGCATGGCTGCTGCGAGTCCGCGCACAAAAGGTCGGACAAGTCGTTCGTAGCTGGCTGCGTCGCCCGGACGCAATCGCCGAGCGATTGGCACGCCGCCGCATCCGCCGCCTCGCAAGGCGAGGACACGTAGGCCCTCACACAGGCCATCAGGTCTTGCACCGGACAGGGCAGGTGAGGCTCCGTCGGATCGGAGCATGCTTTGATCAAGCCCGGCACGGCGCTGTTGCTCTTCTCGCCCTCAGCCGCACACTCGGTTTCGGCAGCGCCGAGCATCTGAATCGCGTACCAGTTGCAGAGGCAGCTTTGCTCACCAGACGATAGCTCGTCGAGCTTCTTGTCAGCAGGCAGCTGGTCCACGCACGTGACGCTCCAGTCGCTGCAGGAGCTGCCTTTGTCTTCGCCGCTGTCAGAGCAACCCGTCGCTGCGACGAGAACGAGTGAGAGGAACATCAGAGCGATGTGGACAGGCTTCTTGATCATTCATTTTCACCTGGCTGGACCGAACCCACTAGCACGAGCCATGACAGTACCGCACCCCGCGCCCAAAAAAAAACTCCGAGAAAGCGCGCGCCCGCTCACGAGGTCAACAGGTGGCGGCCACCGGAAGAGATGACACCCACGGGAACCGCACCGACCAGGGACCAATCCCCAGGCACGATCACTCTCACGAAGGCCCAAGGGGAAAGCTGGAACCAAGAAACAAAAAGTCGTGAAAAATCCGGCCCTAACAACGCGCTGCAGCCGACATTCTGAGCGCACGGATCCTGGGAGCGAAGGTCCCAAGCTCTCCCACTGCAACTTGGCGGCTGACCTCGTCAGATCATGCCCTCGAGATGTGGCTCCTAGGTCACGGTCCGTTCCTACGTCATGATCATGCCAGATGTGCACGAAGGCCACGCCCCTGGCAGCCTTTACGTCTTCCGTTGACCATCCCCATCATCGACCCGGTTACAGGACATGATCGCTCTCCACCTCGAGAAACCAGAAACCCGCACTGCACGTCGAGCTCGCCTGCTTGCGGTCACTGGCAGCCTGCTTTTCGCCGCTGGGATGCTGACAGCAGATCCCGGTCCCGACATCGAGCGCTTCCTCTGGTACTCCTACGCGCTCTTCCTGCCCGGGTTGCTTGGTCTCGGAATCGGATGGAGCTTTTCGATAGCAGCATGGCGCCGGCTAGCACTTGGCCCAAGCAAAATCTGGCTCATTCTGCTCCTTCTGCTCGTGGTGGCCTCTGCGCTCCACTCCCTTGCCAGACTGAACTGGGTCCTCAACGAAGCGATGCACCTCATTCTGGTGCTGTCTTCCCTGGCCTGGACAACCATGGTCGTTCGCGCCGCCCTCAAACAGGAATAACGGCCCTTCGACTGAGCTGACCGACGACACGGGCACGCCATCACCTCCCGAAACAGGGACCCCTACCGAGAAGGACGACGAGCCGCCCTACTGACCAACACCTCCCAACACCAGAGCCCACACCAACAACGCCTTCTCAAGTGCCGACAAGCAACGGGACCGCCGGCGCCGCCCTCGCCCTCGTCGCCACGAGTGCTATCGCCGTGCTGGCTGGCGACGCACTGCAACGCGTCGTCTCGCCGGCAGTAACGCCCAGCATCCCGCAAAGCACATCCGGTGTCCGTCCTTGTGGCTTCTCGGATTCAGCGCCACCTGAGCGACCGGACGCGCCCACTGGCTGCGTCTATGCGGCGACGGTATGATTCCAGACCAGGACTGAGGCGGCTACTGTGACCAACACCCGCGAAACCAGTTGCTCTCTCTGGCGGCGCCCCGTCGTGGTGTGCCTGATGCTGACGGGCGCATTCTTGTCGGCTCCCCCAGCCTCGGCCGACGACAGGCCCGATGCGGGCGCGTGCGAGGCAGCACCTCCCGAGCGTTGCTGCGTCGATGACGATTGCGCCGGCCTAGGTGACGCCTGCACCGGTCCGTGGACATGCAAGCGCAAGACAGGGGAAGAGCACTGGCGATGTGTCCCCGAGCCAGACCTAGCAATCGTGTGCGACACCTCTGAGGATGGCCCGTGCCGGTGGACGGCTTGCGATCCGGAAAGCGGTGAATGCCTCGAACATCTCGCTCCTCGCGGCGCCCACTGTGGTGAGGACAACGAGTGCACCATCGGCGAATGCGTCGATGGCGAATGCATGGAAGACCCGATCTCGGGTCCGTGCGATGACGGCGATGACTGCACGACGAACGACAAGTGTTCCTCCGGGCGCTGCGTTGGCAGACCGAAGAACTGCAAGACAGGCAATCCTTGCATCGACCATTGCCTCTCGTGTCGCGATGGCTTCTGCCAGGGATACCCGGGATGCCCGCCCGCAGTGGGAGGTCCCCCTTGCGACGACGGCGACCCCTGCACTGAGCACGACCGGTGCCTCTTCAGCTACTGCATCGGCACGCACTGCAAGGATCAACCTCAGTGCTTTGACGCCCAGGAGTGTGAGGAAGGAGTCGGTTGCGTGACCATCCCCGGCACGGCAATGGACTGCAACGACGACGACCCTTGTACGCTCGACTCGTGCGACTACGAGTGCAGGGACGTCCCCGACTGCGACACGTTCAATGCATGGTGCGTTCACGATCCCGTAAGCGGATGTGTCCCGGAACAACCCGGAACCTACCCGGATTCTGGCGACGCCGGCCAGCCCCAGGCTGCCTCGGGGTGCAACGGCGGGCGCCTTGGCGCGAGTACGAGCACCACTCCCATCTCCGTCTTGTTGCTGCTGACGTCGTTGTTTGCGGCGCTTCCCAAAGAACGCATCGCAAAGACTCTTCCGTGAGCCTGTCGCCTCACCGGAATCCACCGCCCCCCCAGGCTGGGTGAGAGCGACGTCCGGCCCGCCGCCGACCCGGGAACGACGGCTTCGCCCGATGCGGCGCCGGAGACCACGTCCGACGCCCCGACGGACGCATGCACTCCCGAGTGCCAAGCTCGGACCTGCGGCGACGACGGGTGCGGAGGCTCCTGTGGGGAGTGCGCCGGCGACAAGCCCTACTGCGGCGGCGGGGTCTGCCAAGAGACCTGTGCGCCCCGCTGCGACGACCGTGAGTGCGGCGACGACGGATGCGGCGGGAGCTGCGGCGAATGCGCGGAAGGCCTCTCCTGCATTGCCGGCGAGTGCCGATGCGCGCCCCAATGCCAGGGCCGCAACTGCGGGCCCGACGGGTGCGGGGGCGAGTGCGGAGTCTGCCCCGAGGGGTGGTCCTGCGACGAGGGGCTCTGCGCCTGCGAGGGGAGCTGCACGAGGCCGGCCTGCGCCAAGGACGCCGACTGCCGCGACGGCGCCTGCTGCCATCCCACAAAGGGAGTATGCACGGCCCTGGGGGTCGAAAGGGCCGAGTGCGCCGAAGACGGACACTGCGCGGCAGGGATCTACTGTGCGCAGGGGCATTGCTTCGACGGCTCTCCCGAAGACCCGTGCGGGCGGCGCGGCCGGCGAAGGCGAGGGCTGCGTGCGCCACGGCTGCGAAGCGGACCTGGTCTGCCACGAGCTCTTCGGGACGTGCCAGCCGCCCGCGGAGCAAGCCGGCGCGACCTGCGGAGGAGAAAGGCACTGCCGCCTGGACCTCGACCTCGTCTGCGTCACAGGTGCGTGCCGCCTCCTCGGGCAAGCCGGTGACATCTGCAAAGAAGATCTGCACTGTGGGAGGGGCCTGGTCTGCAACGCGAGTACCACACGGATGGCCTGCCAGGCACCGGGCGCCGCTGGGGACGCCTGCGCACGCGACCTTGACTGTGCCGCCGACCACCACTGCAGCTCCGTTGGGCGATGCGTGCACGACGCGCTCGAAGGCGAGAGCTGCGCCTACACGACACCCTGCA
This sequence comes from uncultured Myxococcales bacterium, assembly GCA_964594295.1. Lineage (GTDB taxonomy): Bacteria > Myxococcota_A > UBA9042 > UBA3505 > UBA3505 > CAZQPP01. The sequence continues at coordinate 979 of CAZQPP010000418.1, read as the reverse complement.
TCTCGGGCTTGGTCTGCAACGCGGCCCTGGACCCGCCCGTGTGCCTCCCGCCGGGCAGGTCCGGCGAGCCGTGCGCTTTCGAGGCCGACTGTGAGACGGCTCTGCGCTGCAACGCCGCCCACGACCCGCCGCAGTGCCGGCCGCCCGGAGACTCCGGCGCTGCATGCGCCTTCGACTCGGACTGCGCTCCGGGCCTCCGCCGCAACACCGGCTACGCCCCGCCCCGGTGCCTCCTACCATCGAGCATCCCTGGCACACCCTGCACGTCGAACGACCATTGCGCCAACGCGTTGTACTGCACGGATACCGGGGCGTGCCGCCGCCTCGGCCGCGAGGGCGACACCTGTGTCTCGGACGAGCACTGTCTCGGCGCTCCACGGTGCCTTGATGATCGTGGGCCAAGTGAGCCCGCCATCCGTGCTGAAGCGGATGTGTCTATCGACGGATTCCGCCAGTCGAACGACGCTGCCCGAGGCCGGGTCCCTGTCCACCAGATCGGACCCCATTGAGAAAACAAGCTTCAGCCCCGGCACTGGCGGCACGGGAGCGAAGGGCCGCCACGTTTCGCCGTAATCATCGCTTGCCAGTCTTTTCCCTATCGTCAATGCTCGCGCCAGCACTTTGCCGTTGCCAAGGTAGGTGAAGAAGCGACGGGGCGGAGAGCACCTCATCTTGGTCCAGGTCGCCCCGAGGTCGTCGCTGTGCAACTGCACGCCCCCGGTTTGCACCATCAGACTGTTCTTGTCGGGCAGGTAGATGAAACTGTGGCCCCACGCCTGCGGCGGCATGAGGACTTGTTGGCTGGCAGGGATGTCGGCCAGGGTGTCGCCTCGGCCGTGCAGCACCGTATGCGGCTGCCACTTACGTTGAATACGGTCTGACTTCTGCGCACCCATCATCATAGCCGGCCAGGATGCAACCAGCGCGCAAACAGACGGAATGCGTTCGAGTCGATCTGAGAGCCCTACGGACGGACAGG
>CAZQPP010000417.1:0-7474 GCA_964594295.1 uncultured Myxococcales bacterium | reverse complement strand
CTGAGCTACGGCCAGCTCAGCCTGCGCGACAAGATGAAGGAGGCCGTCGCCGGCTGGGGCACCGACGAGGCCACCATCTTCCACGCCCTCGACCGGGCGAGCCAGTCCGAGATCAACCAGCTCAAGCGGGACGCCAAGCTCGTCGCCCGGTTGCGCTCCGAGCTGAACGACACCGACTGGAAGCTCGTGCAGGCCTACCTGCGTGGCCAGGGCAAGCTCGCGGGCAAGCTGCGCCGCGCCGTCGAGGGGTGGGGCACCGACGAGAAGGCCATCTGGCAGGCCCTCGAGACCGCGCCGGACCACGAGAAGCGCTTCGTGCTCCAGCAGCCCAAGCTCCTGAACAAGATCAGGCGCGACCTCAACGCCTCGGACTGGCTGCGCTGCCAGCGCATGCTCCGCGGCAAGCTGACCAACGTGGACCGCGTCGAGATCGCGATGAAGGGCTGGGGCACCGACGAGGCCGCCCTCATGCAGGCCCTGCGCGACCTCAACCAGTCCGAGTTCCAGCGCCTGCCGAAGAACATCGACCTCATGCTCGACCGGGAGCTCTCCGGCAAGGACCAGATCGAGGCCGACGAGATCCTCCACCAGAAGCGGCTGGCCTTCGACGCGGACTACCGCGAGAAGTGGATGAAGAAGGAGCTCGCCAAGTACGGGGGCGCGGCCATGTCGCACCCCGGGCGGACCGTGCTCCTCGCGAAGCCCGGCACCGGAATGTCGCCTCTCGCCGAGATCAAGGCCGCCTGCAAGGGCATGGGCACCGACGACGAGCGACTCTGGCAGGTGCTGGCCGGTCTCACCGATGACGAGGGCTCCTTCCTCCGCCGCTTCGACCCCGACGGAATCCTCGGGATCATGCGGGGCGACCTGAGCGCCAAGGACTACAGGCGCGCCGTGGACGTGCTCCGGGGCGGCCCCGGCGCGGCCACGTCGCTCATCCGCAACGCGGTGGACGGGCTAGGGACGGACGAGCGGGCGCTCTACGACATCATCGACCGCTGCATCACCCGGGGGATCGCGTCCGCGGTCATCACGGACAAGGACATCATGGAGGCGGTCAGGCGCGACGTCTCCAGCGCCCAGTACCAGATTTTCAAGCAGGCGCTGGCCACGGGGCAGTTCGACGCCCGCATGCGCCTCGACTTCGCCACCAAGATGGCGGGCACCGACGAGGAGCTCGTCTTCGAGATCTGCGAGAATTTCGGCAAGGACCTGCGCGCGGGCGCGAACGTAGCCGGCGACGTCGACGCGCTGCTCAAGAAGGAGCTCAAGACCCGCGACTACTGGCAGGCAAAAGACCTCATCCGCGGCGAGCCCCAGAGCGAGCAGGAGAAGCTCGAGAGGGCAAAGGAGCTGCTCGAGCGCGAGCGGGGCGGCCTCAGCACCGCCATCATGGACAGCGTGTCCTACAAGGGCAGGAGCGCGGACGACGCCTGGCGCGAGTACCAGGCGACCTTCAACCAGGCCTACGCCGACGGGAACCTGAGCCAGGAGGAGGTCGCCAAGCTCCGGAGGGACGAGCAGTTCTCCCTTCGCATGACCGCGGAGTACCGCGAGGCCAAGGGCAAGGTGGCCCAGTGGGCGGCCCAGATCGCCATCGCGATCGTGGGCATCGCCGCGACCATCCTGACCGCGGGGACGGCGGGCCCCTTCGTCGCCGCCCTGGCGGCGTCCCTCGGCGGCAAGCTGGCGGTGGCCGCCGAGGCCATGGTCCTGGCCGCGGCCCTGAAGGTGGGCATCACCAAGGCCGTCGAAGGCGAAGGCTACGACCTGACGAGCACCGAGGCCATGGTCGACGCGGCAGGCGCCGCGGTGGAAGCCGGCATGTACATGGTGGGCAACGTCGCCGCGATCAAGGCGATGGAGGGCCTCTCCAAGACGGCGCTGGCCAAGTCCATCGGACCGTCCATACAGAAGGTCTTCGGCCAGGCGGGCTCGAAGATCCTCGCGGGAGGCCTCGAGGGCGCCATCGACGGCTCCATCGGCGGTGTCGGCGAGGGCCTCTTCTGGGCGCTGGCCAGCGAGGACACCTGGAGCCGCGACCTCGGGACCTTCTTCACCAAGGTCGGCACCAAGACCACCTTCCGCGCCGGCCTCGCCACGGTCGCCGGCGGCGGCGGCGGCGCCTTCTTCAAGAGCATCGGGACGACCTTCGGCCCGGCGGTCAGGCGCGTCTTCGGCAAGGGCGCGGCCCAAAGCGCGGACAACGTGCTCGCCCACCACGCCGACGAGCTCGCCGGCAGCCCGGGATCCCAGAAGCAGCTCTTCGACGACGTGGTGACGACCAACCAGCGAATGCAGGGCATCGCCGACTCGATCGCCGACGACGTGGGCGTGCCGCGCACCGCCACGGGCATCAAGGGCAACCGACCCGGCCTCAAGGCCGACGATCTCGACCAGGACAGCTTCATCGCCGGCGTCTTGGAGAAGAACCAGAGGAAGAACTACAAGGTCGTCGGCGAGATGCAGGACATGACCCGCGGCCGCTTCGACCTCGACTCGGCGGCGGACGCGGACTCGGTGGCGAAGAAGCTCAAGGACCGCCTCGAGGAGTCCTTCGGGGCCGAGAACATCGACTACAAGGCTCCACGTGAGTTCTACAGGCGCCACCACATCCTCGCCCGCGACCCGTCGACGGGCATCTGGCACGAGTTCCAGGTCGGCACCAAGGCCACGACCGAGTTCATCGAGGGCACGATCGTGAAGCTCCCGGGCGGCGTGAAGCTGCACGCGAAGCCCGACTTCCACGTGGTCCTCTACGACACCCTCGGGAACCTAAACAAGGCTGACCTGCGCGCGAAGCTCGGCCTGCCCGACGGCTTCGCCGACGAGATCGGCTTTGCGGGCCTCGAGAAGCGCTACAACCAGATCATGCTCGAGGCCGGGCAGACCTCCCGCGCCCAGCCATACCCCAAGGACTTCGACATCCGGGTGAAGTCCCTGGCCGACGACCTCGGCGCGGCCTGCCAGAAGATCGAGGACTACCGCAAGGGCCTGCTCCAGCAGCTCGACCTGAAGCTCAAGGATGTCGACGGACCGACTGGGGTGCACAGGGGCCCGAGGCCCGAGCCCGAGGGCCCGGAGGTCCACATCAAGGGCGACGGAGCCGGCGAAGCGCCCAAGGTGCGAAAGACCCAGGACGATCCCCTGCCCGAGCTCAGGGACACGCACCAGGGCAAGAACGAGTACAAGGACTTCGCCAAAGGCAAGGCCTTCCTGACCGACGAGACCGGCAAGATCAAGGTCGACCCCGAGACCGTGGGGCAGGGTGCGCTGGGCGACTGCTACCTCATGGCCTCCTGCGCGGCCGTTGCCCGCTCCAACCCCGAGCAGCTCCCGCGCATCATCAAGGACAACGGCAACGGCACCTTCGACGTCACTCTCTACCTGCGGGAAGGCTATTGGGGGAACCCAAAGCCGGTCACCCGCACCATCGACGCGCGCCTACCCGTCGACGCAGGTGGAACGCCGCTCTACGCCAAGGTGGGCAAGAGCACCGCCGAGGGCGACGAGCTCTGGACCGCCCTCATCGAGAAGCGCCTGGCCCAGGAAACGGGCAGCTACCACAAGATCTCGGGCGGGAACATCGGCAAGTCCATCAACCTCGCCGGCACCTCCGAGCTCCTGACGGGCAAGGCCGAAAACACCATCCGCACGATGATCCCCGACGACGACCTGCTACAGGTCATGCACAGGGCGCTCGAGGGGAAGAAACCCATCACCGCCGACGTGATGCAGCTCGACAAGGTGCCCGATCTCAAGGCCCGCGCCAACAAGAGGAACGTGATCGGCAACCACGCCTACGCGGTGCGGAGCGTGGACCTCGCGAAGAAGACCGTCAGCCTGCAGAACCCCTGGCGCTCGCGCCACGTCGAGGAGCTGCCTATCTCCGAGTTCAAGGAGTTCTACGAGCGCATCCACATCGGGGATTGAGAAACGTCGCACCAGGCCTCTTGCTCCTCGCGGCTCTCCTGGCCTGTGCGAGCCGACCTGCAACCCGCAAGGGGGAAGAAGTGATCGTAGTCTTAGAAGAGACCACCATGGGTCGCCTCGGCTCGGTGGACGTGGGCATGGGGAACATGGGCCAGGACACCTTCGCCCTGCCCGACGGCACCGAGAAGCAGGGCATGACCGCGACGCTGTTTCCGGGCGACGAGGGTTTCGTCGTGGTCGGCGTCGGCAGCGTGCTGACGCTGGACGACGGGGGCCGCTGGGAGGTCACAGACATCGCCAAGCCCGAGGGCGACATGGGCTCGGTCACGCTCAAGCTCGTCGGCACCGGTGACGGCGGCGAGGTCGTCCCGGCAGCTGACGACCCCGCGGCTCACCTCGACTTCGCCTATCGCACCGATTGCCCCAACTGCGGCCAGTGGGCCGGCTGGGACGGCAAGCTCGAGGAGCAGTGGGGAGACAAGGTCTTGAGCATGGAGTGCCCTCACTGCAAGAACCGCTTCGTCTGGTACAGCGGCGTGCTCAAGGCACAGCTCCAGGTCGGTCCTCCGCCCTTCGTGCCCGGGAGGAAGGTATGAGCCCTGCGAAGCCCGGCTACGACGCCCTCTTCAAGGGAGCGGCCCGTATCGGCGTCATGCTCGGCGGCCTCGAGATCCCCTTCAACCGGTCTACGCCCTTCGTGCAGGCCTTCAGCGAGCAGCTCAACAAGGCGCTCGAGCTGACGATCTTCTGCCGCCGGCAGGCTCTCCTGATCACCACCGACGGCGGCAGCAAGGCCTTCTCCCACCTCGCTACCTCCCTCATGGAGTACTGCGGGGTGCCCGAAGAGCAGCTCAGACGCTTCCTCGTCCGTGGTCACCGTTTCCTTCACGAGGCGCTGATCTTCGGGATGGAGCTCGAGGGCGAAGACGGCCTGGCCTTCGACGCGACCTTGAGGTCGAGGCACGAGCTCGAGCTGGCCCTGGCCATGTTCGCCGAAGGGGGCGCTGACGGGGACACGGTGCTGCTCGCGCGCGAGGTCGCCCGCCTGCTCGGCAAGGAGGAGGTCCACGCCTTCACCTCCCGCATCGAGCCCAGCGGCGCCCTCACAGACGGCCTGCGCTTCGCCCAGCCGCAGGGAGAGGAGGGCTTCGCCGCCATGGCCGCCGCGGCCGACGCCGCCGGCATCCCGAGCGAGTCCTGGCAGCTCCTCGCCAAGCACGAGAAGGCTTTGAGCGACACCAGCCCCTTCTTCACCCTGCTCCGGGGCGGCGAAGGGTGCTCGGTCGCCGTGGCCGCCCACGACGTGCCCGTCCAGAGCGTGATGGAGCTGGGCGCGGAGCTCGGGCTCACGAAGGGCTTCCAGGAGCGCGCCGAGGCCTTGCTGGCCAACCACGAGACGGCCATCGCCGGGCGCGTCGAGGTCGTGCTCCACCGAGGTGGCGGAAACGCCATGAGCGTCAGCTGCCGGGAGCGGGCGGCGCTGGAGTAGGCTGATGGGCCATCGTCTGGACTGCGGAGTTGTGGGCTACGCCGGCGGCGTGACCTACGTGAAGGTCGATCCCTCGACCGGCCCCGGGCCGTACTGGCACTACGTCCTGCCGGCGCTGAGGGGGAAGCACCTCGCGCTGGACCTCGCCGACATGGGCGCATCGCCGGGGTCCGCCCTGCAGGACGTGTTGCTCCTCGCGAGCATGCTCCAGCGCCAGGGGGCGCGCCTCTGGCTCACCATGGTGCCCCCCGAGGTCGCCCGCCGTGTCGCCTCGCAGAAGGCGGTCATCCCGGGTGTCAGCTGCCTCGACTTCCTCGCCCCCTACCACTGCCCGGTGTGCGAGGCGGGGCGCCCGACGATCATGCCCGTCGACGAGGGCCTCCACGCGCGCATCAGCGAGGAGCAGGTCGACCTCGGCAGCCCGCCGTGCCCGTCCTGCAACAGCGCGATGCGCTACCACGACGACCCCGACGACCTCTTCGCCTTCCTGACCCGCCTCGACGCCTCGCCTGACGTCGAGCGGGTCCGCGCCGAGTGCGAGGACGCCCGCGAGAATGCCGAGGCGGGGCCCGCCGCCGCGCTCGACGCCGAGGACTCGGCCGAGGTGGACCGCAACTGGCTCCGCCACGGGGTCGCGCAGCTCCGCAGCGGTCGGGCGGACAAGTCGCCCGTTCCGCTGAGAGTCTGGGTCGACACGGTGGCGGCGGTCGTCCTGCTCGCTGCAAACGTGTGGCTGGGGATCTGGTTGGTGGGAGTGCTCTAGAAGCGTGCAGCGCACAGCGCCTGCACGCTCCTCCCGTGCCCGTGCCCGTGCCCGTGCCCCAATACCACCCTTCGCCGACCTGAGATGGGGGACCGACAAAAAAGGGGCGGGCACTAAAACTCGCCCTTATGCTGCCGATTGCAGTTGGTGGTTATCACCACTCTCAGGGCCAGCCATGTCGATTCTCAGGGTCATCGGTCGCGCGACGTTTGTCGGGCTGCTTTGTCTTCTCCTCTCTCCGGTTCAGGCCCAGTCAGTGCCGCAGACCTTTGGGCTCCACGGCTACCTAAGTAACACCAGCACGGGCGAGGCCATCTCGGGCCCCGTCTCGCTGACCATTCGACTATACAGCACCAGGACCGCCTCTTCGGCGATCTACACCGAGATCCACTCGTCGGTGTCCCTGAGCAGCGGACGCTTCAAGATCTCGATCGGCTCGGTCACCGCCCTGCCGGCCAGCTTCTTCCAGACCTACCCCAGCGTGTGGGCCGGCATCTCGGTGGACGGCGGGGCGGAGCTGGCGCGAAGGCAGATCATCAGCACGCCCTTCACCATGCAGGCCCAGCGCTCCACATCCTCGGCAAGCGCGGACTCCGCGTCCGACCTCTCCTGCACCGGGTGTGTCGACGCCGACAAGGTGGCCGTGGGCGCCGTCACGGTGACCAAGCTGGCCACCGGCGTGCATGACGCCTTCGTGGCGACCTCCGGCGACACCATGACCGGGCAGCTCGTAGCGGGCGGCGGGCTCTCGATCACCGGCGGCACCCTCGACCTCGGCAACGTGCCCGCCAGGAACCTGCGCCTCGAGACCTCCGCCACGCACCCCGCCGCATGCCAGGCGAGCATCAGCGGGCGGCAGTACTTCAACACGGCCGACAACAAGCTCTACACCTGCAACGGCACGACCTGGTTCGGGCTCAACACGGGGGTCGTCAGCGACGAGGACGGCGACGGGATCCCCAACGTCAACGACAACTGCCTGCTCGACTCCAACGCCGACCAGACCGACACCGACTCCGACGGCAAGGGCGACGTCTGCGACCTCGACGACGACGGCGACGGCGTCGCCGACGGCTCGGACAACTGCCCCATCGAGGCCAACGCGACCCAGACCGACACCGACGGCGACGGCGGCGGCGACGCCTGCGACAGCGACGACGACGGCGACGGCGTGCTCGACGGCTCGGACAACTGCCAGCTCGTGGTCAACGCGAACCAGCTCGACACGGACGGCGACAGCACCGGCGACGCCAGCGACAGCGACGACGACGGCGACGGCGTGGCCGACG
>CAZQPP010000416.1:0-7503 GCA_964594295.1 uncultured Myxococcales bacterium | reverse complement strand
CATCGTCGCAGGCGTCCCCCTCACCATCCTCGTCGAGGTCCTCCTGATCCGCGTTCGCGACCAGCCGGCAGTTGTCCTCCTCGTCGGGCTCCCCGTCCCCGTCGTCGTCCCCGTCACACTCGTCCCCGCGCCCGTCCGTGTCGGTGTCGAGCTGGTCCTCGTTCGCGACGTCGGGGCAGTTGTCGGCACCATTGAGGTCCCCGTCGCCGTCCCGGTCCGGATCGCACACGTCCCCGGCCGTGTCCCCGTCCCGGTCTTCCTGGCCTGGGTTGGCCACGAGGGAGCAGTTGTCCGCCGCGTCCAAGACCCCGTCCCCGTCGTCGTCCGGGTCGCACTCGTCTCCGATCTCGTCTGTGTCCGTGTCCACCTGCTCCGTGTTGACCGTGCGCGGGCAGTTGTCCTCCTCGTCGCCGACCTCGTCCCCGTCGTCGTCCTCGTCGCAGACGTCCCCCTCGCCGTCCTCGTCGAGGTCCTCCTGGTCGGTGTTCTTCTCCATCTGGCAGTTGTCCTCGAGGTCCGGGATCGTGTCCCCGTCGTCGTCCGGGTCGCAGGCGTCGCCCGCCCCGTCCTCGTCGAGGTCGGCCTGGTCCTCGTTGGCCGCCCGCGTGCAGTTGTCCTCCTCGTTCGCGACGCCGTCCCCGTCCATGTCCGGGTCGCAGACGTCCCCCACGGAGTCGGAGTCGATGTCGCCCTGGTCCTCGTTGGGCTCGAAGCGGCAGTTGTCGTCGCAGCCGTGCAGGTCGCCTCCCGTGCAGGGCCCGTCGCCGGGCTCCCCCGAGAGGTCGCCGTCGTCCTTGACGCCGTCGTTGTCGTCGTCCTCGTCGCACTCGTCCCCGAAGGCGTCCTCGTCCGCGTTGAGCTGGTCCGGGTTCGCCCGGGCCGGGCAGTTGTCCAAGCGGTCGTCGACCTCGTCCCCGTCGTCGTCGTCGTCGCAGGCGTCCCCGAGCCCGTCGCGGTCGAGGTCCGGCTGGTCCCCGTTCGGCACCCTCGGGCAGTTGTCCTGGTCGTTGACCCGCCCGTCGCCGTCCATGTCCACGTCGCAGGCGTCCCCGGTGTCGTCCCGGTCAATGTCCTGCTGGTCGGGGTTGTCCGCCTTGGGGCAGTTGTCCACCCGGTCCTCCTTCCCGTCGCCGTCGTCGTCGTCGTCTCACTCGTCCCCCATCTCGTCGCCGTCGAGGTCCTCCTGCTCCTTGTTGCGGTCACGCGGGCAGTTGTCCTCGAGGTCGACCACGCCGTCGTTGTCGTCGTCGTCGTCAACGCAGTCGGCCATGGAGTCCTCGTCGAGGTTCTCGAAGCCCTCGTCGGTCTCACCGTCGCAGTCCTCGTCCGAGCCGTCGCAGGACTCCGCCGCCGGCTCGGGGCCCACGCAGACCTCGACCTTCGCGCCCTCCTCCTCACCCTCGAGGCACTTCATGGTGCCCGGGCAGGAGCCGTGGTCGTTCTCCACCCGGCAGTCGCTCTCGGGGTAGCCCTCGTCGGTCTGGTCGTCGCAGTCCCCGTCCATGCCGTCGCAGACAGAGTCGGTGGGGTCCTTCGAGTCGGGCTCGCAGCAGTCCTCCGGACAGTCGACGTGGTCCTCGCCGGTGTTGTCGCAGGGGCTGCACGCGTGGTCCCCGCAGACGGCGCAGTCGATCGGGCAGGTGAAGTTGCTCTCGACGGCCGGGTCGCACTCGCAGTCCCCGCAGTGCGCCTCGCAGTCCTGGGGGCAGTCCTCCGGGCCGCCGTCCTGGGGGTCACAGACGCCGTCGCCGCACTCGAAGAGGTCGCAGTCCTCGGGGCAGAGCACGGGGTTCTCGCCCCGCTCGCACTCGGCGTTCCCGCACGCCGTCGAGCAGTCCTGGGGGCAGCTCTCCGGATCCTCGCCGCAGGCATAGCCGACACAGCGCCCGTCGCCGCAGGCCCCACAGCAGTCCACGGGGCACTTCTCCGGCCCCTCGCCCGGAGAGCAGAAGTCATCGCCGCAGGCCGCGCAGTCGAGCGGGCAGGTCTTGAGGTCCTCCCCGCCGGCGCCCATGCACACGCCGTCCCCGCACATGCACAGCTCGAGGCCTTCGTCTCTCTCGCCGTCGCAGTCGTTGTCTATCTGGTCGCAGCGCTCCTCCGCGGGCACCATGGCGGTGCACGCCGCCCAACCGAGCACGCCCCGGCAGGTCCGAGTGCCGGAGCAGGTCCCGTGATCGTTGCTGCGCGTGCAGTCCTCGACGATGCCTATGGTCGCGTCGGCGCAGCACTCGGTGCCGGGCTCGGGGATGCAGAGCTTGCCCTCGCCGCCGCCCCTCAGGGCCGTCTTCCGGCACTCGAAGCCGCGCCGGCAGACCTCCTCGTCCTCCTCGCAGCTGCGAAGACAGATCGCCGCCTCCGGATCGTCGCCGGTGGGCCTGAGCGAGCAGGCGCTCAGCTCTCCGCAGTCCTCCCCCTTCGAGCAGCTCGCGCACGCGTTCGCCGACTTCGGCATGCACACCTGGGTCAGCCCCTCCCCGGGCAGGTCCTCCACCACGCAGTCGTAGCCGGTCACGCAGTCGTCGGCGCAGGTGCGCGTGCACACGAACCCGTCCGGCCCGTCCACGCACCGCGCCCGCGCGTCCTCCGGGCACTGCACGTCGCCCCCGCACGGCCACCCCAGCCACTCCGGCTCCTCAGCGCCTACCCCGGCCACATCCCTGCCGTCCGGGAAGGGCCCCGGCACGTCGGGCGGCTCGGGCAGGTCCCGGACCACCGGCACGTCCGGCAAGACGCCCCCGCCGTCATAGACCTCCGCGTCGGGGACGTCGGGCAGCGACGGCCCCGCTCCCTTCCCGGCCTGCTGGCAGGAGCCGGCCAGGAGCAGCAGGGCCGCGGCCCAGGGCGGCCCCCATCTCCACCTGCACCAGCCCATCTTCAACCCCCTCTCCGCGTGCATCTTGGCTTCTACAATCGACGCCACGGACCCTACTCGCAAACGACTACGACACGGAACGCAATGCCGAAGAGTAGCGTACCGGCCGGCCTAAAGACAGTCGCGCGCGCGAAACGGCAATCCCAGCATCCACCGGCTGGGATTCTCGCGCAGAGCCGCAGAGGCCGCAGAAGAGAAGGGGTCAGGTATCCCCACTTGACACTTATCGCGCGCGATAAGTGTCAAGTGGGGATACCTGACCCCCTATTTCGACCCCCTATTTCGACGGGCACCCTCGCAAGCCGGGCGCTCGACGTGGGAACGCTCCTGGGCTGACGGTCGACGTGCCCGGCCCCCGGGGCGTGCCCGACCTACGGCACGCACTCCACGAAGATCTCCTCGAGCTGCGGTGAGCCGCCGGCGGCACAGTAGAGTCCGGTGTTGCACGCGGGGCAGCTGTGGCAGCCCACGCGGTTCGAGCAGGCGGCGTTCGTGTTGTTGTTGCAGTAGATCCCCTCCTTCCACCCCGCCGCGCTCGTCGAGACCGTCGCGCCGGGGTGGAAGGCCACGCAGGCCTTCTCGGGTGGGCTGAAGACCGGCACCCCGGAGCAGGTCATGTTGTGGCTCGCGCAGATCTGTGAGCCGTCGGTCACGCCGCCGAAGGGCACCACGAAGATGCGCTTGCCGTCGATCCACCGGCAGCCGATGGAGGTGCTGCAGTCCGGGACGCACTTGCCGCTGTAGCAGAGGCCGCCGGTGCAGGGCACGTCCGAGAGGTTCGAGCTCCTGCATCCGCTGCCGCTCGAGCAGGTATCGCTCGTGCACTCGTTCCCGTCGCTGCAGCTGGTGCTGCCTCCGTCCACGCAGACCCCCGAGCCGTTGCAGGTGTCCGCGTAGTGGTAGGTCAAGCCGTTGCAGTAGACTGCCGTGCAGACGGTCCCCTGCGCCCACCGGCGGCAGCCCCCCGCTCCGTCGCAGTAGCCGTCGCCGCCGCAGGTGCTGGCGGCGTCCTGGGGGCACTCCTCCTCGGGATCGACGCCCGCCGAGGTGGCGGCGCAGGCGCCCTCGCCGTTGCAGGACTGGCAGGTCCCCGCGCACTCGGCCTCGGGGTCGGTGTTTGCCACGTGGAGCCTGCAGATCCCGTCGTGGTCCCCCATTGGGTCGACGCCGTCGCAGGAGCGGCACTTACCGGCGCAGGCGCTCTCGCAGCAGACGCCGTCGGCGCAGTAGCCGCTCCTGCAGTCGGCGGCGGCGCTGCAGGCCTCGCCGTTCTCCTTGATGGTCTTGCAGCAGCGGAAGCCCCACCAGTCGTAGTTGCTCTTGCTCCGGGTGTAGGCGTAGCTACATTTGAGCTTGGTGCCGCTGACATCGCCGGCGCTCCCTCCGACGGTCTGCCCTTCTTCGACCCACTCCCAGGTGTTCCCGCTGGTGTCGAAGATCGAGGCTCCCCAGCCCGCTCCGTGGCAGTCGGCGAATTCGCCGCCCACCGTGATGCCCCGGTAGTCGACCGACGAGTCCCGGCCGTTGCACGTGGTCGTGACGTAGGAGCTTCCGTAGGGGTAGGTCGTGGCGTTCTCGCCCGCGCAGCCAGACTGCCACTCGGACTGGGTGCACAGGCGCTTGCTCGAGTTCTGGCAAGCACGGCGGGCCTGGTACCAGGTGACCCGCCAGCTCGACATCAGGCCCGGCTTGGCGCACGCGTACACGGCCGCTGTCTGAGCGGTGCCGGTGACGCCGGCGCTCTCGACGTCGTCGGGGAAGCCGGCGGGGTAGTCGCGTGTGGGGTGCTGCTCGGCAGGGTTGTACTGCGTGCCGGTGCAGTCGGCGTTCGGGAAGACCTGAGCCTCGTAGTTGTCGACGTAGACGCCTGACGTTCCTATTTGGCTCATGTTGTCCGGGGTGCCGAGGTTGTATACGCGCCCCTCCCGGATTTGGAAGCCGATGCCCGCAGTCTGGTTGGTGTGAAGCATGATCCGGTTGGAGAGGGGGCGCGCCGTGGTCGACACGACGAGCTGGCGCACACCTTCGACGCTTAGCTGCACCTGCCCCGTGCTAGAGTTGATGAAGAAGCTGAACGTGAACTCCCCCGGCACCGGGATCGAGAGCACCCCGGAGCTCCCCGCGGTCTGGCCGTTGTCCAGGAGGTAGACCTGGGTGACGACCGAGGAGACCACGTCCACGACGGCCTCGTAGCGGTTGCTGAAGCTCCAGGTGCTCCCACATCTGCCTTCACTGCCGCCCGTGACGGATTCGCCGACCACGCTCCGGAATGTCGCCGTGCCGCTCGGCGCGTACAGGTCCGCCTCGATGCGCGTTACCTCGGGCATACCGCCCCCGACTGGCGGGACCAGGACCGAGTTCCAGTCGCTGTCGAGCTGCACGGCCTCGTCGGTCGCGTTGTAGGAGACCTGATTGATGCACCCCGACGCCCACTTCCAAAGGCCCGCGAAGGGGTCGGTCTCGAAGCTCTGCATAGTCTGGACCCCAGTCGGCACGCACACCCCCGACTCACACGTGCCCGCCGGGCATGCGGTGCCCTCCGGCTTCAAGGCGCTGCTGCAGCCGACTCCCGCGGTGCAAGTGTATTCCGTGCAGACGTCCGTGCCGCTGCAGTCCTCCCAGCCCCCGTCAGCACAGGTGCCCGCACCATCGCACTGATCGCGATTGTAGTAGGTGAACCCCGAGCAGTTGCCGCCGCCGCAGTTGGTGCCGGCCTCCCACTTCCGACAGGCGCCCTCGCCATTGCAGGTGCCGTTCTGGCCGCAGGTCGAGGCGGCCTCCTCGGCGCAGTCGTTCCTGGGATCGTCGCCGACCGCCGCGAAGACGCACACGTTGCCGGGCCCGCAGGTGCTGCAGATCTGGCAATCCGCCTCGGGATCGCTCCCGGCGGAGACCTCGGTGCACGTCCCCTCCACGCCGGTCTGGTTGCAGGACTCGCAGAGGTCGGTGCAGGCCTCGTTGCAGCAGACGCCGTCGACACAGTAGCCGCTTGCGCACTCACCCAGTCTGTCGCAGGTGCTGCCGTCGGCCTTCTTTGTGTGACAGGCACCTCCGCTACAGTAATATCCTGAAGCGCAGTGAGAGTCGTCCGAGCAAGTTGTCAGACAGCCGCCGGCGCACGTGAAAGGCGAGCAATCAGTGCTGCCACCGTCGACGCAGTCGCCGCTGCCGTTGCAAATGTTGGGGTGGTCATACGTTGAGCCGACGCAGCGCGGGAATCCGCAGCCACTCCCCGCCACATACAAACGACAGCCGCCGGACCCGTCACAGGTGCCGTCCTGGCCGCACGAGCTGCCAGGGCTCGTCGTGCAGGCCGCCTCAGGGTCCGTGCCCGCCGCGTGTTGATTGCATGCTCCCTCGTATCCTTCGTGGTCGCAGGATTCGCAGCCACCGGTGCACGCAGCGTTGCAGCAGTAGCCGTCGGTGCAGTAGCCGCTCAGGCACTCGTTGCCGTTCTCACAGCCCGTCCCGTTGGCCTGGAGCTGGTGCTCGCAGCCGGTGGGGTCCTGACCGTCCAGGTCGGCATGGCCCTCATCGCAACTCACTACGACGCACGTTCCCTCGGTGCACGCGGTCTGGGCATTCGGCAAGCTGCAGGACACAGGTGCTTCCACGCCGTCGGGATAGACGAGGTCGGTAGCGCCGTCGCAGTCGTCGTCGAGGCCGTTGCAGCTCTCCACGATGCCCGCCGGGTCCTCGTTGACGCACTCCACGCCGTGCCCGTCCGCGGTGCACGTGAAGGTGCCGTTCTCGCACTCGTCGCTGTCCGCGCCGTCGCAGGCCTGGCCCTTGGCCGGGTAGTCCTCGTCGGTCTCGCCGTCGCCGTCGCCGTCGACGCCGTCGCAGAGGCAGAGCGGGTACTGGCGGACCTCGACCACGTCGATGAGGAGGTTGTCGCGGAAAGCGCCTCCACCAGAGCGGCACACCAGGGCGGCGTCGAGGACCGCGAAGGAGGTCAGCGAGAAGCTCGTGTCCTGTAGGCCCGCCGCATTGGGAGTCGAGCCCAGGAAGGTCCAGTCGGCGTCCCCCGGCGCACGCGCGAAGGTGTTGACGTTGTGCCTGGTGTCGCAGTAGCTGCTGGTGCAGGAGTCACCGCACACCGAGTGCGTGGACTGAGACACCACGCGCAGATCCACGGGGTTCGCGGTGTCGGGGAGCTCCACCATGATACAGGCGGACTGGTAGGAGGCGTCCGGGTCCGGGTAGATGACCCCGGCCATGTTGTCGTCGGCGGAGATGCGGGCCATGCCGGCGAAGACGCCGTCCTCGACGAGGACCGCGCTCTCGTTGCAGGTGGTCTTCCAGTAGTTGGAGGCCGAGGTGGCCGCCACGGTCGCGAGCGTGTGCGGCTCGTCGGTCGCGCCGTCGCAGTCGTCGTCTGCACCGTTGCAGGTCTCGGCCACCTCCTCCGGGTCCTCGTTCACGCACTCCACGCCGTCGCCGGCGGCGTTGCAGGTCAGCGTACCGTTGAAGCACTGGTCGTTGTCGGCTCCGTCGCAGGCGTCGCCCTTGGAGGTGAAGGTCTCGTCGACCTCCCCGTCGCAGTCGTCGTCGGCGTCGTTGCACTCCTCCTCGTCCGACCCCTCCCTCGGGGTGCAGGTGGCCGGCGCCCCGCCCGCGCAGTTGGC
>CAZQPP010000415.1:0-7509 GCA_964594295.1 uncultured Myxococcales bacterium | reverse complement strand
AGCTCTCCGCCGTCGCTCCCTCTTTCGGGTCGCAGACCTGCGTCGCACCGCCCACGCAGTTGTCGATCGTGTGCACGCACTCCCCGAGGCCGCAGGTCGTGTAGCCGAGGTCCGCCTCCTCGTCCGTCTCGCCGTCGCAGTCGTCGTCGAGCGCGTTGCAGCTCTCCGTCCCGGACGTGCCCGCCACGCACGTGTCGACTTCCACCCCGCTCTGACACTCCAGCGCCCCCGTCGCCGCACACGCCCCAACCCCGCAGCTCGTCGGCGTGGCCACGTAGTCCTCGTCCGCCGTCCCGTCGCAGTCGTTGTCCTTGGCGTCGCAGACCGTGTCGTCACCACCGTCGAAAGCCGCCGGGTCGAGGGGCAGGCAGTCGGTGACGTCGGGGTCGCCGTCTCCGTCGTCGTCGTCGTCGCAGGCGTTGCCTTCACCGTCGGTGTTGGTGTCGAGCTGGTCTGCGTTCACCACGAGCTCGCAGTTGTCCGCCGCGTTCGCGACGCCGTCTCCGTCCTTGTCGTCGTCGCAGGCGTCGCCCTCACCGTCGGTGTTGGTGTCGAGCTGGTCTGCGTTGGAGTCGTCCGGGCAGTTGTCCGCAGCGTCTACGATCCCGTCGAGGTCGCGATCCGACTCACAGCTCTTGCCGTCGCCGATGAAGCCGGTGTTGCAGGTGCACGTGAAGGCGGCCGTGGTGTTCGCGCAGGTCGCGTTTGGATCGCAGTCGTGCTCACCGGTGTCGCACTCGTTGATGTCCTCGCAGGAGCCGGCATAGCACCCGTAGCCCGCAGCGCATTCGCCGCAGGAGCCGCCGCAGCCGTCGCTTCCACACTCGCTCAGGTCGCACTGCCGCACGCAAGCCTGGGAGATCTCTCCGTAGGCCTGGTAGCTGAAGTGGTCGATCTCGTAGCTCACCGACGCCCCATCGGTCGCGACCGTACCGAAGACCTCCCGGCCGTCGTTCATCGTGGCGGGGCGCCACACGCCGGCCTGCTCGTCGAGGATGACGATCATCACCGAGCTACCAGGAGTCAGCGGATCGCCTACCACGGGCAGGGTGATGGTCACCGGCGACAGGAAGCTCAGGCCGTCCGGCCCGAAGTGCCATGGCGACTTGACCACCACACCCGCTCCCTGGCCCTCGATGGGCGCGTCCACGTGCCCGGGCTCCGGGCTCAGCTCCAGCGGCACCGGGCTGTCGACCGCCCCGGCGGGCACGGTCAGCGCCACGCCGCCCACGGGAGACTCCACCGTGGTCTCCACCCCGGGGTTCGCCGTTCCGGTCACCGTGCAGACGGGGTTTGCGCTGCGCAGGCACTCTGTCGGCGTGCACTCGTCGACGGTGCACGGATCCCGGTCGTCGCAGACCGACAGGTCCTCGACGTTGGTGCAGCCCGTGGACGGGTCGCAGCCGTCCGCCGTGCAGATGTTGTTGTCGTCGCAGTCCGGCGGCGCCCCGCCCGCGCAGGACCCGCCCGCGCAGGTGTCCTCGGTCGTGCACGCGTTCCCGTCGTCGCAGCTCTCCGTGTTCGCCGCGTTCACGCACCCGGTCACAGAGTCGCAGCTGTCGTCGGTGCACACGTTCGCGTCGTCACAGTCCGGCGGTGCCCCACCTACACAGTCACCCGCCGCGCAGGTGTCGCCGGTCGTGCAGGCGTCGCCGTCATCGCAGCTCGCCGTGTTCGCCGTGTTCACACACCCCGTCGCCGAGTCGCAGCTGTCATCCGTGCACACGTTGGCGTCGTCGCAGTCCACCGCGCCACCCCGACACTCCGAGCTCGCCCCGCCGGTGCACTTGTCCCCCTCGGTGCAGGCGTCTCCGTCATCGCAGGACTCGCCTACGCCGCGCCCTTCTTTGACCTCGCACTCGGTCCCGCTCCCGTCCGCGGTGCAGACCATCTTCCCCGCGACCTCGCAGTCGCCCTGCCCCGCCGAGCAAGCGCTGCCCAGATCCGCGAAGCCGTCGTCGGGCGTGCCGTCGCAGTCGTTGTCCTTGCCGTCACAGACCTCCACCCCGCCCGGGTGCTGCTCGTCGTCGAGCGGCGCGCAGTCGTCGGCGTCGAGCGCCCCGTCGCCGTCGTCGTCGGCGTCGCAGAGGTCCTTGCGCCCGTCACCGTCCGTGTCCGGCCCCACCTCGTCGGTGACCGTCACCTCGAAGGCGCAGCTCGCGTCGTTCCCGCGCGAGTCCGCTGCGGAGCACTGCACCGTCGTCGCCCCGATGGCGAAGGTGCTCCCGGCGGCCGGCGCGCACACCGGGGTCAGCGCACCGTCCACGAGGTCGTCGGCCTCGACCGTGAAGGCCACCGCTCCACCCTCCGGCCCGGTGCAGCCCGAGCTCACCGACGCCGGGCAGGTCATGGTCGGCCCCGTCGTGTCCTGCACCTCCACGGTCAGGGAGCAGCTGCTCTTGTTGCCGGCCTTGTCGCTGACGCTGCACTCGATGTCGGTGGTGCCGAGCGGGTAGAGCGGCCCCGGGGGCTCGCAGACCGCGTCGAGGACTCCGTCTACCGAGTCGCTCGCGTCGGCGATCCCCGTCAGCTCGGCTCCACCGCCGCTCGTCGCCTCGATCACCCTGTCGCCGAGGCAGAACAGCACGGGCGCCTTCGAGTCCTCCACCACCACGTCGAAGGCGCAGGAGTCCTCGTTGCCGGAGGCGTCGGTCGCCGTGCAGCTCACCCCGGTCGTGCCGATCAGGAAACGCGCCCCCGACTCGTGCGTGCACTCCACGCTGGGAGCGGCGTCGCCCGCGTCGCTGGCCTCCACCGAGAAGGGCACGACGGCCCCGGTCGCGTCCTCCGCCTCGGCCTTGACCTCCCCGGGGCAGCTGATCTTCGGGCTGGCCTTGTCCAGGACCTTCACCACGAAGGTGCAGCCGCCCTCGTTTCCGGCCTTGTCCGAAGCCTTGCACTCGACGCTCGTGTCCCCGAGCACGAAGACCGTCCCCGAGGCCGGCACGCAGGACACACCGGGGCTCGGGTCGCAGGCGTCGCTCGCCGTAGCCGCGAAGTCGTGGGCCGTGCCCTGGGGCGAGGCAGCCTCCAGCTCGACATCCGACGGGCACGTCACCTCGGGCGCCGTCTCGTCGACCACCACCGCCGCGCCGTCGCACTCGCTGCTCGCGCCGTGCTTGTCCGTCACCGTCAGGGTCACCGCGGTCGTCCCGAGCGCGTAGGGCCCGGACGGCTCCTGCGAGAGCGTGATCCCGTCCCCGTTCGGGTCGGTGCTGCCCCCGTCGATGTCAGCCTCGGCGGTGCACTCCGGCCCTGCCTTCACCGTCGCCGTCTTGCAGACCGCGTCCGGCGGCGTGGTCGTCCACTCGTGGGTCGCCCGGCACGAGAAGGCCACGCCACCGATCGCGCCGCTCGCCTCGATGGTGTCGGTGCCGAGGGCGTCAGCGCCAGTGTACTCGAAGTCGGCCGCCCCACCCGTGTCCGTCGTGGCCGAGCCGGTCGCGCCGTTGTTCGGCCCCGCCGTGACCGCGAAGCTCACCTCGACGTCCCCGATCGGCTCCCCGTTCAGGGTAACCTGCGCCGTCACCGTGTGCGCGCTCTTCGCGAGCGCCTCGCTCTGCGCCGGCACGAGCGCGCACGCGGGCACGCAGGGGGCGTCCTCGTGCTGGCAGCCCGTCACCGGATCGCAGGAGTCGGTCGTGCAGGGGTTCCCGTCGCTGCAGTCGCGCGCCGTGAACGAGAGGCAGAAGCCCATCGAGCAGAAGGAGTCCAGGGTGCACTCGTTCCCGTCGTCGCAGGTGGTGCCTCTCTCGACCGCGACCTTCTTGCACCCGACCGCCGGGTCGCACCACTCCTCGGTGCACTCCTCCCCGTCATCGCAGTCGATCTTCGGCCCGGGCGCGCACCGGCCCTGCTCGCAGGCGCTGCTCACGGTGCAGGGGTCTTTGTCGTCGCAGACCGTGTCGTCCGGCAGCGCCGGGTAGAGGCAGCCCTGCACCGGATCGCAGAGATCACGCGTGCAGGTGTTGCCGTCCGCGCAGCTCAAGTGCTCGCCGCGCACGCAGAAGCCGCCACGGCAGATCTCCTCGCCGTCGCACACGTTGCCGTTTCCGCAGCTCGTGCCGTTGTCGACGGGCTGGTTCACGCAGCCCTGCTCCTGCATGCAGCTGTCCTCGGTGCAGTGGTTCTGGTCGTCACAGAGGAGGGGCTGGCCTGCCGTGCACTGCCCTGCCTGGCAGGTCTCGAGGCCGTTGCAGGCGTTGCCGTCGCTGCAGGAGAAGTCGTCGGGGAGGTTCGAGAAGCGGCAGCCGCCTCCGGCGTCGCAGGTGTCGACGGTGCACGGGTTGTGGTCCACGCACACCGGCGCCGCCCCCTCTTCGCAGCGCCCGGCCTGGCAGATCTCCTCACCGTCACAGGCGTCGCGGTTGCCGCACTCGCTGCCGTTGGGGAGGTTCGGGTGCCGGCAGTCGCCGGTGGCGAGGTCGCAGAGGTCGCCGGTGCAGGCGTTCTCGTCGTCGCAGTCGGCGTCCGCACGGCAGCAGACCTCGCGCGGCTCGTTGGTGCAGCGCATGTCGGCGCAGCTGTCGGTGGTGCAGACGTCGCCGTCACTGCAGTCGGTGTCCTCGACGCAGCACCCGCGCAGCACGATGTGCACGCAGGCGCCGTTGACGCAGGCGTCGTCGGTGCAGGCATCCCCGTCGTCACAGTCGCCGCCTTCACACGGCGCACCGCACTCCTGCCTCGCCAAGGCGGCGCACTCCTTGTCCCAGCGCTTGGTGCAGCACTCGGGGCGTGACGTGCACACACACTGCTCAACATCCGGGAGGGAGACGCAGCCTGGAGCGAGGCCCGGAGCACAGCAGACCGTGCAGGCCTCGTCCTCCACGCAGGGGCTGCGCTCCACGTGTTGGCAGCCGAGGGCGGGGTTGCAGCGATCGACCGTGCATGGGTTCCCGTCCCGGCAGTCGAGGGGCTGCCCGGGTTGACAGAGCCCGTCGGCGCAGACCTCGTCGCCGTTGCAGAGGTTGTTGTCGGCGCAGGCCTCACCGTTCGCGAGATCGGTCCAGTGCTGCGAGTCGAGGGCCGGCTTGCAGACGCGGCACGGGTTCTGCGGGTCGAGCTCGTCGGCCTCGTAGCAGGCGCCGTCGATGAAGCAGGTGTCCGCGCGGAAGTTGTTCTCGCAACGCGACTCCGAGGGCCCTTCGGAGACGCAGACGTCGTCCGTGCAGGAGAGCCCGTCGTCGCAGTCCGGCCTCGGCTTCGGGACGCAGCTCCCCGAGCGGCACTCCTCGATTCCGTTGCAGGCGTCGCCGTCCGGGCAGGGCGTGAGGTCGGCGACGACCCTGTGTACGCAGCCGTCGGTCCGGTGACAGGTGTCCTCGGTGCAGGCGTTGCCGTCGTCGCAGTCGAGCTGCCCGGTGGAGGTGCACACCCCCTCCCGACACACCTCCTCTCCGTTGCAGATGTCCCGATCCGGGCAGCGCGTGCCGTTTGCGCGCGGGGTGTTGACGCAGCCCACCGCCGGATCGCAGGAGTCCACCGTGCAGGGCTCCTCGTCGTCGCAGTCCTCGTCGGCCTTGGGCTTGTGGATGCACCCCGCGGTCGGGTGGCAGCTGTCGTCGGTGCAGGCGTTCTCGTCCTCGCAGTCGAGAGGAGCCGTGCTCACGCACTCTCCGTCAACGCAGAACTCGACGCCGTTGCAGATGTCCCCGTCGCTGCACGGCATGCCGTTGACCTGCTCCACGTGCGTGCAGCTCCCGCCCGAGCCGCACTTGTCCTCGGTGCACGCGTCGCCGTCGTCGCAGGGGTTGCCGTCACCCGGGCTACAGATGCCCGGGCCCGTGCAGGTGTCGCCGAGGGTGCACGGGCTGCCGTCCTCGCAGCGGGCCTCGAGGCAGTCCGGATCGTGACAGTCGACCTTCCCGTCGCGGTCGTCGTCCCTTCCGTCTGCGCAGTTGTTCTCGACCGGCTCGCAGCTCGTTGCCTGAAGCAGGGGCACGGTGACCCGGCTGGTGGCGCCGGCGACCACGTCTACGTGCGCGCTCCCACAAAGCAGCACCTGCCCTTCCACGTCTCGCCCGTCGACGAGGAGGAGCCATGCGCCCGGCGGCACCGCCGAGATCTGGAGCAGCGCCCGCGTGCTCCGGGCGAGGACCGTCGACTCCATGATCTCCGCCCCAACCTTTCGCAGCCGCATTCGCACGCTGTGCAGGGTCCCGGGCAGCGCGTCGGTCTCGAGCGCCATGGTGACGGTTCCAAGCTTGGCGGCGTCCCCAGCAGGAGCGGCCGGGGATGGGGCCGGAGGTGCAGCCTCCTGCACCGGCTCGGGGGCGCGCTCACATCCGAGCAACCCCACGAGCAACAACAAGACCCCGGCTCTCCTCGCGGGCGCGAGGAGGAGCGGCAAAGGCGGGCGCGACATATAGGACCTCGACGGGCAGAGGCGACAGTCGGTGACCTGGCGCCGCGGTCCGTGCCCGCCGGTCGCTGCCAGGGCGCCGCGGGGCTACTCCCGAACCAGACCAGAGAAGGCTATGCGCGGCGACCTGCACCTACGGAGCCATTGGAGCAGAACGCGGTCCCGAGAGTCAACGCGCGCGCTCGCGCGAACGGGTTTCACACGCGCGTGCCCACGTGTGTGCGCACGCTCCTGCGGCGTACGACCGTGAACGCCGCCGCGAGCAGAAACAGAACCGACCAGGCGGGGATCTCCGAGCGCGGGCCGAGCCTGCAGCCGCAGCTCGGCTCGCCCGGCTCATCCTCGGCCTCGTCCGGGGCGCCCGCGACGTCCGGCGCGTCTTCGACCGGTCCTTCGTCGGGCGCGGGAGCGTCGGGCTCCTCTCCAGGATCGGCGCCTTGGTCCGGGGCATCGGCGGGGGCATCGGAGGGCGTCTCCGCGTCCTCCTCACCGGCGTCGCCGGTGTCACCCTCGGGCGCGTCCGGCGCGTCCTCGGCCGTTCCCGGATCGGCTCCGTCGGGAAGCTCCGCGGCGTCCACGGGCACATCCTCCTCCACCTCGGGGAGATCCTCGACGCCGGGGTCCGCAACGCCCGGGTCGGTGATCTCGGCGTCCGCGCCGGGGTCCGGGCCGCCGTCCGCTGCGCCCGCGTCGGCATCCGGCGCCCCCGCGTCCGGCAGCGGCAGCACGAGCAGGTCCACCTCGAGGCCGCCGATGTCCTCGTCGCCGACCTGCACGGGGTTGTCCGGGAAAGGCACGCGGACGGCGCCGTCGTCAATGAGCCCGTCGCGGTCCTCGTCCTCGAAGCCGTAGAGCCAGGCCTCTCCCAGGCCACGCGCGACCTCGACGGCGAAGGGGCCGGGCGCGTCCAGGCCCTGCACCGCCTGGAGCACCCCACCGAGG
The DNA here is from genome assembly GCA_964594295.1 of uncultured Myxococcales bacterium. GTDB lineage: Bacteria > Myxococcota_A > UBA9042 > UBA3505 > UBA3505 > CAZQPP01. Next base: position 206 of record CAZQPP010000415.1, on the reverse strand, counting down.
AGGCCTCCCTCGCCGTAGACCTCCACCACCGCGCCGCCCGCGCAGGTCTCGCAGAGCACCGTCCCGGAGAGCTCGACCGCCAGGTCCGGCAGGAGCCCCAGGTCGAGGTGGACGTTCCCTATGTCCTCCTCCGCCACCACAAGCGGGTTGTCGGCGTAGGCGACGGCGTCGGTGCCCGGGTCGGGCCGCCCGTCCTTGTCCTCGTC
>CAZQPP010000414.1:0-7511 GCA_964594295.1 uncultured Myxococcales bacterium | reverse complement strand
GCCCGAGCTCTGCGTCCTGGCCGCCTCCTGCGTGCAGGTCTGCTGCCCGGACTGCGAGGGCAGGCGGTGCGGGACGGATGGATGCGGCGGCTCCTGCGGCGAGTGCGCCGACAACGAGATCTGCATGGCCGAAGGCCAATGCGAGGGCTGCGACCGGGACTGCGAGGGCAAGAGCTGTGGGCCGGACGGATGCGGCGGCTCCTGCGGCGAGTGCCTCGCGTGCGGCGTGCCCGCGCCTGCCCTCTGCCTCGAGGACGGCACCTGCCTGCCCATCTGCTGCCCGGACTGCGAAGGCAGAGTCTGCGGGAGCGACAGCTGCGGCGGCTCCTGCGGCTACTGCCTCGACTGCGAGGGCGAGGAGGACGCCGCTCTCTGCACTGGCGAGGGGCAGTGCACGGAGCTGTGTTGCCCCGACTGCGAGGGCAAGGTGTGCGGCGACGACGGCTGCGGTGGCTCCTGCGGCGAGTGCGTTCTGGACAACGCGGTGCCGATCTGCAGCGACGGCGCATGCGCCATCGACAGCTGCGAGCCTGGCTTCGCAGACTGTGACAAGCAGGCCGACACGGGCTGCGAGACGAAGCTCGGCACGGTGACCGACTGCGCCTCTTGTGAGGACGCGTGCACGACTCAGCAGACCTGCCGGGACGGGCAATGCGCCACCGCCCTGGTGGTGGAGGTCGCGGTCGGCGCCAACCACACCTGCGCCCGAACGGAAGGCGGGAACGTTCTCTGCTGGGGCTACAACTACTACGGCCAGCTCGGTGACGGTGGCACCGGCAACCGCAGCGAGCCTGGCTCCTATGTGGCCATCGAGAGAGCGACGAGGCTCGCCCTTGGAGAGAAGCACAGCTGCGCGCTCGCCGACGGCGGCGCCTACTGCTGGGGCAACAACGGCAACGGCCAGCTCGGGGACGGGAGCACGACCAAGAGGTACACGCCGGGGGCGGTGACCAATTCCGAAACGTTCGTGGCGCTCTCGAGCGCGCCCGAGGCGAAGCACACCTGCGCCAGGGATGATTCCGGAGCCGTCTACTGCTGGGGCTACAACTACTACGGTCAGCTCGGCGACGACACGACGACCCAGAAGATGACGCCGGTGGCAGTGAGCGGGCTGGGGCCGGTGGAAGAGGTCGCCGTCGGCAGGTCCCACACCTGCGCGCGATCGGGCGACGGCTTGGTGTGGTGCTGGGGCTCCGGTAGCTCGGGGCGCCTCGGCCACGGCTCGACCAACGGCAGCAGGGTGCCTGTCGAGGTGTCGGGAGTGAGCGGCGTGACCAGGATCGCTGCCGCGGGCACGTTCTCGTGCGCGCTGACCTCGACCGGAGCGGTCCACTGCTGGGGCGAGATCGACGGGGATGTGTTCGACAGCAACTCGCCGCAGCAGATCGTGGCCGGCGACGGCCTCGTCGAGAGCATCCACGCCGGCGACGGCCACATGTGCACTCTCCTCGCCGACGGCTTCGCGGAGTGCATCGGGGCCAACAGCTCGGGCCAGCTCGGAGACGGCACGACCACCTTCGCCGACCGGTTTCGGTCGATCGTGGACCAGCTCGACGGTGCCCCGCTTGGCGGCATCTCCAGCATCGCAGCCGGGAGCGGCCACAGCTGCGTCCTGGCCGAGGGAGGCCGAGTCCTGTGCAGCGGCGACAACCAGCGGGGTCAGCTCGGCGACGGCCAGCTGGACCCCGAGGTGCCCCGTCGCGGCATGCACCGCCTGGTGGGGCTCCCGCCCGTGGAGACCGAGATCGGGCGCTGCACCGACGGCATCGACAACGACCACGACGGCACCAGCGACTGCGAGGACTCGGGCTGCGCCGCCGACCTCGCCGCTACCGTGGGGCCGTCGGTGGCGCAGTGGCCCGTCGACACCAGGCTCGGCAACTACCGCCAGGAGCTATGCGCAGCTGACGGCGGCGGAGGGGAGAAGGTCCTTCGGTGGACCGCTCCGGAGGCGGGAGCCTACACCTTCCGCGCTGTGGTGGCGGGCTTCGAAGCGGAGGTCTACGCCCTCGATGGTTGTGGCGGAGACGTGATCGCCTGTGAACCCGAGGGCGGGCCGCTTGTCCTGGCGCTCGAGGCCGGCGAGGTGGTGATCCTGGTGGTGGACGCCCTCTCCGCGTCCGCGTCGGGGAGCGTGACGCTGAGCATCGCCGGGGGTGTCTGTACCGACACCCAGCAGGACTGCGACGGGGACCAGGCGAACGGGTGCGAGACCGACCTCGAGAACGACGCGGCGCACTGTGGCGCGTGCGACAGGCCCTGCCCCGCGGGGGCCTACTGTGGCGGCGGCGAGTGCTCCGCCGACCCGGTCGTCCACGTCGCGGCCGGCTGGGCGCACAGCTGCGCGGCGACGGCATCCGGGCGCGTGCACTGCTGGGGCAACAACGACAGCGGCGAGCTTGGCGACGGCAAGACAAACGATCGTGCGCACGCAGCAGCTGTCGCCGCGGTGGACGACGCCGTCAAGGTGGCAAGCGGGAAAAACCACTCCTGCGCGCTCCTGTCCGCGGGTGAGGTGGTCTGCTGGGGAAGCAACGACTACGGCCAGCTCGGCGACGGCACCGGAAGCACCCGCACGGTCCCGGCCCGGGTCGCGTTGGCAATGCCCGCGCGGCAGCTCGCGACGCACCCGGCCAGCAAGACTACCTGCGCGATAACAAACGACGATGACCTGCTCTGCTGGGGCATGAACGACTACGGTCAGATCGGCGACGGTACGAGGGTCAATCGCGGTTACCCGGTTCCGACGAGCAACCTCGACGCAGTCGCCAAGGTCGCCCTCGGCTCAAGCCACAGCTGTGCGCTGAGCACAGTCGGCGACGTCTACTGCTGGGGCCGAAACAGCAACAGCCAGCTCGGCGACGGCGGCACGGGCACAAAGACCCTGCCCAGCCTCGTCCCCGGACTGTCGGACGTGGCGGATCTCGTAGCCGCCAGCGCAACGACCTGCGCACGGCTCGTTGACGGCCGCGTGATGTGCTGGGGCGACAGGTTCATCGTCTCCGGCAACGCCACCGTCCCGGAGGAGGTGCTCACCGACGCGGCCGAGATCGCGAGCGGCACCAGCTCCATGTGCGCCCTCAAGAGCACCGGCGAGATGGTCTGCTGGGGCAGCAACAACCGGGGCGAGCTCGGAGACGGGACGCTCCGCGACTCGGTCGATCCCCTGCCGGCCGTCGACATCCGCACCGACTCCCCCGTGTCGGGGGTGCTCGGAATGGCGCTCGGCGGCGAGCACACCTGCGTGTGGACCTCCGCCGGACAGGTGCTCTGCGCTGGCCTCAACAACAGCCTCCAGCTCGGCGACGCACAGCGCTCGCCCGTGAGCTACCGGAGGATGCTGACCCCGGTCACGGGCCTCCAGCCCGCGGGCTGGGAAGGCGGCGCCTGCAGCAGCGGCCTCGACGAGGACGCAGACGGAGACACCGACTGCGGGGATCCCGACTGCGCGGAGGACCTCGGCTCCGCCCGCGGCCTCGACGTCGCCTACTTCGCCTACGACGTCCTCGTCGGGAACTTCGTGCACCCGAGCTGCAGCGCGGGCGATGGTGGCCGAGACAGGCGCTTCATGTGGACGGCGCCGGAAACCGGCCGCTACACCTTCCGCGCCTCCCGAAGCGAGGTGCAGACCTTCGTGGCCGTCGAGCAGGGCGGCTGCGGCGGCTTCGAGCTTGCCTGCGGCGAGGGCGAGGCCGTTGCGGAGCTGGAGGCGGGCGCGCTGGTGTCGGTGGTCGTCGACGCGCGGAAAGGGGAGCTCGGAGGAGCGGCGACGCTGGACATCCTCGGGGGCGCCTGCTCCGAGCTGCAGAAAGACTGTGACGGCGTCGCGGACAACGGCTGCGAGGTAGATCTCCGCAGCGACACGGCTCACTGCGGAGGCTGCGACAAGCCCTGCCCCGCCGGCGCAGCGTGTGTGGATGGCACGTGCGCTGACGATCCCCCCGTCTCTTTTGACGCGGGCGCGGTCCACAACTGCGTGGTCCTGGAGTCCGGGCGTGTCTTCTGCTGGGGAAACAACGCAAACGGCTCGCTTGGCGTCGGGAGCAACAACAACTCGTCGGTGCCGGTCCCGGCCATCGGCATCAAGGATGCTGTCGAGGTGGTCACGGGCGACGGCCACTCCTGCGCACGCCTGGAAGGTGGCGACCTCAGATGCTGGGGATTCAACAACTACGGGCAGGTCGGCGACGGTACATCCACGAAACGGAGGTCGCCGGTCAGGGTCTTCGGAGTCCATGGCGCCACCGCCCTCGAGGCGGCTCCGCACGGAAACACCACCTACGCCATCCGAGGCGACGGGAAGATCCTGGCCTTCGGTCAGGGCGACTACGGGGAGATCGGTGACGGCCTGTCGATCCACCGCTATCGACCGGTGGAGGTGGCTCTGTCCGACACCGCCGTGGAGGTGGCGGCCGGGGAGAGCCACGCCTGCGCGCGGACAGCCGGAGGGGCGATACACTGCTGGGGCAACAACGCCAACGGGCAGCTCGGAGACGGGAGCAAGAGCAGCTCAGCCCTGCCGGTCGAGGTCGCAGGTCTGAGCGGCGCCGAGCAGATCATCGCCACCGACGACTCGAGCTGCGCCAGGAAGCCCTCGGGAGCCCTCCTTTGCTGGGGCAAGAACCCCGGCGACGACGAGATCTCCACCACACCGAAGCAGAGGGCTACCGACGTGGTGCTGGCAGCGGGCGGCACCGATCACGTCTGCGTGCTCGACGCCGCAGGGGCCATGCGCTGCTGGGGCGCCAACGGCCGCTACCAGCTGGTCGACGGTACGGAGCAGGGTTCGGTCGAGCTACGGACCGCCGTCAACGTGCTGACAGACGCTCCCATGACCTCGGTGACCGACATCTTCTTGGGCTACGAGCACAGCTGCGTGCGCCGGGCAACCGGCGCGATCTACTGTGGCGGCGACGACAAGGCGGGGGAGCTGGGCGACGGGCAGCTCCCGGACAGCTTGCCGAACCGCGGGCTGCACCCGGTGGTGGGCCTGACGCCGGCCGACTCGGAGGCAGGGCGCTGCGGCAACGGCATCGACGACGACGGTGACGGCGCCACCGACTGCTACGACGACGAGTGCGCCACGGACCTCGGCTCCGCCACCGGCCGGGCGGTGACGGTGTTCTCCCCCACGGAGCGAAACGCCAACCGCAGGCAGGGGAGCTGCGACCCCGGCAACAAGGGCCCGGACCAGGTCTTCACCTGGACAGCGCCAGCCGCAGGCGCCTGGAGCTTCGACCTCAGCGAGAGCGCCCTGGCCGCGTCCCTCTATGTGCTCGAGGGCGGTTGCGCCGGGAAGGAGATCGCCTGCACCACCACCGTCGAGGACGCGCTCACCGTCCAGCTCGAGCAGGGCGAGCGTGTAGCTCTCGTCGTCGACCTCCAGTCAGGCTCGGCCACCGGCAGCCTCCTGCTCGGTATTCGCGGCGCTACATGCGAAGAGGGGCGCGAAGATTGCGACCAGGCGACGGCGACGGGCTGCGAGACCGACACCACCTCGCACGAAGAGCACTGCGGGGCCTGCGGAGCAGCTTGCGCACCGGGACAGCTGTGCGCGGCGATCGCGTGCAGCGATGACTGGGTGGTTGGGCTGGCGCTGGGTGAGCAGCACACCTGCGCGCTGCACGACTCGGGGCGCGTCTCCTGCTGGGGCTACGGCGACGCCGGCAGGCTCGGGACGGGCTCGACGAGCAGCAGCAACGTCCCTCTCCCTGTCGTCGGGGTCCACGACGCCGTCAAGATCGTGGCCGGCGAGGCACACAGCTGCATCCTGCGACAGGGCGGCGAGGTCTGGTGCTGGGGCCACTCCGGCGAAGGCCAGATAGGGGACGGCGTCAACCTTGACCGCACCTCCCCTGTCGCCGTGCACGGTCTCCCCGCTGCTGTCGAGCTCGCGTCACACTCCATGGCCGAGCACAACTGCGTCCGCACCGCCGGCGGCGAGGTCTGGTGCTGGGGCTACAACAAGTACGGCCAGCTCGCCGACGGCACGGGAAACACGCGCTACCGACCGGTGCGATGGGGCGACGTGAAGGACGCCCGGGGCCTCGGCGTCGGCCAGAACCACACCTGCGTCATCAGGGGCGGGGCCGGGACGGTTCAGTGCGCCGGAAACAACTCCTACGGGCGTCTCGGCGACGGCACCGAGACGAAGAGCTTCGTGCCCGTCGACGTGCCCGGCCTCCACGGAGTGGTGGAGATGACGGGCTCCGGCCAGGGCACCTTCGCGCTCAAGGACGACGGGAGCCTCTGGTTCTGGGGAAGGAGACTGCATGAGGAGGTCGCCGTCTTTGGCCCGGAGCTCCTCGTCGAGGGAGTCTCCGGCGCCACCGCCGGGCAGGAGCACCTCTGCGTCCTGGCGGCCGGCGTGCCGCAGTGTGCGGGCGCAAACGCAGAAGGAGAGCTCGGCGACGGCACCACGACGAACACCATGACCTTCACACCAATGACGGCCGGCACCGCCATAGCTCCGAGCCCGGCGACCGAGATCGCGGCCGGGGAGAACACGACCTGCGTCATCGCCGCCTCAGGCGCCGTGCTTTGTACGGGCGCCAACTACAACGGGATGCTCGGGGACAACCAAGCCGGACCGCAGATCGGCCGCGCCCGCCTCTACCCCGTCGCGGGCCTGCGCCCCGCCCTGACGGAGCACGGGCGCTGCGGCGACGGATTCGACGACGACGGCGACGGCGCGACCGACTGCGCAGACCCGGACTGCGCCGTAGACCTCGGCTCGGCCCTCGGCCAGACCGTGGTCGACATCGTGAGCGCGCACGGGAACACGACCAACGGAAGCTGCGACACGTCGACGAGCGCCGACGCCGCCTACCTGTGGACCGCCCCTGCCGCGGGCACCTATGTCTTCGACACAGGCGGGAGCGTGGCGAACACCCTCCTCATCATCAAGAGCGGCTGCAGCGGGGTGGAGCTCGCCTGCGAAACGAGCGGCGGCGGCGCCAACGCCGCCCACGTCGAGATCTACCTCGAGGCGGCTCAGCAGGTCACCGTCTACGTCGACATCGAGAGCCCCGGCTACTACGGTCAGGCGGTATTGAACGTGAGCGCGCTGTAGCTGTCGAGAGCCACCGAACGGCCCCTTTTGCCCGGCCCTTGAACTGCTCAGCGGGGTCGCTACAGTACACCCCGGTTTTGCATTGAACGCGGAGCGGGCGCCAAGGGGGCCCTGATGAAATCTACTGATCTATTCGCCGTGGCGCGCTTGGCGCTCCTCGCGATGCTTGCCTTGTCCCTGGTCGGATGCGCCACGGGCGGCATGGCGATGCCCATCGTCGGCATCATCGCGTCGGCAGCCCTGGCTCTCACCTTGTGGGGGTGTGGCTTCGACCACAGCGAGGGCGAGCCCGGGATCACCTGGACCGATGCCGTGAGCTCGGACACCACCGCGGGCTCGACGAGCTCGGGCGGCGAGGGCACGGGCACGGGCACGGGCACGGATGAGGGCACGGGCACGGGCACGGGCACGGATGAGGGCACGGGCACGGGCACGGGCA
>CAZQPP010000413.1:0-7512 GCA_964594295.1 uncultured Myxococcales bacterium | reverse complement strand
CGAGGCCGCGTTGCGCGAGGCCGACGCCGACAAGGAGGACGTCGCCCTGGTCGTCGGAGCCTTCGCGGAGCTCTGCCCGGTGATCCTCCCCGAGGGCGTGGGTTGCCCGCAGGGCCTTTTCGAGCGCATCGGAGGCATGGAGACAATCGAGGCAGCGGTCGACGACGCCATGGACCGCATCCTCATGGACACGAGGCTCAACGCACACTTCTTCAACGGCACGGACCTCGAGAAGCTGCGCCTGTGCATGAAGAAGCACCTCGCCGCGGCCGCCGGTAGCCCCGACCACGAGTACCCGGTCACCCCGGCCGAGGCTGACGAGGACGGCTGCCGCAACACCTTCGAGGCTCACCGGGGGCGCGGCGTCAGCGCGGCTGACATGGTGGACTTCGTGCAGCACTTCGTAGACGCCCTGCTCGCACAAGGTGTGCACGAAGCCGACGCGCAGGCCGTGGCGGTGCTGCTGTCGGGTACGGCTGACGTGGTCGAGGACCCCACCGACGTCGGCTCGCTCTACGGGCGCCTCGGCCGAAAGCCCGGCATCGAGGCCTTCGTCGACGACCTGCTCGCCCGCGTGACTACGAACGAGAGCCTCGCGCCCTTCTTTGCAGGCCTCGACGACGCCCGAAAGGCCCGGCTGCGCACCTGCCTCGTGCGCCTCGTGTGCGCCGAGAACGGCCCCTGCGAGTACGGCGCCGGCACCGAGGAGGCCCTTCGGGTTGGGGTCGGCGAGTCCGGGGAGCCGGAGGGCCACATCGAGGCCTGCCGGGCGATGGGCATGGCCCACGCCTCGGCGCAGCGGCCGGGAGGCGCAGGCATCACGGCAGCCGACTTCGAGGCCTTCATGGGGGAGGTCGCCGCGGCGGCCGCTGCCCACGTCGAAGACGAGGACGACAGGGCAATGCTCACCGGCATCTTCGGCCGCACGTGCCCGGAGATCGTGGCCGGCGGCGTGGGCTGCGTCGAGGGCCTCGTGGAGCGCGTGGGAGGTGTCGACGGCCTCCGGGCTCTCGCGGCCGAGATCTGGACGCGGCTCCTGGATGACCCGCGCCTGAACGCCTACTTCCGCGACGACAGGGCGGACGCCGAGCGTTTCCGCCTCTGCTTCGCCCGCTTCCTGGCCGCGGCCCACGGCGTGGAGACCGAGCTCTACCCGGGCGAGGGCAACGTCGACGCCGAGGGCTGCCGCGCCATCGCCATGGGGCACGCTGGACGGGGCATCTCCGGCGCGGATCACGAGGCCTTCTTGGAGATCTTCGCGGCCGCAGCGGGGGCGCTCGGCATCGACGAGGCGGACCTGGAGCTCCTCGCCGCGCCCCTGGGCGCCCACCGCGGCGACGTGGTCGGCGACGAGGAAGGCAGCGCCAGCCTCTACCAGCGCCTCGGTCGCCGGCCGGGCATCGCCGCAATCGTGGCCGACGCCCTCGGCCGCGTTACCGCGGACGCGGATCTGGGCGGATTCTTCGGCGGCGGCGCGACTCCGCGCCTGCAGACCTGCTTCGAGCGCCTCATCTGCGCCGTCGACGGTCCCTGTACCTACGGCGCCGGGACCGAGCCGAGCCTGGAGGTCGGCGGCGAGATCGTGCCCTGCCGCGACCTGGCCGGGGCGCACGCAGGCATGACGAACCCGCCGGAAGGCGGGCATGCCCCGACCGTGGACGACTTCGACGCCTTCGTCGCCCACTTCGTCGCGGCCCTCGAGGCGGCAAACGTCTCCGCGGCGGACGTGGCCGCCGTCAGGGCCGCCCTCGACGAGACCTGCCCGGACATCGTCCCGGGCGGCGAGGGCTGCCTCAGCACTCTCTACGACCGCCTCGGCGGCGAGGAGGCGTTCCGTCGCCTCCTGCTCGGCGATCCCGAGTTCATGGATGCCTTCCTGCGTCGCCTCGACGCTGATCCCAAGGTCAACGGCTACTTCCTGAACCGCGTCACCGACCGCATGAAGAAGATCAACTGCATGGTGAAGCTGCTGAGCGCCATGGGCGGGAGCCCGGATCACAGCTTCCCCGCCCCGGGCGAGGGGCCGGACGCCGAGGGCTGCCGGGACGTGCTCGCCGCCCACGCCGGCCTCGGCATCTCGCAGCAGGACCTCGAGGACTTCCTCCAGCACTTCGCCGACACCTTCAGCGACGGCGGCGTCTCCGCCCGTGACCGGGACTCGGTCGTCGGGCGCTTGCGGGCCATGTCCGAGCAGATCGTGGAGGACCCGAGCAACGACGCCACCGTCTACCAGCGCTTCGGCCGGCTCCCGGGCATCACGGCCTTCGTCACGGCGCTGATGGACCTGGTGCTCGGCGACGCGACCCTCGCGGGCTTCTTCGGCGCCGCCGATCGCGAGCGCACCGAGCGCTGCCTGGGTCGTTACGTCTGCGCCGTCGACGGCCCCTGCGTCTACGGCGAGGAGCTCGAGATCGACCCGCCCTGCCGCGCGATGGGCGACGCCCACGCCGGCGTAGCGGAGGAAGGCTCACAGGAGGCCGTCGCCTACGCGGACTTCGAGCGATACCTCGAGCACGTGGCGGCGGCCCTGGCCGCCACCGGGCTCTCGGAGGACGACCGCGGCGCAGTGCTCGACTCCTTCGAGGCCACGTGCGAGGCCATCGTGCCCGGCGGAGTCGGCTGCCCCTGAACCGCCGCGCCTCCGCGCGAGAGCGAATCGAAAGGGGACAGTCCCGTTGCGATTTGCATGTGCGAGGCCATCGTGCCTGGCGGAGCCGGCTGCCAATAGGAGCTTGTCGCGCATGGCGCGCACATACTTAAGTACGCGCGGTCTCGGTCGATGATCGGAGGCGATCTGTCGTGTTCCAGTCATGCTGTCCTGAAGGCTGCGCGAGCTGCTCGGGAGAGGACGGCCCTTCGGCTCTAGGTACCCCCATGCAGGATTCAAGGATGCGCGCCACCCCTGGCGCGACACCGTGTCTGATGCTCTCGCTCGCCCTCTGCTCGTGGGGGCTCGCGTGCAGCGCCGCCTCGGACGTCACGAGCGCCGAAGCGAGCCAGCCGGACAGCGACGCAGGAGGCGTCGGCTTCTACGGGACCGACTACAGCGCCGGCCCGAGGTCGAATGACCTGCCGCGCTTCGCGGGAGATCGGGGAGGCGGTGCGGACAGCTCCACCGGCCCGCGCTCGGACGTGGAGCCCGGCACGGTGGTCGCGGGAGCTCCTTGTGTCAACGACGGCGACTGCGCGAGCTGGGCCTGCGTGCCGCTGGCCGAAGGAAGGGCCTGCGCCGCCACCTGCGGACCTGACGAGCCCTGCCCCGAGGGCTGGAGCTGCGAGCACGTGCTCGGCCTGCCCGCCGAGCAGATGGTCTGCGTGCCCGAGATGCCCAGGCTCTGCCGGCCCTGCCGCTCCCACGGCGAGTGCGAGGCGGTCGGGGAGGAGCCGAGCGGCGTCTGCTTCGACTACGGCGGCATGAACGGTCACTTCTGCGCCTACCCCTGCTCCGAGTCCCTGGGCTGCCCCCAGGGTTATCGCTGCGACGTGGCGCGGGCGGTGCCGGTGTGCATGCCCACGGAGGGCTTCTGCGAATGCTCCCGGGAGGTCGAGGGCCTCTCTGCGCTGTGCTGGAACCCCGACCCGAACAACGGCTGCCCGGGCGTCCGGACCTGCACCGGCGGCGATCTCCAGGCCTGCAACGCGCCGACGCCCATGCCCGAGGTCTGCAACGAGGTCGACGACGACTGCGACGGCGAGACCGACGAGGACACCGCCGGCGACCGCTGCACCATGCACAACAGCTTCGGCGTCTGCGAGGGAGCGACCGTGTGCAGCGGCGGGCTGCTCGCTTGCGACGGGCAGATCCCCGTGGCCGAGCTCTGCAACGGCGCGGACGACGACTGCGACGGGCTCACCGACGAGGACCTCGGGGTCGGATGCGAGGTCGTGCCCGACCCGCCGGACGGCGACGGCGACGGTGTGCCCGACGCGGAGGACAACTGCCCGGCGGTGCCGAACCCGGACCAGGCCGACGCGGACGGCGACGGCCGGGGGGACGCCTGCGACACGGTGGACCCGCCCGACCCGCCGGACGGCGACGGCGACGGTGTGCCCGACGCGGAGGACAACTGCCCGGCGGTGCCGAACCCGGACCAGGCCGACGCGGACGGCGACGGCCAGGGCGACGCCTGCGAGCCGGGCGACGGCGAGGGCCCGGTCGTGGTCCTCACCGGGACGCAGCCCGCCTCGCCGTCGGCCGAGCTGCAGCCCCAGGTCCTCGGGCACACCGAGGTAGGGGCGAGGGTCGAGCTCTTCGCGGGCCTCGAGTGCAGCGGGCGCATGGCCGCGGCCGGCCCGGTGGGGGGCGACGGCTCGTTCGCCTTCACGGTGGTGGTCGCTGAGAACACGCGAACCGACTTCACGGCGCGAGCGCGGGACCAACACGGCAACCTCGGGCCCTGCTCGCAGCCCGTCTCCTACGTACACGACGGGCCCACGACCCCCGCGGTCACGCTCGGAGGGGGCGGGGGTGTGTGCGGAGAGGCAGCCGGCGGGCCCACCGTCATCGTGGGTGTATCCGAGCCCGACGCCACGATTGAGGTCTACGCCGGCGCCGCCTGCGTGGGGCAGCCGGTAGCGACGGCCCAGGCCGACCGGGCCGGCAACTTCGAGGCGGAGCTGCCCGCGGGGCAGGGCGCCGGTGCCGTCTGGAGCGTGCGTGCCCGCGATCCCCTCGGACGCTCGACGGGGTGCACAGGGGCCGTCGGTCAGGGTCAGTCAGCCTGCCCCGGCACTCCACCCGGGGCTACGAAGGTCTGGATTGGCGGGGTCCCGAGCCGTGAGCGCGATTGGAGCGCGGCGGGGAACTGGGAGCCCCCCGGCGTCCCCGTCGCGGGGGACAACGTCAGCGTCTGCGCCGGCGTGCAGCTCGTGGCGCCGCGCCTCAGCGAGCACGTCACGGTGAACAACCTCTTCGTCCTCGGCACGACCCTCGACCTCTCCGATCGCGACCTCAGCGTTGCCGGGCACCTGACAGCCGACGGCTTCGAGGGCGCCGGCAGGCTCCTGCTCGTCGGGGAGCGCACCCTCGTGCGGGGGTGCGGCCTCCCCGACACGGTCGTCACCGGCGACGTCCAGCTCAGCGGCCGCACACAGGTGGCCGGCATGACCTCGCTGCAGCCGGGTGGGCGGCTCCGCCTCGGATCTCACGCGCTCGAGACCGATGCCTTCGAGTCTGTGATCTCGAACACGGCCGGTGACGGGCTCGTGATGGACGACCCCGCCTCAGAGCTGATCGTGCAAGGTTCCGTGGAGCTCAGCGTACGCCCCGATCACTCGACCGCCACGACCGAGGGCAACCTCAGCGACGGTGTCATCCGCGTGCGAGGCGACTTCAGCCAGACCAGGCAGAACACCCGCGCGTCCAGGCTCGGATTCGTCTCCACCGGCACCCTCGTCGTGCTCGACGGCGCGCAGCTCCAGACCATCTCCATGGCGACGCCGAGGGCCGACTACTCCCGGTTCACGGATCTCCGCGTCGAGGGCACCGTTCAGTCCGACACCGGGCTGCTCACCTCGGGCTCGCTCGAGGTGGCCACCGGAGCCTCACTCGTGGTCGCCGAGTCGGGCGACCTCGTCGTTGGCGGTGACCTGCTCGTGGACGGCGGGAGCCTCGAGGCCGCCGGCGAGCTCGACGTCACGGGGCGGGCCGACGCACGGAACGGCGGGCAGGTCTCGTGCACCGGCGAGGCGACCCTCGAGGATTGGCTCTTCGTTGAGTCGGGGGCGTCGTTTGCGGGCTCGAAGGCGACCTTCACGCACCACCTGCCGGTCGTCGAGGGCGCAGGCTACGACGTCGCCCACACGTGGGTCTCGGGAGAGATGGTGCTCGAGCGCGACATCGTGCTGCCGGGTTCCGGGGTGCTCCACGTGGACGGCGGCGACTCCCTCACCCTCGACGGGCACCGCCTCGACGTCGCCGGTGACCTGAGCCAGGACCGCACGAGCGACACCAGAGCCGGTCTCATCCTCCAAGAGGAGGGAGACGTGCTCACCGTCGGGGGCGCGGCGACCTTCGTGTGCAGGTCCGGGTACAGCACCTGCACCACCGACGGTAGCTTCACCCATGGAGAGATGCACTTCCGAGGGGACTTCTCCTCGCTCCAGGCTTCCGTCACCGCGAGCCGCCGCTCCTTCGTCTCGACGGGCACGACCGTCTTCTTCGACGGCGAGGAGCCTCAGGAGGTGCTCTTCGACTCCGGCGGGCTCGATCGCAGCCGCCTCGCGGACGCCGTCTTCGACAACCAGGCCGGCGTCACCTTCACCGAGGGCAACCTCCCGGCCAGCGGGCAGGTGCGCGTCTTGGCAGGCACAACCGTGACGATCCTCAGGTCGGGCGCCCTGGTAGTCGCTGGCGGCATCGAGGTCGACGGCGGTGAGCTCGTCCAGGAGGTCGAGCTCGGCAACGAGGTCACGGGTGACGTCACCGTGGGCAACGGCGGCAGGCTCACCCTCACCGGTACCCTCACCCTCGCCGACCAGCTCGACGTGTCCGGGGGCGGGGCCGTGACGGTGCCGGTGCTCTACGTCACACGCCGGCTGCCCCAGGTCAGCGTGGCCGACTCCCGGTACGTCGTAGGAAGGACGGTCGTGAGAGACAACGTCACCCTGCACAGGGACCTGGAGCTGCCGGCGACGACGAACCTGGAGATCGAAGAAGGCCATCGCCTCACCCTGAGCGGCCGCGAGCTCATCCTCGGCGGCGCGCTGAGCGTGGTCATCAAGGAGAGCGGCGGCGACGGCATCCGCATGACGAGCCCCACGGATCGTCTCGTCGTGCAGGGAGACGCCTCCTTCTCCTGCCGCCCCGGCTACTCCACGTGCACCTCGGAAGGCAGCTTCAGCGCGGGCACCGTTCACCTTCGAGGCGACCTCAACCAGATGCGCGACGGAGCCTCCACCTCGACGCGCGGCTTTGTCTCCACGGGCACCCGCGTCGTGCTCGACGGCAACGGCGTCCAGGTCGTGAGCTTCGCGAGCGCGGGAAGGACCAGCTCCCGCTTCTCAGACCTCGAAGTCCGAAACACGGCCGGCGTCGACCTGCGCAGCTCCACCCACACCTCGGGCGACCTCGACCTCCACGGCCGGCTGAGCCAGGTGCAGGGCACGGCCACCGTCACGGGCACTCTCTTCCTCCGCAGCGCGGCCGTGTTGGACAACTCCGCGAACGCGATGGAGGTAGCTGGCTGCGTGAAGGAGGCCGGGCACCAGATCGTCGGGATGGACCCATGCCTCTAGACCTGGATCTAGCTGTTGGCCGTTAGCTGTTAGCCGTTAGCCTGAAACACTGAGCACTTGCGACTCCGTTGGCCGTGCCGGCGCCACATTTCGGGTGAACGGGTCACGACGGACAAGTACAGGTCGTGCCTGCAACTTCTCAATAAGTCCGGGCAGAATCGGAGATTGGCTCGCGCAAAGGCGCCAAGACGCAACGAACGGCACCCCGTGCCCGGAGTTAATGAGAAGCTACGCCGTGCCTGAGCTAATGGCTAATGGCTAATCGCTTGTTTTGGG
>CAZQPP010000412.1:0-7573 GCA_964594295.1 uncultured Myxococcales bacterium | reverse complement strand
CGCACGCAGGAGCCCGCCATGCACACACGACGCGCCCTCATCCTGCCAGCGCTCGCCGGTCTCCTCGGCCTCCTCGGCTGCACGGCCGACTCCGGCGCCTCCTCGAATCAGCCCGTGACCGCGGATCTCCCGGCGGCCGGTGAGACCGGAGCCCCGAGCGACCCGGGCGAGGCCCCGGCCGACAGCACCACCGTGCCCGACGGGCAGCCGGTCGACGGCGTTGGTCCTGCTCCCGAGGACCTCCCGGCCGACCCCGGCCGAGCCGACCTGCCCGCGCCGGTAGACACACCGGGCATTGACGCAGCGCCGGAGAGCGATGCCTCGGACGCCCGGGAGCCGCCCGCCGGAGACACCGCCGCAGATCTCCCCGGCGGTGCTGACGAAGGAGGGCCGGACGCGACCTGCGGCGACGGGGTATGCGGCCCCGGCGAGGACGCCTGCGCGGAGGACTGCGGCCCCTGCGGGGACGGCGTGTGCGGCCGAAACGAGTGGCTCAAGGCCTGCCCGGCGGACTGCACGCCCGAGTGCGGCGACGAGCTCTGCGAGCCCGGCGAGGTGTGCCCCTTCGACTGCCCCGAGTGCGGCGACGGGGTGTGCTCACCCGGCGAGGACTGCTTCTTCGACTGCTCCTCCGCCTGCGGAGACGGGGTGTGCGACGCCTTCGAGGAGATGTTGGGCTGCCCCCCGGACTGCGCCAAGGAGTGCGGCGACGCTTACTGCGGCATCGAAGAGGACGTGAGCACCTGTCCCGCCGACTGCTCGAGGTGCGGCGACGGCTTCTGCACGGGCGCGGAGACCCAACAGGCCTGCCCCGCGGACTGCGACCCGTGGTGCGGCGACGGGCTCTGCATCGGCACCGAGACTCCCGCGAGCTGCGCGCCCGACTGCGGCGGCTGCGGAGACGGCGTGTGCGGCCACCGCGAGTCTCACACGAGGTGCTCCACCGACTGCGCTGCCGGCTGCGGCGACGACGAGTGCGCCGCGGGGGAGAGCGCCGAGAGCTGCCCGGCGGACTGCGCCTGCGAGGCCGACTGCGACGGCATGGAGTGCGGCCGCGACGCCTGCGGCGGCTCCTGCGGCACCTGCCCTGCCGGCGGCTTCTGCGACGACTCGGGGCAGTGCTCCTGCACCTTCGAGGAGTGCGGAGAGGCCTGCTGCGCGTCAGGAGAGATCTGCCACGAGGGCTCCTGCTGCCGGCCGGGCTGTGCCGGGCGCAGCTGTGGGCCCGACGGCTGTGGCGGCTCCTGCGGCGAGTGCGGCGCGGACGCTCACTGCGTGGACGGCTCCTGCTGCACGCCGAGCTGCGCGGGGCGTGTGTGTGGCGGCGACGGCTGCGGCGGGAGCTGCGGCGACTGCCCGGCAGGCAAGCACTGCGAGGGCGGAGCCTGCGTCTGCGACCACCTGAGCTGCGCGAGCACCTGCTGCGGAGCGAACGAGGTGTGCTTCGAGCAAGCCTGCTGCGCGCCGGCCTGCGCGGGCCGGGACTGCGGCGACGACGCCTGCGGGGGCTCCTGCGGGGAGTGTGGGGAGAACGCCACCTGCGGTGCTGGAGGGAGCTGCAGCTGCGACTTCGTCGAGTGCGGCGAGGCCTGCTGCGCCGAGGGCGCAGTGTGCCACGAGGGAGCGTGCTGTGTTCCCGCGTGCGACGGCGCGGTCTGCGGCGACGACGGCTGCGGCGGCTCCTGCGGCTCCTGCGTGGACGGCCTCTCCTGCGCCTCGGGTCGCTGCGAGTGTGACGCGCCCGTGTGGACGCGCACCCACGGCGGGGACAAGGAGTCGACGATCTACGCGGTGGCGCCCGACGGAGAGGGCGGCTTCCTCTTCGGTGGCAGCGACAAGGCGCTGCGGACCTACCACGACTTCTGGGTAGGGCGCGTCAGCGGCGAAGGGGTCCGGAGCTGGACCCAGACCGGGAGCGGCGGCGGCAGCTTCTCGGGGGACGCCGCCTACGGCGTGATCCCGGCCGGTGACGGCGGGGCCTTCGCGTGCGGCAAGAGGGACGACGGCTACCCCAAGATGGACCAGGGCTGGGCCCGGCGCCTCGACGGCGAGGGCACCCCGCTCTGGAGCAAGGTCTTCGGGGGGAGCGGCTTCAACGTCTTCCACGCCGGCGCGACGACGACCGGCGGCGACGTGGTCTGCGTTGGGCAGACCTTCGCCGGAACCCACTACCGCGGCTGGTGGGTCAAGCTCGCCGCTGCCGACGGCGCCACCATGGGCTCGGGGACCTGGGCCTCGTCGTCGGCCTTCGACGTGATCAAGGGCGTCACGCCCCACAGCGGAGGTGGCTACGTGGTGACAGGCTCCCGCGGAGTCCAGGGCCTCGACAACGACGACTACGTCAGCGGCGGGAGCCTCTGGCTGCTGCGCGTGAACGACTCGATGAGCCCCGTCTGGAGCAAGGCCTTCGGCGGCGCCTCGAGCGAGGGCTACGACGTCGCCGAGGCGCCCGACGGCGGTGTGCTGGCGGTGGGCTACACCAACGCCTCGGGGGCCGGCCGGCGCGACCTCTTCGCCGTCCGCGTGGACGCCGGCGGCGCGCAGCTGTGGACGGCGCTCTGGGGCGGCGCCGGAGACGACGTCGCGCGGGCCGTGGTCGCCGTCGAAGGGGGCTGGCTCGTGGCCGGCTACACCGAGGGCTCGGGGAGGGACCTGGTGCTGGTGGCCTTCGACGACGAGGGCGAGCTGCGCTGGACCACTACCCGCGGGGGCAGCGGGACCCAGGCGGCCTATGGCCTCACGGCGGTCGAGGGCGAGCCCGCCCACTTCCTCGTGGGCGGCCGCAGCGGCAGCTCCGGCTTGCTGCTCAAGGTCGGGCTGTGCCCCTGAGCTCGCGGGCGCGCGCGCGCGAGTGTCCTCAAGAAACTGCGAAAACGCCCGAATCCTCAAGGTGTCTACCATCTTGAGTACAGCTATGCGCTCTGCCACCCCCAGGACCGGCGCCGTTGCGACCGTGCTCCGCGGCCCGACCCCAGCTTGCTTGCTCGCGCTCCTCGCCGGCGTGCTGTGCGCCTGCACGGGCGCGGGAAACGCCTCAGGCGGCTCCACGGGAAAGATCTCGGCCGACGCCGCCGCGCTGGACAGCGGCGCGCCACAGCCGGGCGTGACCTTCGGAGACAGGGACATCGTGCCCGGGACGGCTGCCGGCGACGCCGGCGCGCAGCCCGCGGCCCCCGGCCCGGGGGTGGGCCGGATCCGCCCCGGCGCGAGCCCCGTCTGCGCTGACTCCCCCTTGCCGGCCGACTGCCCCTGCGACGTCGACACCGACTGCGAGTCCGGCTACTGCGCCCTCACCGACGCCGGCCGCAGGTGCGCCCTGCCCTGCCACACCGGCTGCCCCGAGGGTTACGCCTGCGTGCCCGTGCAGAACCCTCCCGACACGGTCTACCTCTGCATCCAGCGCTTCGCGAAGCTCTGCCAGCCCTGCGCTTCGAACGCCGAGTGCCAGACCCGCGGGGACACCGGCCTCGGCATCTGCATCGACTACGGCGAAGAGGGCAGCTTCTGCGGCGCCAGGTGCGACACACCGGAGGACTGCCCCGAGGGTTACCGCTGCGAGGAGCGGGCCTCCTCCGACGGCCTCGTGGCGGACCAGTGCGTGAAGATCTCCGCTGCCTGCGAGTGCAACGAGACCGGCATCGGGCTTCGAATGCGCACCGCCTGCGCCCGCTCGAACGAGCACGGGACCTGCGTCGGCTCGCGCACCTGCACCGAGGACGGGCTCGCCACCTGCTCGGCCGAGGCGCCGGGCCTGGAGATCTGCGACGGCACGGACAACGACTGCGACGGGGAGCTCGACGAGATCGAGGCCGACGACGTGTGCAGCAACGACGGGCCGCACGGGAGCTGTCCCGGGCGACCGGCCTGCATCGACGGCGAGCGTGTCTGCCTCGGCCCCACCGCAAGCCCGGAGATCTGTGACGGCCTCGACAACGACTGCGACGGAGAGATCGACGAGGGGGTCGCCGAGGCTGGAGCTCCTTGCGACGACGGCGTCGCGTGCACGGCGGACTCCTGCGACTCGGAGGCGGGCGCCTGTGTCTCCGCCCCCGCGGACGCCGAGTGCGACGACGGCAACCCGTGCACGGCGGACCGGTGCGACAGCGCCTCCGGGTGCGTGAACGACGACCTCGACGGACCGAGCTGCGACGACGGCGACCTCTGCACCACCGGCGAGCTGTGCCGCGCGGGACGCTGCGAGGGCAGCCCCGTGCCGGGCTGCTGCCTCCACGTCGGGCACTGCGACGACCAGAACCCCTGCACCGTCGACGCCTGCGACACCGCGACCGGTGAGTGCTCCCACGACTCCTCGCCGATGGATGGCCGCGCCTGCGACGCCGACGGCGACGGCTGCACTCAACACGACACCTGCGAGCGTGGCTGGTGCGCAGCGGGGTCGGCCCCTGACTGCGGTGAGGCGCCAACCGACTGCCACTCGATGCGCTGCGTCTCCGAAGGCCCGGCCTCGCACCGCTGCGAGGCTGCCCCCGCGGCCGCGGGGACCGGCTGCTCCGACGGCAACAACTGCACCGTCGGGGATCGCTGCGACGGCCAGGGGGTCTGCGCGGCCGGCGAAGCGGTCGCGGGCTGCTGCAAGAGCGACACGGACTGCGACGACCTCGACGGCTGCACGATCGACAGCTGCGAGGTCTCCACCGGTCGCTGCACCTACGCCGTCGCCGCCGACGGCAGCTCCTGCGACGCCGACGGCAGCGGGTGCACGCAAGGAGATCACTGCGCGGCGGGGAGCTGCCGGCGAGGCCCGGCGGTCAACTGCCCCAGCGGCGGCCCTTGCGCCGTGTCCTTGTGCGTCTCCCTCGGGGCGCACGCCTTCGAGTGCCGCCTCAGCCCGCAGCCTGCCGGCGTGTCCTGCAACGAGAGATCTCCGTGCACTCTGCCCGGCGCCTGCGACGGTGCCGGGACGTGCGTGCCCGGCCCCGAGCGCGACTGCACGGCCGAGATCGGCGGACCCTGCCATCGAGCCTGGTGCGAGGACGAGGCCGGCGGGTGCGTGAGCACCACGATGGCCGACGGGGCGCCCTGCGCCGACGGAAACCCCTGCACACAGCTCGAGACCTGCGACGCCGGCGTATGTGTGCCGGGCCGCGACGTGTGCATCGAGGAGAGGATCTCCCAGGGCGAGATCGGCGACACCGCGCCCGACGTCAAGGGTGTCGGAGACGGGCGCTACGTCACGCACTGGGTGAACCCGAGCAGCTGGCAGCGAGGCACCCTGCGTTGGACCGCGGCCGACGACGGCCGGGAGAACGAGGAGGTCCCGCTGCAAGCGTCCGGGGTAGTCACCTGGCCGGGGCGCGTCGGGGTCGACCCCAGCGGGCACGTGCTCGCCCCGCACCGCGTCCCCGACGGGCTCGAGCTCTTCCTCTACACGGCGAGCGGAGAGCAGATCGGGCGGGTGCACGCCGAGCTGCCGGAGCGCTCCGACCGCCAGAACACTCCGAACGCCAACGGGCGTGTGGTCAACTTGGGCTTCGGGGACGGGACCTACGGCGTGCTCGTGGTGATCGGGCAGGACGAGTCTTTCGCCCCCGAGTACCTGCGCCTCGACGTCGACGGCGACAGCGATCCGTGGCGGATCGTCGGCCAGCGCGGCTGGGGCGTGGATCTCTTTGACGCCGTCGTCGCTCCGGAGTCACCTCTGCAGTTCTGGACGGTGCACCTCGAGCGCTCGCCATCCAACGGTACCAGGGTGCTCATGCTGCGCCGCTGGACCCACGACGGAGTCGAGGATCAGCAGGCCTCCGCGCAGCTGCACCAGGGCTACGTGAGCCACGTGCACATGGCGGCCCTCGGCGGCGACAGGGTGGTGGTGGTCTGGCAGCCCTGCGCCGACCTCGCAGGCGAGGACTGCGGTGAGCCCGTGGCCGACATCCGCGACGGGAGCGGCGACCAGGTGGCCTTCGTGCCGGCGCTCGAGGGCCCCTACCAGAGCGGCCTCGTGCACCCCGAGGTGGCTGGCTTCACCGACGGCGGCTTCGTCATTGCCGCCGCCAGCGACGGCACCGGCACCGACGGCTGGGGCTGGGACGTGGTCACGACCCTCTACGACCCCGTGCCCACGGGCGGCAACGGGCTCTCCTACGCGATGAGCCGCACCTTCCGCGTCAACGCCGAGCGCCAGGGCGACCAGGGCAGCCCGGGCGTAGGGACCCTGGACAACGGAGACTTCGTCGTAGCCTTCAGGGGAGACGATGCTCACCTGTGGACGCGTCGATACCAACGCGACGGCACGCCCGCGCCAGGACGAGCCGAGCAGCCCGTCGACGGTGACGGAGCCCTCGACCCGCGGGGCCCGCACGCGGCGAGCTCGAGCGGGAAGGTGCTCCTGGCCTACACGACGCCGCAGGTCCCGGGTGCGGACACGGAGCTCCTGACGCGCCTCTTCTCGGCTGACGGATCGGAGCTGCGCGGTGAGGAGCGGGCTCACGCGGAGGACGAGAAGCACCAGGCCAACCCCCACGTCGCCGGAAGCGCCGGCGGCTTCGTGCTCTTCTGGGAGGCCTCCGCCACGGGCTCCGGCTCCGACGAGCTCATGGGCCGCCGCTACGACCTCGACGGCCGCGCCCTCGGCGAGCCTTTCACCGTCCACGGCGGGCGCGCAGGCGTGGAGCGCCGCCCTGCAGCTGCGATCAGCGCGGAGGGCCGCACGCTGGTGGTTTGGCAGGACGGCCCGGGCGACACGGCGACCGGCGCCTGGGCGAGGCACCTCGACGCAAGCGGGTCACCCACCGGGGCTGCCTTCGGGCTGGCTCCCGAGGACGCGCTCTCCGAACGCTCGGCGGTGGCGGCGCACCCGAGCGAGCCCCTCTACGCCGCGGCCTGGGTCGAATCGGGCCGGCGCCTCGTGCGCGCGCGCCTCGTAGATCTTTCGGGGCTGCCCGGCTCGGCCGCCGCGCTCTCCGACGGGGACGCCGCCGCGCCGGCGAGCCCCTCGGGCCCCGCCGACCGCCCCGTGCTCTCCTGGTCGGGTGACCGCGTGATGACCTGCTGGACCACCGACGCCCAGCCCGGCGTGAGCAACGTACACTGCGTCGTGCTGCGCCGGAGCGGCGACGACCTGGTGGCGACCGCCCCGGTCTTCCGTGCCAACGTCGAAGCGCGCAACACCCAGTCCAACCCGGCGCTGGCCACCTTGAGGGACGGCCGCTTCGTCCTCGCCTTCAGCTCCCACTACGTGCTCGGCGAGCTGCAGGCGGTCCAGACCCGTGTCTTCGACGCCCTGGGCGCGCCCCAGCCCCCTCGCCGCGTAGCCACCCGAAGCTTCGAAGGCAACAGGCACACGCGCTTCATCGTCCCAGCCTCCTCCAACCACGTCTGGGTCGGCTGGGAGCTACGCGACACGGCGCAGCGCAACCTCGGGACCTTCTTCCGGGTGCTGAGCAAGTACTGACCCGAGGCCAACCGGTCATGCGCTCGCCGGGCCGCAGCTATACCCGTTTACCCGGTTATCCGTTTACCGGTGGTGTCCTGGTTGCGGGGCAACGAGCCGTGGATCGAGCTGTTAGCCGTGTCGGGTAGCCCGGGGTGTTACCAACCCCGGGCCCCCACAGAT
>CAZQPP010000411.1:0-7588 GCA_964594295.1 uncultured Myxococcales bacterium | reverse complement strand
CACGCCGGCGGCCTCGGTGAAGATCTCGGTCATCTCCATATCATTAAAAAAAAAAAGCAGCGGGGGCGGGTCGAAGCCGGCCGCGCGTGCTTCGTCGAAGAGGGCTGCGACCAGGTGGGCCGTCTCGTCGCGCAGCATCTTGAGGTCGCCTCCCACGCGGTACCACTCGAGCATCAGGAACTCGGGGAGGTGCCAGGGGGAGCGCTCGCCGTTCCTGAACACCGCGCCGGCACGGTAGATCGACCTCGCCCCGGCGACGAGGAGGCGCTTGAGCATGAGCTCGGGGGAGGAGTGCAGGAAGAGACGCGCCGGCAGGCCGCCGCCGGCCATGGGCTCGTACGCGGTCTCGAAGAGCGCGATGTGGGGGTCGGTGCCGGGCTCGGCCACAAGCGAGGGGACCTCCATCTCCTCGTAGCCGAGGGCGTCGAGCTCGGCGCGGGCCCGGCGCAGCATGCGCATCCGCAGGCGCAGGCGCGGTAGCAGCGTGGGGTCGGTCGCCGCTCGCTCCGGGCCCCCGCGGGCGGCGAGGGCGGCGAGGGCGGCGAGGCGCTCTCTCTCCTCCTCCCGTCTCACCTTCAGAGCACCGGGTGCGCCGTCGCCACCAGGGTGACGTAGAGCAGGTAGCCGACGAGCATGGCCAGCCCCACGGGGCGGCGTATGACGTTTGTGCAGATCTCCAGACCCCAGAGCCAGACGGCGGCGCCCATCATCACGGCGATGTCCCAGCCGAAGTGCGCGATCTCCACCTCCAGGGGGTGGATGAGCCCCGCCACGGCGAGCACTCCGAGGGCGTTGAAGCAGTTGCTGCCGACCACGTTGCCCACGGCGAGACCGACCTCGCCTTTGATCGCGGATGCGAGGCTCGTGGCCAGCTCCGGCAGGCTCGTGGCGAGGGCGACCAGGGTCAGCCCGACGGTGGCGTCGCTCACGCCGAGGGCGCGGGCGACGTCGGCGGCGGCGTTGATGAAGAGGTTCGCTCCGAAGGGGACGGTGATCATCCCGCCGAGGGTGAGCACGCCGATGGCCAGCCAGGAGCGATGGATCCGCGCCTCGGGGTGGCCCGGCGTGTTCGGCTCCAGGTCTTGCTTCCCCCTTGTGCTCGCTCGCGAGCGGGCGATGTTGATCCACGCGTACGCGACGATGGCGCACGCCAGCAGAGCCGCGTCGACGCGCGAGACTCCGCCGAAGAGGAGGGAGAGGGGCACGGCCAGGCTCAGCCCGACCATCAGGGGGATCTGACCGCGAAGCTCGGGGCCGAGCGGCAGCGGTCGCACGAGGCAGGTGGCGCCGACCACCAGCAGGACGTTGGCGACGTTGCTCCCCACCACGTTCCCCACGGCCACCCCGGGGACGCCGCGCGCCCCGGCGAGGGCGGAGGCGCCCGCTTCGGGGAGGCTCGTCCCGTATGCCACCACGGTCAGCCCCACCACCGTCGGGCTGATCTTCAGGCGCGCGGCCAGAGCCACCGCACCGCGCACCAGGATCTCGGCGCCGAGGAAGAGGAGCACGAGCCCCAATATGAAGCCAGTCCACATGGGCTGGGAGCGCTACCACAGGGAAGAGAAGGGCGCACCCGGGGCTCCAAGGAGAGCGCCTCCGCATCTTGTGTCGCTGGCCGGCACTTGTCCCAAAACAAGCGATTAGCCATTAGCCGTTAGCCATTAGCTCAGGCATTCCCGTTGCTTCGGCGAAGTGGGCACTTCACCTGAAACGCGAAGGCGCGAGCAGAGACGCAGCCGCAAGTGCGCAGGGTTTCAGGCTAACCGCTAACAGCTAAGAGCTAACAGCTAGATCAAAGACTAGTCGGGGGCTCGAGGCTCACCGCAGAGCACGCAGAGGGCGCGGAGGTCCTTTCCCCCTCTGCGCTCTCTGCGTTCTCCGCGGTGAATCGTTGCCACTACCGCGGGGCGTCTCCCGAGCGAGACTCCCATTCCAGCGCCCGGAAGCCGCGCCACCAAAGCGCGGAGGCGCCCTCGGCTCGAAGCGCCATCGCCCTTCTGATACCTTGGCGGGGTAGGTGTTTCGTGCCCGAAACGCCCCTACCGCGAGGCGTTTCGCAAGCGAAGCGCCTTTTTGGAAAGTCCTTCTATATGACAGTCGTGATGGACCCTATGCAGCTATCTCGGACCGCGGCCGCGGCCCTTTGTATTGGTGTTGGTCTTGCCCTGGCCGGGTGCTGGGGCATCGACTCCCAGGTGGCGCCTTCGCGCGCGAACCTGCGCGCGATCGACGTCCCGGGAGCCGCCGACGGTGGGCGCCCCGGTGACACGGGCAGCATCCACCTCGACATCGCCACGGGCGTCCAGCCCCCCAACTTCGACGCCATCGTCATCGTCGGAAGCGACAAGGGCGACAAGCCCGAGACCGACAGCGGACCCTCCTCCGGCAAGTTCGGCGACCCCTGCGAGGAGAACGAGGACTGCGAGTCGGGCTACTGCATCGAGGGCCACGACGGCTCCATCTGCAGCCGCACCTGCCTCGACGACTGCCCCGACGGCTTCCAGTGCCGCGCCGTGATAAACACCTACCCGGACGTGGTCTTCGTCTGCGTCCCGGACATCGCCCGCCTGTGCTACCCCTGCCAGAGGGACAACCAGTGCGGCGGGGGAAAGTGCGTGGAGATCGGCGACGGCTCCTACTGCGCGGTGGACTGCGTGCGCAGCGAGTGCCCGGAGACCTACGACTGCACCGAGGTGGCCCTGCCCGACTTCGGCGGCGGCAGCCTGCCGCTCTGCATGCCCGCCAACGGCTCCTGCTCCTGCGGCCCCGACACGGAGGGGCAGACCCGCGCCTGCAACGTCGAGAACGACTGGGGCCGGTGCTGGGGCTTCCAGGTCTGCGACTCCGACCGTGGTTGGGGCATCTGCGACGCGCGGGTGCCGCGCCCGGAGCGCTGCAACGGCCTCGACGACGACTGCGACGGCATGAGCGACGAGGACCTGCCCGTCTCCGAGCCCTGCGAGAACCAGAACGAGTTTGGTGTGTGCCGCGGCCTCGCCTTCTGCTTCGGAGAGTCGGGCATGGTCTGCGGCGCCCCCGATCCCGCGGCCGAGCGCTGCGACGTGGCGGACAACGACTGCGACGGCCTCACCGACGAGGACTTCAAAGACGAGGGCGGGCGCTACATCTCGGTGGAGCACTGCGGCGCCTGCGGCCACCACTGCGACGAGGCCATAGAGCACTCCTCGCGCACCGACTGTGACGGCTGGGCCGGTACGCCCCGCTGCACCGTGCTCGAGTGTGAGCGTGGCTACTACCCGGTCGGCGGCACCCTGTGCATGCCGGTGCTCGACACGCTGTGCCAGCCCTGCTCGCGTGACGAGGACTGCGGCGGCGGAGTCTGCGTAGACGAGGGGCGGGGGGGCTTCTGCACGCGGCCTTGCGAGGACGAGCCATGCCCCATCGGTTACGGCTGCGCGGCGCTGCCCGCGCCGGCCCTCGGCGACCCCGGCCCGTACTGCCTGCCCAAGAGCGGCACCTGCGACTGCACCGCCGAGATGGCAGGCCTCACGCATGGCTGCGCGGTCGCCAACACCCACGGCGTGTGCCGCGGCACCGAGCGCTGCGAGCCTGACGTGGGCTGGGTGGAGTGCTCGGCACGCACCCCCACGGCCGAGGTCTGCAACGGCCTCGACGACGACTGCGACGGTGTCGTCGACGACGGCCTCGGCGCCGGCCGGAGCTGCGAGCGGGAGAACGAGCACGGGCGCTGCACCGGCCAGCAGGTCTGCGTCGGCAGCCAGGGCCTCGTCTGCACGGCGGTCGAGCCCGGCCCGGAGATCTGCGACGGCATAGACAACGACTGCGACGGCCTCGCCGACGATCCCTTCAGGGTCGGCGGCCAGTACTTCACGGACGCCCACTGCGGCGGGTGCAACGTCGACTGCGGGGAGCGCATCGCCAACGGCACCGGGCGCTGCGCCATCAGCGACGGCGAGGCCCGCTGCGTGGTCGCCGCGTGTGATCCCGGTTACCAGCAGGTCGGCGACGCCCTGTGCCTGCCCACCGGCCAGGTCCAGTGCCGGCCCTGCGTCAACGACACCGACTGCCCCCAGGCCCTGTGTGTGACGCTGGATCAGGGCAGCTACTGCGCCGTGTTGTGCGCTGACGCCTCGGGCTGCGGCGCCGACTCGGTCTGCGCTCCACGCGCCGGCACCC
Source organism: uncultured Myxococcales bacterium (assembly GCA_964594295.1). Classification (GTDB taxonomy): domain Bacteria; phylum Myxococcota_A; class UBA9042; order UBA3505; family UBA3505; genus CAZQPP01. Next base: position 3,430 of record CAZQPP010000411.1, on the reverse strand, counting down.
CCGGCCCGAACCTCTGCCTGCCTCGCAGCGGCGCCTGCGACTGCGGCCCCGACAACGCCGGAGCGACCAGGCCCTGCAGCCGCACCAACGAGGACGGCACCTGCGCCGGCCTCGAGAGCTGCGATCCCGGGGCCGGCTGGACGGGCTGCACCGCCGAGGTGCCGGGAGCCGAGGTCTGCAACGGAGAAGACGACGACTGCGACGGACGCGTCGACGAGGGCCTCCCGGCCTACGTGACCTGCGAGAACCAAAACGAGCACGGCAGCTGCTCGGGCGTCGCGGTCTGCTCGGGCAGCTCGGGCTTCCTCTGCAACGCCGAAGAGCCCGCCCCCGAGACCTGCAACTACCGAGACGACGACTGCGACGGCGTCGCCGACGACCCCTGGACCGAGGGCGGGCGCTACGTGGCGAACGACCACTGCGGGGCCTGCGACAACTCCTGCGTGGGCGCCATCCCCCACGCCGTGGCGACCTGCAACGGCGCCCTCGAGACGCCCGCCTGCACGGTCGCCCGCTGCGACCCGGGCTACTACCAGGCCACCGCCTTCGCCTGCCTCTCCATCGCCGACACCCTCTGCCAGAGCTGCGTCGCCGACGAGCAGTGTGGCGGCGGCATCTGCACCGAGGTGGGGGAGGGCCGCTACTGCAGCCAGGAGTGCTCCTCTCTGCGCTGCCCGACCGGCTACGTCTGCCAGGATGACGACCAGGGCCGCCGCGTCTGCCGCCCCTCCAACGGCGCCTGCGACTGCGACGAGGACAACGCCGGCGAGAAGAGGGCCTGCGAGCGCTCCAACCAGACCGGCACCTGCCTCGGCTTCCAGACCTGCGACCCGGCCCTGGGCTGGGGGCCCTGTGACGCGGCCGAGCCCTCGGCAGAGATCTGCGACGGCACGGACAACGACTGCAACGGCTTCGTCGACGACGGCCTGCCGGCGACCCGACCCTGCTCCGAGACCAACGAGCACGGCACCTGCGACGGCCTCGCCACCTGCTTCGGCACCGCCGGCTACGTCTGCTCCGCTCCCGTCGCGGCGCCGGAGACCTGCAACTTCAAAGACGACGACTGCGACGGAGTGACCGACGACGGCTTCGCCGACACCAGCGGTCGCTACACCCACATGGAGCACTGCGGGACCTGCCAGCGCTCGTGCGTGGGCCGCTTCTCGCCGCACACCGCGCGCTGCGCGGGCGAGCTGGCCAGCCCCGACTGCCTCATCGAGGCCTGCGCCCCGGGCTACTACAAGGTCAACGACTACCAGTGCGCCCCCATCCCCGACACGACCTGCAGGGCGTGCACGAGCACCGCGGACTGCTTCGGCCGCCCCTGCGTCGAGCTCGTGGACGGCAGCTTCTGCGCCGAGCCCTGCTCCGCGTCGGGCGTATGCCCTGCGGGACGGACCTGCGCCTACAAGAGCGGCGGGGAGGTCTGCATCCCCCGCAACGGCCACTGCACCTGCGGCCCTGAGAACCACGGAGAGAAGCGGGCCTGCTCTACGAGCAACGGCATGGGGACCTGCTACGGCTTCGAGACCTGCGACCAGGACAGCGGCTGGACCGAGTGCGACGCGCTCCCGGCGTCGGCCGAGCAGTGCGACGGCCTCGACAACGACTGCAACGGCCTCATCGACGACGGCATCGAGCTCTCGAGGCCCTGCTCGGTGAGCAACGACCACGGCAGCTGCGAAGGCACCGCCGCGTGCTACGGCTCGGCCGGCTACGTCTGCTCGGCGCCCGAGCCCGCCGCCGAGGTGTGCAACTACAGGGACGACAACTGCGACGGGGAGATAGACGAGGTCTTCACCGACGCCACCGGGCGCTACAGCAGCTTCGACAACTGCGGGAGCTGCAACGTGTCCTGCGCCGTGGGCTTCCCCAACGCCGCCAGCACGGCGTGTGACGCCGCCCGCAACCCTCCGCAGTGCATCGTCACCGCCTGTGAGCAGGGCTTCTTCAAGCTCTCCGACTTCCAGTGCGTGCCCGAGTCCGCAGGGCTCTGCGAGGGCTGCGTGGTCGACGAGAACTGCGCTCTCCCGGGGGCCCGCTGCGTGGACCTCGACGACGGCCGCTTCTGCGCCACCCCGTGTGCGGGAGACGACAACTGCCCGAGCGGCTTCGAGTGCGTCGACAAGGCCGGCGGCACGTTGTGCGTCCCGAAGACCGGCTCGTGCAGCTGCGACGGGGAGAACACAGACCTCTCCCGCATCTGCCAGGTGCGGCGGACCGATCCGCAGACCGGGACCACGATCACCTGCACCGGCACCGAGCGCTGTACCGAGACCGGCTGGACGCCCTGCGAGCTCCCCGAGGAGACCTGCAACGAGAAGGACGACAACTGCGACGGCCAGGTCGACGAGGACTTCCGCGGCCCCACGGGCATCTACGATCGCCCCGAGCACTGCGGCCAGTGCGGGAGGAACTGCGGCGCCCTGGACTTCGACCACGCGGACCCCTACTGCGACGCCTCCGGCAGCGGCCGCCCCGTCTGCACCTACCGCTGCCACGAAGGCTACCACGACGTAGACCGGAATCCGGCCAACGGCTGCGAGTGCTCCTTCGTGTCGGGGGCAGACCAGCCGGCCGACGGCGAGGACACCAACTGCGACGGCGTCGACGGCGACGTCGCGCGAACGGTCTTCGTGGCGCGCCAGGGAGACGATCAGAACCCGGGCACCATCGAGCGCCCGATGCGCACCATCTCGGCGGCCATGACCCGCGCTCTCGGCGACGACACGAAGAGCGACGTGCTCGTGGCCACCGGCGTCTACTCCGAGACCGTCGAGCTCGCCCCGGGCATCTCGGTCTACGGGGGCTACTCGGCGGACTTCAGGGTGTGGAGCACGCTGCACAACGAGACCGTCGTGCTCGGCACCTCCACCGGCGGGGCGCTCCCCGGGGCCGTAAACGCCGTGGCCGTGACGGGGTCGGCAACGACCCTCGCCGGGCTCTCGATCTTCGGCAAGACCAACCGCACGCCGGGAGGCTCCTCCTACGCCGTCTACATCGCCGACAGCGACGACGCCCTCACCCTGCGGGACAACCGCATCGTGGCGGGGGACGGGGGCAAGGGCCTGCGCGGTACCGACGGTGAAGCCGGGACGGACGGCGTCCCCGGGATGCCCGGAGTCGACGCCCACGACACCGGCATCCAGGACTGTGGAGCCTGGCAGGTGGTCGCGGGTGGCGCGGGCGGCTCGTCGCAGTGCGGGGACGTGGGCGTCTCCGGCGGCGCCGGCGGTGCCTCCCTGTGTCCCTCGCACCAGTTCCCCGAGGGCGATCCCGAGGAGAACGGCCTGCCCGGCGCGAACAACGTTGGCGGCGAGGGGGTCGGCGGCGAGAAGGGTTACGACATGTTCATCCCGGCCCCGGGCACCGACGGCAACTGCGGCTCCTGCGAGACTCCGCCCGGAGACTACCCCTTCGACTCCAGCGC
>CAZQPP010000410.1:0-7590 GCA_964594295.1 uncultured Myxococcales bacterium | reverse complement strand
CACTCGCCGTAGGTGCAGGGATCTCCGTCGTCGCAGCTGCAGGAGCCGTCGCTGCAGGTGTCCTCGGAGCCCTCGAGGCCGGCCATCTCGTAGCCGGGGTCCTCGTAGCCCTCCTCGCCGGAGCCCTCGTAGCCCTCCTCGCCGGAGCCCTCGTATGCGGCGGGCTCAGCAGCCGCGGCGGCGTCATCGGCGCACTTGCACTCGGCGCCGACGGGGGAGCAGTGGTCGTCACCGTCCCCGCAGCCGCTGCAGTCCTCTTCGTTGGCCTTGTCGACCTTCTCCCACTCGCTCACATAGGCGTTGCCCACGATGCGCGTCTTGCAGATCTTCTCGCCGAGCGGGTCGAAGGTGCCGTCGGCCTTCGGAAACCAAAGGCCCACGCGCTTGCGCCAGATGACGGGCACCTTCTTGACGCGCTTGACGGCCTTCACGAAGACCTTGGTCTTGTAGGCGTCGCACCCCGGCACGGACTTCTTGTAGCTGTTCTTGAAGGTTATCTCTTCCGACTCGGTGCTGGCGCTGGTCTTCCCCTTCTCAACCGTGACCGAGGCGCTCCAGCCCACGCAGCCGTCCCCCGAGAGGGTGGCGTTGCTGCTCGTCTTCTCGCTCAGCGTGACGGTCATGGAGTTCTTGTAGGGCCCGAGCTGTGGCGAGGCCTCGGCGAGGCCGCCGGTCTTGGTGGAGCAGGCGTCGAACTGAGCCCAGTCCCAGTTCTCCTTGGGGGTCTCGCTGGTGCACTTCGCAGCCTTGACGTCGAGCTCGTAGGTCTCCTCGCGCAGGTACTTGCACTCCCCCTGGGCGCCGGTGCCGGTGTTCCTGCAATTGAACTTCCCCGCGCTGGGCGTGAAGCTGTAGGTGCAGATGTTCTGCAGCATGTCGGCGCAGGGCTTCCAGCCGTTGTTCGGGTTGCCCGCGACCTGGCACTCCCAGCCGTCGGGCTCGCCGGCCGCCGCGGGAGCGGCCAGCAGGAGCAGGCTCGTGGTGAGCAGGGCCTTCAGTCGCCAGCGCCGCGGAACGCGCATAGGTGTGAGCATGGATCTCTCCTCTACCGTGAGTGACGTGTAGCAGCGCCGCGCGGGCGCCGAGCCGGGCAGCCGCGCCGGTCGAGCCGGCGAGCCGCATGTCGGCGGATGGTAGAGCAAGGCGCGTGCCATCTCGTCGGGATCGCGGGAGAGGCAGTGAGACCGGGTCCTGGACCGGATCGCGGTCACGGACATCGGCGTGACGCCCTGTGACAAGGCGCCCCCCTGCCAGCGCCCACGTGTGGCCAAGCGGGACAAAGCTGCTAGTTTGCGGGGGCGGGCGTTTCGCAGCCGAAACCCCACCAACGCGGGGCGTTTCCCGAGCGAGACGCCTTGCTTCGACCTCCTCCCCGACGGAGAGAGCAGTTGATCCGACCACGCCGCCAGCTCCACGCCGAGCCGGACCCCGAAATGGCCCTCGAGGCGACCGTGCGCGAGGCCAGGGAGGCCGACGCCGGCGGCGTCATGAAGATGAAGCAGCACCTCCTGCGCGAGACGAACCAGCTCCTCCAGACCCACGAGGAGTACGACCTCGACGTGGAGGAGGAGCGCTACCTCATCAGGCGCTTCACCTGCCTCGACAACTCGGTGATGCTCATCGCCGTCGCCGGCCGCACGCCGATGGGCATGCTCACCCTCCAGGGCGGCACCCTCACCCGAAACCGCCACGTGACCCAGCTGGGCGTGGCGGTGCGCAAGTCGGTCTGGGGCTTCGGTGTGGGCCGCAAGCTCATGAGCGCCGGGCTCGGGTGGGCGCGCGCGAACCCACAGGTCTTCAAGGTCTCGCTCCTCGTCTACTCCGACAACGAGCGCGCGATAGAGTTCTACGAGCGCTTCGGGTTCGAGCGCGAGGGGCTGCTGCGCCGCGAGGTCTACCTCGCCAGGGAGCAACGCTACGTCGACCTGATCGCCATGGGCCTCCACCTCGAGGACAAGCAGTGAAGCTCGAACACCGCCTCGGCCTGCTCGGCCTCCCCCTCGTCATCCTGGCGGCCTCCGTCTACTTCTACGTGCGAGCCGACAACATGGCTACGCAGGCGGTTGCCCAGTGGACCAAGCTGGAGCGGGCCGCAGCGGCCGCCACCGGCGAGGCCAGGCTCCGGCTGCGTGAGGACGCCCAGATCGCTCGCGACGACGAGGACAACGCGCTCACCCAACGCGCCTTCTGGGTCATGGCCGGCTGCTTCGGCGTGCTCCTCCTGCTGCTCGCCGTGGTCTTCCAGGTCCTCGAGCGGGCCCACGCGAAGAAGACCGACGCCCTGATCGCCTCCTTCGACGTCGGCGACGGCGGTGAGGGGCAGGACTCCTCGTAGGGCCGACGGCCGCCGTCACCGCCCGATCGGGAAGCTCTCCATCTCCTCGTAGCGAGCCGGCCCCCGCCCCAGGTGGCTGCAGAACAGCACGAGGCGCTCCACGCGGAGCTGCAGGCCCGCGGAGCCGAGACGCTCCACGAGGGTGCCGATGTCGTCCGGGCGTTTGAAGCGTGACAGGGTGAGGTGCGGGACGACCGGCCGGCGCTCGGCGTCAAAGCCGGCCGCGCGCACGCAGCTCTCTGCCGTGCGCGCCATGGCGGTGAAGGCATCGGCACCGTCGGCGGCGCCGACCCAGAGCACCCTGGCGCGCCTCGAGCCCGGGAAGGCCCCCGCGTGCTCGAGGCGCAGGTCGAAGGCGGGCCCCAGATCTGCCGCCTCGAGCTCCGAGACCAACCGCGTGCGCGCCCAGGGGGGGACCTGCCCGAGGAAGCGCACGGTGAGGTGCCAGTTTGAATCCGGGACGGCGCGGCCGGGGACTCCTCGCTCTCCGAGGCAACGGTCCAGGTGGGCGCGCAGCCCGACCCGCACCTCGTCGCTGAGCGGCACGCCCAAGAAGAGGCGCTGGCTCTCTTTGGCCGCCATCAGGGCTAGGCGTCCAGGTAGGCCAGCAGGCGTTGCTTGGGGAACCAGCCCAGGTGCTCGGGCAGCTCCTCGCGCCCGATTACCAGGACCTCCTCGATGTGGCCGAAGACCTCGGGTGGCTCCACCAACTCCACGCGGAAGATCAAGGACACGTGCCACACCCCGTCAGGGCCCACCATGGAGTAGAGGTCGGCCATGCGAGCGTCGACCGCGAGGTCGGTACGCCCCGTCCACTGGGAGAGGATTCGCACCACCGCTCGCGACGGCTGCTCGCCGTACTCGAGGTGGTCCCAGGGCAGCCAGGGGTGGTCCGGTGCTCCGGCGAGCTGGCTGAGGCCCGGCCACCGGAAAGCGACGATCCGCCCCTCGTGGACGGGCACGAGGTCGATGGTGAACATGAGCCCATCGGGCAGAGGCCGGGTGACCGGTGGTCCGAAGATGGCCCGCATGTGCTGTCTCCCTGTTCCGCCCGCGCGAAGGGCTCCAAGATAGGCTAGCAGCCTGTCGCGCATAGCGCACGACAAGGTGTTTCGCGAGCGAAACACCCCGCGTAGGGGCGTTTCGTTTTCGAAACGCCCGCCCCGCCAGACAGGCTGTCCACGTCCACGTCCACGTCCACGAGTAGGAGGACGAGTACGAGTACGTGTACGAGCGCGACACCCCGGCCCGCGTGTGCGCTCAGCGCGCTCGCGGATTGCGGACCCAATCCGCGACACGCTCCTAGGGCACGTCCGCCGCGCAACGAAAGCCCACGAAGTCGAACCACGCGTCGGCGGCGAACGAAGCCACGGGGTCGAGGGGCTCACTGGGGTCCATGGCCCGCCCCACGCCCATGGCGGGGACCTGGCCCTCCTCCTTGGGCCTCCAGGCTTCGCCCGCGCTGACCCACTCGGCGACCTTGCCCGTCGCGATCTCCTCGGCCTGCGTACCGGAGGTGGCGGCGTGAAGCCACTCGAGCACCGTGGGCAGCCTCGCCTCTCTCCAGGCGCAGTAGGCCGCAGCGTCACCGGCGCTCAGCATCGTGACGGCGCCGGTGCCCGCCTTCGTCCGAGCCTTGGCGCACGCCCTGGCCTCGACGCAGCGCGCGAAGCTCTCGACCGTGACCTCGACTGTGTCGATGAAGAAGGCCTCCACCCTGTGCTTCCGCGAGCTCTCGGGCCCGTCCGGCGCCCACTCGACATCGCCGAATCCCACGAGGAGCATGCCTTCGGGCGCCGCCGGCATCGGCACCTTCTCGGCAGCCGGTTTCGCCTCGGGCCGCTCGGCCCCGGGCGGCTCGCTCGCCTCGGGCGGTGGCGTCGCGGGCTCGACCTGCTCGGCGGCGGCATGTGGTGCCGAGGCTTTGTCGGGCGCCGCCCCGTCGCCGCCAAAAACCGCCAACGTGCCACCGATCACCGCGAGGACGAGCAGCACCAGCGCTGCCAGCAGCAGGGGCGCCCTGCTCTTCCGGCGCACAGGCCGCGAGCGTGCGGCCGGCTCCACCGCCTCTACGGTCTGCGCCACATCGACCGGTGCTGCCACCTCGTCGCCCTGAGCCGCTCCGTGGGCCTCCGTCAGCCTGCTCGCCGCCCGCGCGACCCTCAGGTCCGCGAGGGTGCGTCGCAGCTCCTCGGCGCTCGGGCGCTCTGCCGGGTCCTTGTCGAGGCAGCGCATCACGAGCCGGGACAGGGAGGGAGGCACGGCCTCGGGGCTGGTCAGCTCGCCGAGGGGCTTGGGGACCGCCGTCGCGTGCGCGACGAGGATCTCGACCGGCGTCTTCCCAGCGACGGCGTGCCGGCCGGTCAGGGCGAGGTAGAGGATCAGGCCGGCGTTGTAGATGTCGCTCTTCTCGGTGACCGCCTGGCCCTGGGCTTGCTCCGGGCTCATGAACTGCGGCGTGCCGATCACCATGCCGGTGGCCGTGAGCTGGGCCTGCTCGGGCTCGTCGAGGGTGCGCGCGATCCCGAAGTCGAGCACCTTGACCAGGTCCGGCTCCTCGCCCGGCTGGCTCATCAGCATGATGTTCTCGGGCTTCAGGTCCCGGTGCACGATGCCGTGGTGATGAGCCGCCTCGAGGGCTTTCGCGACCTGCTCGGTGATCCGGAGCACGCGGTCGGTGGGCATCGCGCCGGCCCTCAACACCTGCTGCAGGCTCTCTCCCTCAACGTACTCCATGGCGATGAAGAGGGTGCCCGCTTCGAGGGCGCCCACGTTGTAGACGGTCACGATGTTCGGGTGCTGGAAGCGCGACATGAAGCGCCCCTCCCGCAAGAAGCGCTCGCGCATGCGCTCGTCGACCGCGTCGGGGCGGAGCACCTTGACGGCCGCCCTTCGCCCGGTGCCGACCTGCTCGGCCGTGTACACGACGCCGAAGCCGCCGGCTCCGAGACGATCCAGGACGCGGTACTGGCCCAGGATCTCGACCCCGATCATCGGGTCCTTCCGGATCTGCGCCGGCTGCGCCTCGACGGTCGGGTCGTGCCCGCTCGTCGCGGCCCCGGCCGCGGGCGGCAGCGTCGCCATCGTGTCCGCGAGAGCTGGCGCGGCCGGCTTATCCTGAGGGCTTTCCCCGTCTCCCATCGGTGGTCCCTGTCGATTTGCCGTCGCTCGGAGGAGCACCCTCTCCGCCGGTGTCGCCACCCACGTCCGGTACCGGCTCCTTGTCTCCCCCCGTGCCCCTGGCGTCCGGAGCTTGGGCCTTCGCCTCCCCGCCCACCGGAGCCTCGGACTCCCCGTCCGCGGCTCCCGCGTCGTTCTGCTCGCTCTCACGGACGCGGTCGGCACGCCCCACGAGCCTGCCAAGGCGCCTGAGCACGGGGTCGCGCGGGCGCTCCTCCATCGCGGCGGCGAGGCGCTCGCGGGCCGCCTCGGTCCTCCCGGCCTTGGCCAGGATGACTATCTCCATGACATGGGCCGGGTACGCCGGGTCCATCTCCTTCAGCTCGCTCAGCAGGCGCAGCCGGGCATCGATCTCGAGCCCGGGCTGCAGCTCAACGCGGTATGCGAGCAGGGCCCTGCGCTCGAGGGGGCTGAGGTAGCCTTCGAGGGGCACGACACCCTCCGCCCTCTGGAGCCAGCGGACCTTGTAGAGCGTAGCGGCGATGAAGAGCTGGACGTCCCCGGTGTTGCCCCGCTCGTCGACGAGCCCGGCGCGGGTGCCCCAGTGGATGAAGTCCCCTGCCAGGTCCCGGATCCTGCGGATCACCTCCTCGTCCGGGTGGGCTTCCGCGAGCTCCACCAGGGTAAGGTCCTTCTCCGCGGCGAGCTCGCCGGCTTCGCTCAGGGCCTCCAGGAAACCGCTGCGGGCCACCAGGCCGACCCGCGCGTAGCGCTCCGGCCCGTGCTCGAGCACGTAGCTCTCGACGAGCCCCGTGAGCTTCTCACTCGCGGCCGCGTGGGCCTGGCCCTTGGGGTCCGGCCCCGCGGTCACCTCGACCGTGTAGAAGGCCGCGACCCCGGCCAGCAGGTTCCTGTCGGCGGCCGCAAGATCGAAGGCCTCGATGGCGAGCCGGTCGTGGGCCTCCTGCTCCCGCAGCTCGGCGACGCGCGGCGCCCACAGCCGAAACTCCTTCCAGGGATTGGAGAGGGTCTCCCTGAGCGTGGCCAGCAGCAGCACGGAGGTCACGACGCCCAGGATCGCCAGGCCGAAGAAGACCAGCAGCGTGTTCTTGTCGAAGGAGCGCACGTCGGTGCCTCGTGGGACCAACAGCCTTCTACCGCAGGTCGGCACCTTTTGACATCGGCGGACCCGCCGGGCACTTTTCCGACCCGGCTCGGATGAAGAGAGGCCGGGCCGGACGAACGAGGAGGATCCGATGAAGCTCTGGTCAGACAGCCTGGAGGACGGCGCCCGCATCGACGAGCGCCTCTCCTTCGGAAAAGCCCACCCGACACAGCACGTGGAGCTCGCCGGCAACCGCAACCCGCACCTCGCCTGGAGCGACCTTCCCAAGGGCACGCGCTCGCTGGTGCTGCTCTGCCACGACCCGGACGTCCCGAGCGCCGGTGACGACGTGAACCAGGAGGGGCGGACGGTGCCGTCCACCCTGCCCCGGGTCGACTTCTTCCACTGGGTGCTCGTCGATCTCGACCCGGCGCTCGGCTCCATCGCCGAAGCTTCCTTCAGCGAAGGCGTGAGCCCGCGCGGCAAGGACGGCCCCGGCGGCCCGCAGGGCACGCGGCAGGGCACCAACAACTACACCCAGTGGTTCGAAGGCGACGCCGACATGGGCGGTGACTACTTCGGCTACGACGGCCCCTGCCCGCCCTGGAACGACTCGATCATCCACCACTACGTCTTCACGCTCTTCGCCCTGGACGTGGATCGCTGCCCCATCGACGGCAAGTTCGACGGCTTCGCGGTCCGCGAGGCCATCAAAGGCCACGTGCTCGGCGAGGCAGCCATCACGGGCACTTACACGCTCAACCCCGACGTGGGATAACACCTTCGCGCGCGAGCGCGCGGTGGAGCGGGACTCGGAGCCGGATCGTCGATCTTGACACCCCCGGTACCCCCCGCTATAAGCCGCGCGCTCCTCGCCTCGGGCGAATAGCTCAGCGGGAGAGCATCGGCCTTACAAGCCGAGGGTCACAGGTTCGATCCCTGTTTCGCCCACCGTTCTTTGGGTCCCGAATTCTACCGGGGTGGTAGTTAAGTTTGGTTATAACGCCGGCCTGTCACGCCGGAGGCCGCG
>CAZQPP010000409.1:0-7613 GCA_964594295.1 uncultured Myxococcales bacterium | reverse complement strand
GCCGACCTCGCGTCTTCCGCCGCCGACGCCTTCTCCGAGGCCGACTCCGACACCGACGCCGCCTCCGACTCCGACTCCGACTCCGACGCCGACTCCGACTCCGACTCCGACTCCGACTCCGACGCAGACCCGGGCGTGGACTACGGCGCAGACCCGGGCGTGGACTACGGCGACACCTACGTCCCCTACTGCGGCGACGGCTTCTGTGATCCCGGTGTTGGCGGGACAGGCGTTTCGTCCCGGAACGCCTGCCCGGCCAGTCGCCTGCCCCGCCAAGCCCGGTGAGGGCGCTCATGCGAAGGACCCGCATCGCGAGCTGGATCTGTGCCCTGTGGTTTGCGTCGGTCGGCTGCGGGGGCGGAGGCGAGACGGGCACACCGGAGAGCGACGCGGGGAACCCGGACGCCGAGGTCGCGATGGACGACCGGGGCGACTCTCCCGACCTCGCGTCCGACCCCGGAGCAGAGGACGCACCCGATCCCGTGGGCGGCGCCTCCGCCGACGACGGCGACGCCCCCGACACCGACCCCGGCAGCGACCCCGGCGACCCCGGCGCCGGCGGCACCGACGTTCCCCCCGACACGGGCAGCGACCTCGGCTGCGCGGACGGCTCCATGACGGCAGGTGCACCTTGCGACGGGGTGGCCGACTGCCCCGACGGCTCCGACGAGCTCGGCTGCGACTGCGAGGACCTCGAGGACATAGACGCGCTGCTCCGTTGCGACGGGGTCTTCCACTGCAACGACGGGCTCGACGAGACCGGCTGCCGCTTCTGCGGGGACGGGGAGGTCTTCTCCCAAGACGAGGCCTGCGACGGGGTCTATGACTGCGACGACCGCAGCGACGAGCAGGGCTGCCCCTGCCCCGACGGCCCGCCGCCAGCGCTGCGCTGCGACGGCACCACCAGCTGCGCCGACGGCAGCGACGAGGCTGACTGCGCCACCTGCGACGGCGGACGGCCCATCCCGGAGGCAATGATCTGCGACGAGCGTTATGACTGCGCCGACGCCTCCGACGAGACCGACTGCCCTTGCCCCGAGGGCGTCTCCGAGCACGCGGCGACCCGCTGTGACGGCGTGCTCAACTGCAGCGACTCCGCCGACGAGCAGGGCTGCGCGCGCTGCTTCGACGGCCGCCTCGTCTCGGGAGCCGAGCGCTGCGATGGCTACTACGACTGCGCTGACGGAGCCGACGAGCAGGGGTGCCCCTTCGACTGCGCCGACGGCGTCGAGGTACCCTTCGCCTCGGTCTGCGACGGCAGCCCCGACTGCTCAGACGGGAGGGACGAGGCCACCTGCCTCGCCTGCGCGGACGGGGCGGTCCACCCCCTCGCCGGGATCTGCGACGGCAGCCCCGACTGCGAAGACGGCTCCGACGAGCTCGCCGGTCGCTGCGCACGAAGCCACCACTGCCCGGACGGCGCCGCCTTGCCCGCAGCCGGTCGCTGCGACGGCGTCGCCGACTGCACCGACGGCTCCGACGAGGAGGGCTGTGACTTCGACTGCGCCGGCGACTCGGCCACCCTGCCGGTCTCGAAGCGCTGCGACGGAGTCGCCGACTGCACCGACGGCTCGGATGAGACCGGGTGCGAGCTGAGCTGCGCGGACGGCAGCCCGCTGCCGGTGGCCGCCCTCTGCGACGGCAGCGCGGACTGCGAGGACGGCTCCGATGAGGTGGGCTGCAGCCGGCGATGCCTCGACGGCCGCCCACTCGCGATCTCGCTCTTCTGCGACGGCCACCCCGACTGCTTCTTGGGCGACGACGAGGTGCCCGAGGAGCTCGGCGGCTCCTGTGCGCGCTGCGAGGACGGCGAGCCTCTGCGCGAGGCCCTGCTCTGCAACGGCAGGGAGGACTGCGACGACGGCTCGGACGAAGGGGGCACGCGCTGCGGCGCCAGGCTCTTCCGCTGCGGAGGCGGGGAGACGGTGGAGCTCCCGTCGGTCTGCGACGGCGTCGCCGACTGCCCCGACGAGGCCGACGAGGGCTCGGCGCTCTGCGGCTCCACGGACTACGCCTGCGACGATGGAGGACGCGTGCCCCAGGCCGCGGTCTGCGACGACAGCGCTGACTGCGGCGACGCCTCCGACGAGGACCCGCTGCTCTGCGAGGGCGGCGGCTTCGCCTGCTCCGAGGGCGGCCGTGTCCCCGCCGACCAGCTCTGCGACGGCACCCGGGACTGCCCCGACGGCTCGGACGAGACCTTCCTGCGCTGCGACGGGTTCCCCTGCGCGAACACCGTGATCGTCGACCTCTACCGCCTCTGCGACGGCGACGACGACTGCGGCGACGGCTCCGACGAGGCCGCGGAGACCTGCGGCCGCTTCACCTGCGACGACGGCACCGTGGTCGAAGGGGAGCTGGTCTGCGACGGCACAGAGGACTGCGCCGACGGCTCAGACGAGGAGGCTGGGGACTGCGCTCGCTTCGACTGCGACGACGGCTCCACGGCGGCGCTCGAGCTCGTCTGCGACGGGGTGCGCGACTGCGCCGACGGCTCCGACGAGGCCGTCGCGCTCTGCGAGGGCTACGACTGCGGGGACGGCGCGGGAGTGCCCGACACCATGGTCTGCGACGGCACCCGCGACTGCCCGGACGGGGCGGACGAGAGGGCGTGGCTCTGCGGCTACCACGTGTGCGACGACGGCACCGAGATCCTCCCGGAGCGTCGCTGCGACGGCACGCAGGACTGCGACGACGGCTCGGACGAGAGCGTCGTCACGTGCGGCGGCTTCTACTGCCTCGACGGGGGCGTGATCCCGCTGCACGGGATCTGCGACCTGGCCGCGGATTGCGCCGACGCCTCCGACGAAGACCCGGTGGTGTGCGGCCACTGGAGCTGCGGCGGCGGCAGCATGGTCCTCGCCGACCAGACGTGCGACGGCGCGGTGGACTGCCCGGACGGATCGGACGAGGACCTCAGGGCCTGCGGGAGAGCTTTCGACTGTGAAGACGGCACGGTCATCCCAAGCGAAGACGCCTGCGACGGCGAGGACCACTGCCCGGACGGATCGGACGAGACCCACGCCGCCTGCGGGCACTTCCCCTGCGAAGATGGGAGCTACGTGGCGTCAGAGCTTGTCTGCGACGGCGCGCCGGACTGCGTCGGCGGCGACGACGAGCACCTCTCCACCTGCGGCCCTCTCCCGGCCTTCTCATGCCCCCCGGCCGGGACCCTGGAGTGGGGTCGCGTCTGCGACGGCCGCCCTCAGTGCGACACCAGCGCCGACGAATCCGACGCCACCTGCGAGGAGGCCCTGCCCTGCCCGGACGGCTCCCGCGACGTCCACTACCGCGCCCTCTGCGACGGCATCCCAGACTGCGCCAGCGGCTGGGACGAGCGCGGCGAGTACTGCAGCCCCTTCTTCTTCTGCGCCGACGAGAGCGACGTGCTCTCCAAGGAGAAGCTCTGCGACGCCACGGCCGACTGCGCCGACGGCAGCGACGAGGCCGCCTCCTTGTGCCTCGACGCGCCCGTGCTCCGGCCCTGCGCCGACGAGCGCGCCTGGCTGCCGGCGACGTGGTTCTGTGACGGCGAGCCCGCTTGCGCTGACGGCTCCGATGAGGCTCCCTGGCTCTGTGAGAGTCCGCAGTAGCATGACTCGCGCAACCAGACACCGGCAGGCACACGCCGCCAGACGGCTGTGGGCCGCGTCTGCCGCGGCGCTGGCTTGCCTCCTCGTCGCCCCCGCCGTCGCGCCGGCCGCGCCGCCGGTGCGAGTACCGCCCATGCCTCCGGCGTCTCCGACCGCGGAGGCGGATCACGCACAGGCGAGGCGGGAGGTCGCGAAGCTCGCAGAGAGCGCGAGAAGAGAGCTCGGCCTCGCGCGCGCCGAGAGCGCGCTGGGGACGGCCGACCAGATGCTGGCGCTCCTCCCGGAGTCCCGCACGGCGCTCTTCCGAGCCGACATCCTGCGCGACCTCGGCCGGCTCTGTGAGGCCTTCGAGGCCGTCCTCCTCGCCAGGGACCTGAAGCCGACGGAGAGGGAGAGCCTGGAGATCTCCCAGAAGCTGGCCCGCTACGGCCCGCGCTGCGGGGCGGGCATGGGCTGGGCGACCTTCCGCGTGTCCCCGGCCGGGGCCAGCGAGGAGGCCGAGATCGTGATCTCCGCCGCACCTGTGCCGCGCGCTCGCACGGTGGGCCTCGGCGCCGGGAGCCACGAGCTTCGAATCGGCGCCCCGGGCTTCCGGACGGAGCGGACGACGCTCGTCGTCAGGGCGGGCGAGGGAGCCGTCGCGCGATTCGAGCTGCGCCCCCTGCCGGTCGACCAGCCACCCGCTCCCGCCGAGCCTGCGGTACCGGACAAGGCCGTCGTGGCCGCGCAGACACACACCGAAGCCCCGTCGAGCGAGCCCCTGGCCTGGTACCTCGTGGGCGGCGGCGCCGTCCTGGCCGCCGCCGGCGCAGCCTTCCACGTGGAGGCTCTCTCGGCGGCGTCGGACGCCGACGATCTGCTCCGGGAGGCCGTCGTAGTCCGCGACGAGCAACCCGTGGGCTGGGTCGAGGAGTACGACGACCTTCGCGACCGGCACGGCGGCGCGATCTCGGACGTGCGCACCCGGCAGACCGTCGCCTTCGTGCTCTACGGCGCGGCGGCGGCGGCGGCGGCGGTCGGAGCTGTCATGCTCGTCGCCCGGGGCCACGACGAGCCCGCGGCCTTCGACCTGCTCCCAGCCATGTCGCCGGCCGGACCGGGCCTCGTGCTCAGCGGAGGTTTTTGATGGCGACGGCCCAGGCCAGCTTGCAGCGACGGCGGCGCAACCTGCCCGCCCCTGCCTACGCCGCCGCCGTGATGCTCGCGCTCGTCGCCGCCACCTCCTGCATCTCGACCGAGCTGATGCCTCCCCTCGACGAGAATGTCTGCAGGCACGCGGAGGCCTTGGACGCTGCGACGGTCGGCGACCGAGGCTCGAACGAGGACATGGCGTCGAGGGATCCGGGGAGCGGAGGAGGAGACCCCGCGACGGGCATGTCGGCAGATCCGGAGGGCTCCGACGAAGCACAGGCGGCGGACCCGGCGGCGCCCGACGACTTGCCCGGGGACCCGGGGCTCGACCCGGGAGACGACGCCTTCGAGGCGCGGGACGCAGCCGGCGCAGACCGCTGCGGCGACGTCCTGTGCCCCTGCGAGAGAGAAGGCGGAGCCGAAGGCTGCGAGCTCCCCGGGGAGGTGCGTTGCCCGCAGGCGGGCGGCCCGGTCGAGCGCTGCACCGAGAGCGAAGACGCCGCCTGCCTGCGCTGGGCGGAGTGGAGCTGCGACGACGGGAACCCCTGCACGGACGACAGCTGCGATCCCGCCGCCCGCGGCGACGCCGGCGGAGCCTGCGTCTACGCCTTCAACACCTCCACCTGCGAGGACGGCAACGCCTGCACCGGGAGCTCACAGTGCAGCCAGGGCGTCTGCGTCGGCGCCGATCCGGTCGTCTGCCTGCCCGCTTCGCAGTGCCACAGGGCCGGCACCTGCGACCCGGCCACCGGTCTCTGCTCGAGCCCCGAGAAGAGCAGCGGCTCCCCGTGCGACGACGGCAAGGCCTGCACACGCACGGACACGTGCGAGCAGGGCGTCTGCGTCGGCGCGAACCCCGTGGTCTGCGGGCCTGCCTCGCAGTGCCACGGCGAGGGCGAGTGCGACGAGATCAGCGGCGTGTGCTCCTATCCGCCCAAGGAGGACGGCACGCCGTGCAGCGACGGCGACGCCTGCACGGACCAGGACCAGTGCCGCTCCGGGCGATGCGAGCCCGGCCGGAGCCGTCAGTGTGGCGATCCCGACGACCTCTGCCACGAGCCGGGCGTGTGCGACCCGGCCACCGGCTCGTGCTCCGAGACGGTGCCGATCGCCGACACGGTCTGCGACGACGACAACCCCTGCACCGCCGACACCTGCGTCCCGGCGACGGGCTGCGTCAGCGCGGCGCTCCCGGACGGCACCCCCTGCGAGGGCCCTGAGCTGCGCGCGAGGTGGTGCCGGGCTGGGAGGTGCGGGCCGGCCTACGTCCACGTCCCTTCGGCGACCTTCACCATGGGCTCTCCGCCCGACGAGGAGGGCCGCGAGGCAGACGAGATCCAGCACGAAGTGAGGCTGAGCGCGGCCGTGTGGCTGAAGGAGACCGAGGTGACGCAGGCGGAGTGGGCGGAGGTGATGGGCACCTCCCCGTCCTACTTCGGAGAGTGCGGCGAGGGCTGCCCCGTCGAGCGTGTGAGCTGGTGGGACGCGCTCGAGTACTGCAACACGCTGTCGAAGCGAGAGGGGCTGCAGCCCTGCTACGAGCTCGAGCGCTGCACGGCGGGTGCGGGAGGCGGCTGCGCGGACGGGGAGCTCCTCTGCACCGGCGGCTACTCGTGCGAGAGCGTGCTCTTCGCCGGGCCGAGCTGCGAGGGCTACCGGCTGCCGACCGAGGCCGAGTGGGAGCACGCGGCGCGCGCCGGGACGACCACGGCCTTCTTCAGCGGAGACATCACGCAGGCGGACAGGTCTCCGCTGGACCCGGCGCTCGACGCCGTCGGCTGGTACGGCGGCAACAGCGCGGCGGCCTATGCCGGGGCCCAGAGCTGCTCGACCTGGTTCGGCGGCGCGACCACGTGCGGCCCACAGGCGGTGGCCGGGAAGCTGGCGAACAGCTGGGGCCTGTACGACACGACGGGGAACGTGTGGGAATGGGTGTGGGACTGGTATGACGGCGGGTACTACGACGCGCGCCCCGAGCTCGACTCGGACCCCGCCGGCCCGCCGCAAGGCCGGAACCGGGTCTTCCGCGGGGGCTCCTGGAGCAACACCGCCTCGAGCTGCCGGGCCGCGTACCGCCGCAGGGGAGGACCAACCTTCCGCAGCTTCTTCGTCGGCCTGCGCCCCGCGAGATCGCTGCCGACGCCCGACCGCTGATACCCGGGACGGCGCCCCCGTGTCTTCGTCTTCCTGCTCTGCGCCTCTGCGCCTCTGCGCGAGAATCGCAGGCCCTCTCCAGCAGCCGCCCTTCCTTGCACCTGCTCGACGGCATGGTTCAATAGGCCGCGACCTTTGAGCCTCAAGGCCCTGGGAGACCTCGGTGGACGGCGACGCTCGCTACTGCCCGATCTGCAAGCAGACCATGGACTCGGAGGTCTGCCCGCACGACTCGGTCACCACCGTGCCGGAGGTCATCGTCAAGCGTGAGCCGGGCGAAGAGGTGGTGGGCAAGGTCTTCTCGTCGCGCTACCGCATAGAGAGGCTGCTCGGCAAGGGCGGCTTCGGCCGGGTCTACGTCGCGACCCAGCTCAGCATGGGCCGGACGGTTGCCCTCAAGACCCTCCACCCGGACCTGGTCTGCGACGAGCGCCACCTCCAGCGCTTCTACCTCGAGGCACGCGCGGCGAGCCAGCTCAAGTGCCCGCACGTGGTGCGCATCTACGACTTCGGCGTCGACGAGGCGACGATGACGCCCTTCATCGCCATGGAGGAGCTCGAGGGGCGCACCCTGACCGAGGAGATCCGCCTGCGCGGCGTGCTCAAGCCGGCTCACGCGGCGCGCTTGCTGGGGCACGTCGGACAGGCCCTGCTCGAGGCGGGCGAGCTGGGGATCGTCCACCGCGACCTCAAGCCCGACAACGTCTTCGTGCTGTCGGTCGCGGGCGGCAGCGC
>CAZQPP010000408.1:0-7630 GCA_964594295.1 uncultured Myxococcales bacterium | reverse complement strand
CCACGACGAGGAGGTCCACCTCGGGGCGGCGGCGCACGATCTCCCAGGCCAGCGACAGCCCGCTGATCCCGGCACCGACGATTACGACATCGTGCAGCATGAGCCTGGCCTGGACTCTATCAGGCCGCGCCGCGCTCGTGGACACGCTCCACGAAGCGAAGGGCCATGTCGGGGTTTGACGAGGCGATCACGCCGTGGCCCAGGTTCGCGATGTAGCCGGGCCGGCCGCTCACGGCGTCCAGCATCTCGTCTACGCGCCGGTCGAGCTCTTCGGGGCTGCCGAGCAGCACCGCCGGGTCGAGGTTGCCCTGGAGCGCACAGCCGGGGCCCACGAGCTGCGCGGCCGTGCGGAGGTCGCAGGTCCAGTCAACGCCGATGACCTCGCAGGGGACCGTCGCCCGGACGCGGTCGAGGTAGGCACCGGCCCCCCGCGGGAAGTAGGTGCGGGGCACGCCGAGCGGCTCGAGCTTCTTCAGCGTCCGAGCGGCGTAGGGCGCCGCGAAACGCTCGAAGTCCGCAGGGGACAGCAGGCTCGCCCACGTGTCGAAAAGCTGCACCGCGTCGGCGCCGGCACGCACCTGCATGGCGAGGGAGTCCGCGACCACGTCGGCGAGCAGGCCGAGGAGCTCGCAGGCCACCTCCGGCTCGGTGAAGAGCAGGCGCTTGGCCTCATCGAAGGTGCGGCTGCCCTGCCCTTGCACGACGTACGCGAAGAGCGTGAAGGGCGCCCCGGCGAAGCCGATGAGGGCGCGCTCGTCTCCAAGGCCGGCCCGGACGAGCTTGATGGCCTCGGCCACGTGTGGAGTCTCGACCTCGGGATCGATGCGCCGGAGCTTCCGCAGATCCTCGGCGCTCCTGACCGGCGGGCTGAGCTGCGGCCCGTGGTTCTTCCCGAAGGTGAGCTCCTGGCCCATGCGGGCCACGGGGATGAGGATGTCGCTGAAGATGATGGCCGCGTCCACCCCGAAGCGCCTGACCGGCTGGAGGGTCACCTCGCACGCCAGCTCGGGGTCGGCGCAGAGATCGAGGAAGGAGACGCGCTCGCGGATGGCACGGTACTCGGGCAGGAAGCGCCCCGCCTGGCGCATCAGCCAGACGGGGGGCCTGTCCGTAGACTCACACCTCGCCGCGGCTAGGAAACGCTCCCTCGGCCGCATCACCGTTGCGTCGGGCGCTGCTTGAGGATGTGGAACTCGACGCGGCGGTTCTGCGCCCTGCCCTCGTCGGTGTCGTTGTCCGCGATGGGACGCTCCTCGCCGTAGCCCTTGTGCTGCATGCGGTCCTTGGGCACGCCGAGCTTCGCGAGGTGCTTGTAGACCGCCTTCGCGCGCTTCTCGGAGAGGCGCATGTTGTAGCGATCGCGGCCCTTGCTGTCGGTGTGGCCCTGGATCTCGATGAGCTCGATCTCGGGGTGGTTGAGGAGGACCTGGGCGATCTCGTCGAGGAGGTCGTGGGACTTCTTGAGGATGCGCGCCCGGTTCGTGGCGAAGAAGATCTTGTCGGAGATGACGATCTTGTCCTCGGTCACGCAGACCCGCTTGGCCTCGGGGCAGCCGTCCGTGTCCTCGCAGCCGTTGATGTTCTCCGGCTCCTCGGGGCAGGCGTCGTGCGGGTCCTCGATGCCGTCGGCGTCCGCGTCGGTCTCCGGACAGCCGTCCTGGTCCTGGATCTGGTCGACATCCTCGGGATCGTTCGGGCAGGTGTCCTGGACGTCCGCGATGCCGTCACGGTCGTTGTCGTCCTCGGGGCAGCCGTCCTCGTCGAGGTAGCCGTCCTTGTCCTCGGGCTGGTCGGGGCACTGGTCGATCGGGTCGTCGAGGCCGTCGCCGTCGGTGTCGACGTCGGGGCAGCCGTCCTCGTCGTTGACTCCGTCCGGGTCCTC
The DNA here is from genome assembly GCA_964594295.1 of uncultured Myxococcales bacterium. Lineage (GTDB taxonomy): Bacteria > Myxococcota_A > UBA9042 > UBA3505 > UBA3505 > CAZQPP01. The sequence continues at coordinate 5,748 of CAZQPP010000408.1, read as the reverse complement.
CGGCTGGTTCGGGCACTCGTCGACGAGGTCGAGCACGCCGTCGCGGTCGTTGTCGAGGTCGGGGCAGCCGTCGTAGTCCTCGAAGCCGTCCTGGTCCTCGGGGTCGATCGGGCACTTGTCGTCGTCGTCGAGGATGCCGTCGCCGTCGGTGTCCTCGGGCAGGTACTTCTCACCCTGGTAGCCGACGGTCGCGACCATGCGGAAGTCGGGCTCGCCGTAGCCCTCGAGGCCGTTGATCTGCCCGCCGACGCCCGCACCGCCGGCCACCATGAAGCCGCTCGGCGCCGTGTACTTGAGCCCCGCAAGGGCCTCGAGGTAGTTGGTCGCCTCGTCGAAGGGGCGGTCGAGGGAGGTCGCGAAGGCGAACTCCAAGGAGAGCTCGAGGGCGTCGGTCTCGTCGTCGAAGAGCACGCCGATGCCGAGCATGTGGCGCATCTCGTTCTGGTAGCGGATGTTGCGGCTCGTCCCCATGTCCGACAGGCGCCGGCGGTAGGACGCGTTGTAGAGCACGCGGATGTTCTTGCCGCGGTCCTCCAACATGACCTTGGGCTCGACCCAGGCGCCCGGCTCGTCGGTGTAGGCGTCACCGCCGCCGGTCGGGATGCCGACGTCGAGGCCGAAGGCCAGGCCGACCTTGCGCTTGTGCGGCGGGAAGACCGATCCCTTGAGGCTCAGGCGCATGTCGCCGAGGGTGAAGCCGGAGACGGCCTTGTTGACGTCGGCGGTGCCGTCGCCGTTGGTGTCCGTCGGCACCTTGCCTCCCGAGCGGTAGAGGTGCAGCGGCAGGTCGAGGCCGAAGCTCAGGTGGTCGATCACCGCGTAGGAGCCGATCAGGTTCAGCGTGCCGAGCGAGTCGAGGCGCGGGAGGTTGTTGCGGTTCTTGTCGATGCCCGACTTGGGCTTGACCACGTGGTTGAAGACCAGGAACGCGTTCAGCGGCGGCCCGTGCTCCGGGATCGTCGTAATCTTCGCGCTCTCGACCCGGAGCAGGCCGAAGGAGTGGATCGCGGGCTGGAAGCGCTGCACGTCCGGACCGCTCAGGTCGGTCACCGCAGCGATCTGGCCCACGGCGGGCCGCGGAAGGCACAGGAAGGCCACCACGGCCACGACCGCGGCCGCCGGCCGCAGGCCCTTCGAAACAAGCTTGCCAGTCATCTTCATGTCCCTCGAGAGCACCAACATCGTCTCCCTCGCAGCCATCGACCGGTACCGTCTTCTTGGAGTGCCAGGTGGTCTACAGGAGGTTGTAGGTCACGCCGACCATGATCTCGACGTAGAACGAGTCGCGCGCCTTGACCGTCATCTGGGTCGGCCGAGCCGAGTCGTCCTCCTTGGTCGGCAGCCGGTCGAAGGCCACGCGCTCCAAGAAGTTGTTCGGCTGGCTCATGTTCAACCCGAAACGAAGCTCGATCGGGATGGACATGTGCTCACTCGCGCCCGCGAGGAAGCCCGTGCCAAAGACCAGGTAGGTGTCGTTTCGGCGCACCGCGTGCAGCTCCTTGAAGTCGGAGCGGGTGCCCTTGAGCGACTCGCCGTCAGCGAGCTCGAACTCGGCGTCCGCCCACTTCCCGATCGAGAACTCGGGGCCGGCGCCGAGCCAGAACGCGCTCAGGTCCCCGATGGGCACCATGAACTTGAACATCAGCGGCACCCGGATGGTGCCCCAGGTCACGTGCTCCTTGCTCCGGCTCGTGTAGGTGGTCGGAGCGCCCGCCACGAGCTCGGTGTAGGTCCAGGCGGTCTCCTCGCGGAGCTGGCGCCTCGTCAACACCAGGCCGGTCTCTATCCCGACGTAGCGCACGATGCGAAGCTGCAAAAACGCGCCCACCGAGTAGTTGAACCCGCCTCGAAGCTCATGGAAGAGCGGCATGGTGAAGCTCTCGCCGCCGCCCTCTGGGCGGTACAGCGTAGTATTACTCGGTGAGGTCCACACCGAGGCTCCACCGCCGAACTTCATGCCTAGGCTCAGCTCGACCGGCTTCTCTTCCTCGGCATATGCCTGCGGTATCAGCATGGCCACGAGGGCCACAGCCAGCCACCAACGCATCGACGGCCTCCTGCATCCCGTGCTCACCCGGCTCAACGCCCGGACGAAGGTGCGGCAAGCTATTTCATTGGGGGCTTGGGTGTCAATCTCTCTTTCACCCCTGCCCTTGCCCCTCCCCCCCTCCCCGCTGGCCAGTCGCCTCCATCATTGCTAGATGGCGCGCCCCATGTCGAAGCTCGACGACCGGCCACGGGCGCCGTCGAACGCCCACCCTGCCCTGCTCTGGCTGCTCGGCGCCGCGGGCACGCTCGTGCTCAGCGGGGCCTTCGTCCACCAGTTCCTGCGCTACCCGAGCGATCTCTTCGGCGGGGACTGGCTCCAGATGCAGTTCTACTGGGAGGCGCCACGCCAGGTGGTCCTCCGCTACGGACAGATCCCCCTCTGGAACCCCTTCTACTGCGGCGGCAACCTCCTGCTGGCGCACCCCAACACCCAGATCCTGACGCCCTTCTTCGGCATCGCCCTCCTCGTCGGCACCTCCCTCGCCTATCGCATCAGCCTCGTGCTTCACCTGACCCTGGGCGTCTTCGGCATGGAGCGCCTCGGCAGGGACCTGGGCCTCTACGGCGCTGCCCGCGTCCTCGTGGCGCTGACCTTCCCCTTCTGCGGGTTCTTCGCGTGGCACCTCGTCGGCGGCCACATGTGGGCCCAGGGCTTCCTGCTCCTGCCCTGGCTCTACCTCTGCTACCTGCGCGCGATAGGCGCCACCAGGCACAGCCCCCCCTCCGGCCGGCGCTGGCCGTACTTGTTCTGGGGGGGCCTGGTCCTCGCGCTCATGGTCTTCGACGCCGGCGTCTACAGCGTCCCCTTCTCGGGCCTCGCCCTCGGTGTCGACGCCCTCACCCGCGCCATCGCCCCGGAGCGCGGCCGCGGCGGAGCGAGAGAGCGCCTGCGCCCCCTCTTCGCCGCCGCCGCCATCGGCGCGCTCGGCTTCTTGATCTCGGGCCCCAAGAGCTTCCCCCTCATGGCCTATCTGAGGGAGCACCACCGCACCTTCAACGTCGCCGAGGACGCCCTCATGCCCGTCGACGTAGCCAGGATGTTCTTCGCGAGGAGCCGCGACTGGCTCTGGGACCAGGGCGGCGGCCGCTTCTGGTACCGCTGGTGGGGCGAGTACGCGAACGACATCGGCTACCCGGTGTTCCTGCTGGCCGCCTACGCTCTCTTCACGGCCCGCCGGCAGACCGCGCGCGCGGTCCTCTGCACCCTGATCTTCCTGGCGCTGATGCTCGGTGAGCACGGCCCCCTTTCACCCTATGCATTGCTGCGAGAGCTGCCTGTTTACAAAGGGTTGCGTGTTCCAAGCCGCTTCACGATCCTCGTGACCTTCTTCGTGGCCGTCGCCGCCGCCTTCGGGCTGCAGCGCCTGCTCGCAGCGTTGCGGCGCCGCTACGGCCCAAACCACGCGCGCGCAGCGGCGGCGGTCCTGCTCCTGCTGTGCGTCGCCGAGCCCTTCGTTCACCAGATGCGCGTGAACGTGCTGAACAAGCACCAGTCGCAGAGCCCCGTGGCGAAGGCCGGCGACTTCCACCAGATCCACGGGACGCCGCGCTGGATGTACCGCCACTCCATGGAGAACCGCGGGCTGCTCGACTGCTACGAGGAGGCCCAGCTCGAGCGCGGCGAGGCGCTGCGGGCCGGGAAGGTCCCTCAACAATGGCCCACGAGCCACCGCGCGGGCCGAGTCCGGTCGGCCTACTGGTCGCCCAATCGCCTGGTCTTCGAGGTCACGGCCTGGGCGCCCATGCACGTCGCCGTCAACCAGAACCACCACCACGGCTGGGAGGCGAGCGCGGGAGCGACCATCCGGCCCTACCGCGGACAGCTCGGCTTCGAGGTAGAGCCCGGCGTCCACCGCGTCGAGCTCCGCTACCGCCCGAAGACCTTCGTCGCCGGCTGCGCCGCTTCAGGGGCGGTCCTGCTGCTGTGGGTCCTCGCGGGCGCGCTGGGGGCCGCGCTCAGGCGGCTTGCTCGGCGAGCTCCCGGTAGCGGTCCACGTCGAGGCGCGAGAGCAGGCTCTGGCTCTGGGCCCGGATCTTCCCTTTGAGCTCCTCGTAGCGCTCCCGCTCCGAGCGGAGGTCGTCGGCGAGGGTCAGGGCCGCGAGCATCAGCTCGTTCATGCCGCTGACGCCGGACGCAGGTGTGACCGCGGCAACCTTCTCGTCCACCATGCGCGCGAGTGCCTGGACCTTGTCCTCCGGCTGGTCCGTGGTCACCACGAAGCGGCGGCCCACGATAGAGACGGAGACGCGGCGGATATCGTTGGTCTCGAGCATGGTGGGGTCTCCTTCCAACTCAGCTCGATGCTAACGGTGGCGCCGGCTTCGTCAAGTTCGCGGGGGTCGAGGCCCGAAGAGGGCGCTGCCGACCCGGATGATGGTCGCCCCCTCCCCTATCGCGACCTCGAGGTCGTTGCTCATACCCATGGACAGCTCGCTGAGCTCCGCCTTCCTCTCCGGCGCCCGCTCACGCAAGTCCTCGAGCAGCTCCCTGGTCTTCGTGTAGTAGGGCCCGACCACCTCAGGGTCCTCGCTGTGGGGTGGGATCGACATCAGGCCCCGAACGCGCACGCCCTGCATGGCCTGCACGGCCTCGAAGAGGGCCGGGAGACCCTCCGGAGACACACCGGCCTTGGTCTCTTCACCGGCGATGCTCACCTCGAGCAGGACATCCTGGACCACCCCGGCGGCCCGCGCCCGCGAGTCGATCTCCGCGGCCAGCTCGAGCCTGTCGACCGAGTGGATCAGCCCGACCCGGCCGACGACCTTTCGAGCCTTGCGGCGCTGCAGCGCGCCGATGAGGTGCCAGCGCAGGGGCAGCCCGGCGAAGGCCTCTTTGCGGGCGAGGAGCCCCTGCACGTAGTTCTCGCCGAGGTCCGTGAGCCCGGCCTCTACCGCCGCGCGCACCCGCTCGTCGGGCTGCACCTTGCTGGCGCCGAGCAGGCAGACCGAGGCTACGTCGCGACCCGCGCGGCAGCAGGCTCGCTCGATGCGCTCGCGCACCCCCGCGAAGGCGGCCGCGACATCGAAGGCGGCGAGATCAGGGCGTGAAGGGGAGGACATCCCGCGCGCCCATCTCCTGCATCATCTCGACCACCTGGCAGAGCGGCAGCCCGACGACGTTCGTGTAGGAGCCGTTGACGTACTCGATCAGGTAGGAGCCGACCCCCTGGACCGCGTAGGCCCCCGCCTTGTCCATGGACTCGCCCACCGCGAGGTAGGTCTCCATCTCCGTCGAGGTGGCGCGCTTGAAGCGCACCGCGCTCGTTACGGCCTGCAGCCCTTCTTTGTTCTTGACGATGTCGAAGACGCAGTAGCCCGTGATCACCTGGTGCTCGGTGCCGGAGAGCAGGTTGAGCATCTCGAGGGCGTCGGACTGGTCCTTGGGCTTACCGAGGATGCGCCCGCTGGCGACCACGACCGTGTCCGCTCCGATCACCCAGCGCAGCCCTTCGCGGCTGGTGCTCGTCGCGGGCCTGCCGCTGCCCTCTTCGCCCTCGCTCGGGTAGAGGTTCGCGCGGATGCGGTTCACGACGGTGAGGACCTTGTCCCTCGCGACGCGCTTGACGTAGCTCTCCGGGGGCTCCTCCTCGAGGCGGGTCTCGTCGATGTTCGCGGGCATGTCCCGCACGACGAAGCCGATACGCTCTAAGAGCTCCTTTCGCTGCGGCGACGCGGACGCCAGAATGATCGGCTCAGGCA
>CAZQPP010000407.1:0-7652 GCA_964594295.1 uncultured Myxococcales bacterium | reverse complement strand
TTCGACTGCGACGCCGCCAACAACGTGCACACCCTGCGCTACTCGGTGCGGGAGAATCTCTTCCCCTTCCTCATGGACAAGATCGGCGCCAGCGGCGCTCTGCTCACCGCCGGCGAGCAGTTCCACAACACGGTGACGCGCCCACCCTACCTGAAGCGCCGCATCCGCGGCGGCATGGTCACCGACCAGATCGAGCTGGTGCTCACTGTGCCCATCACCCTGAAGAAGGACACGGGCGACGTGCCGGTGTGGCTGGTCGACCCGCTCTCCTGCAACCACCAGCTCGACGGCCGCGATCCCAACGGCGGTGGTGGCGGCAGGAACGGCCTGCTGGGCACGGTGGCCGTCAACGTGCTGGGCAAAAACCTGGGCACCCAGAGCACCCTGCACTACGAGCTGGTGCGCGGCGGCACCGACTACCTGCGCGCCTGCCAGCCCGAGTCCACCATCATAGAGTTCGGCACCGAGCCCGTGCTGAGCTACCCCATCCGCACCCAGCTCGTGAGCTACGCGCCGCAGAACCCCAAGGCCCAGCAGGACGCTCCGCCGGTCTTCTTCGTCAAGAGCCAGGCTCTGAGCGCCTGCATCAACGCCGAGGAGAGCGGCGGGCAGGTCCACGACCCGGCCTGCTGGAAGTTCTTCGCCCGGGACCGCAGCCTCTCCGCCCTGGACTGGAAGATGATGATCCCGCTGCAGGTCGGCGAGGGCGCCACCCAAAACGCCTGGATCTCGGGTGACGGTCTCAAAGAGGAGGAGAAACCGCTGATCGAGGACATCGTCGTGTACTTCCGCTACCGCTCCCTGCCGGTCTGGGAGGAATGACCATGGGCAGCCTGCGCAGATACGGTGTGCTGATCGCGGTCCTGGTCCTGTCCTGCGCCGAGTCCCGGACGGGCCCGGTGGACGACGACTTCTGCCACGGGCGCTACGACGGCGTCGAGTGCGACGACGGCAACCCCTGCACCAAAGACGACGTGTGCGGCAAAGGGGTGTGCCGGGGTCGCCCCGGTCCCGACAAGCTGGTGTGCGACGACGCCGATCCCTGCACCACCCACGACTACTGCGCGCGGGGCGCCTGCGTCGGGCTGGCGGTGGACTGCAGCGGTCTCGACGCGATCTGCCGGGTCGGAGCCTGCGACTCGACGACCGGCGAGTGCGTGGCGAGGGCCGGGCCCGACGGTGAGGCCTGCGACGACGGCGACCCCTGCACCACCGGGGACGCGTGCGGTGAAGGCACCTGCGTGGGGCAGGCCCGCGACTGCTCCGAGCTTGATGCGCCCTGCCGGGCCGGCGCCTGCGATCCCGGCACCGGCGAGTGCGTGGCCGAGCCCCGGCCCGACGACACGCCCTGCGGCGAGGAACCCTGCGTGGTCGCCACCTGCCGGGCAGGGGAGTGCCACGAGGCGCCGGCGTGTGCCTACCTCAACACTCCGTGCCGGCTTGGGTTCTGCGACCCGCAGACCGGACAGTGCAGGGCCGAGGCCAAGAGCGACGGGGCACCCTGCGACGACGAGGAGCCCTGCACCAGCGACGAGAGCTGCCGGAGCGGTGAGTGCATCGGGACCACGCACCTGCCCGACGGCAGCTTCTGCGAGGACGAAGATCCCTGCACCGACCTGGGCATCTGCGGCGACGGCGTCTGCCACGCCGAGAAGAAGGACTGCAGCGCTCTGGACGCGACCTGTGTGGCGGGCGCGTGCAGTCCCACCACGGGAGACTGCGTGGCCGTGCCGCTCGCCGACGGCAGCGGCTGCACAGACGGCGATCCCTGCACCGAGGGCGACACCTGCCAGGTCGGCGAGTGCCAGGGAGGCGAGGCGACCTGCCCGTGCCACGACCAGCCGGAGGGCACCACCTGCGACGACGGGGACCCGTGCACCACCAGCGACCAGTGCAGCGCCGGCGCGTGCGAGGGGAAGCCCAAAGACTGCAGCTCGCTGGACGGGGTGTGCGTCGTGGGCGCCTGCGAGGAGGGCGAGTGCCACGCTCGCGCGGAGGTCCAAGGCACGCCCTGCGACGACCAGGATCCCTGCACCGAGAACGACGGATGCTTCAGCGGCGCGTGCGTGGGAGCCCCGATAGACTGCTCAGCGCTGGACCTGGACTGCACCCGGGGGGTCTGCGAGCCCGACACCGGGCTCTGCGCGATGCAACCGCGCCCCGACCTGAGCTCCTGCGAATCGGACGATCCATGCGCGGCCCACGCCGCGTGCAGCCAGGGTGCATGTGTGGCCGCCTCGGAGCTGTGCGCGTCGTGCGAGGGCAAGACGGGCGGTGACGCCTGCGACGACGGAAACCCCTGCACTGCCGGCGACACCTGTGCGATGCACCCGCCCACCGGGCTGCTGCACTGCGAAGGCACGCCCTTGGACTGCGGTGACCTGGACACCGGGTGCCGCCAGGGTGTGTGCGATCCCTCCGGTGGAGAGTGCACGACCGTCCCCGTCCACGACGGCACGGCTTGCACAGACGGCGACCCGTGCACCCTGGGCGACAGCTGCAAGGCCGGCTCGTGCGCGGCCGCGCAGGTGGATCTATGCGGCGACCAGACCGATCGCTGCGAGCCCGACGGCGGCGACACCGCGGCCGCCGCCATCGAGGTGCCGCTCGACTCCGCGGGCACCCACACCGTGCTGGCCTGGTCGGACAACACGGATCACGACTGGTTCGCGGTGCCCCTGACCAGCGGGGACCGGCTCTCGGTGAGCACCCGGGCCCACTGCGGCACGGCCTTGGACACCTTTGTCGTGGTGCTGCGCCCCGACGGCACCACCCCCGTGGCCCAAAGCGACGACGCGGACGGGCCCTTCTCCGCCGTGGAGGACGTTGTGGTGGACGAGGACGGCCGTTGGCTCGTGCACGTCACCGCCTTCGACGCGCCCGCGCCGAGGGCTTACCTGCTGGAGATCACGCGCAAGAACCCGCCGCCTTGCGCCACCGACGCCGACTGCGCCTGCGCCGACCTCGAGTGCCTGCCCCACGCCGGCGGCGCCAAGGCCTGCACCTGGACCATGGCCGGCGAGGTGGAGCCCAACGACCAGCCCGACCCGGAGGCCACGCCCCTGGTGGGGGAGGTGCACGGGTCGCTGCACGACTCGCACGACCACGACGTCTTCGCCGTCGAGCTGCAGGCCGGGCAACCGGTTCGGCTGGAGACCCGTGCCGTCTGCGGCGAGCCGGCGGACACCGCCATCGTGCTGCGCGCCCCCGGCAGCTACGAGCCGCTGGTGGCCAACGACGACGGCGGCGAAGGCCACTTCTCCCTGGTGGAGGGCTTCGTGCCTCCGGTGGACGGGATCTACCACGTGGAGGTGCACGCCCCCTCGATGGACGCGGGGCAGTACGTGCTGAGCGTGAGCAAGGGGTGGTGCACCGGGGCCTCCGACTGTACCTGCACGGACCGGGCGTGCTCGGGAGACGCGGACCAGCCGGGCGTATGCGTGCCCAAGCACCATGTGCCCGAGCCTCCGCCCGGGGAGCTGCCCGAGCTGGCCGTTGGGGTGGCGATCCACGCGGAGATCGCACCCGCCCATGAGACCGACGGCTACACAGTCGCCTTGACGGCCGGTACCACCTACGACCTGCGGCTGATGCCCTTCTGCGGTGAGGGCACCGACGCCCAGATCACCCTGCTGGATCCAACGGGCACGGTGCCGGTCGCAAAATCGGCTGGGCACTCCGCTACCGAGGAGATTCTGGGTCTGAAGATCCTTCAGAGCGGGACCTACCACGTGCAGGTGAAAGCCTTCGGGGCGGCGATCGGCGAGTACCGCCTGGTGATCGAAGCGAGTGATGGGTGAGGCGGCGATGATGATCAAGAACACGACCATACGCCTAGTCCTGGCCGCTCTCCTCCTGAGTCTGCCTGCGGGCTGCAGCACCGAATCCGAGCAGGAGCTACCCCAGTTTCGCGACCTCAGCTTCTTGGACGCGCAGTCCGAGGTGAGCCCGCCCGAAGATCCCGGCTCGACCCCCGAGCCGGACGTGGGGACGGACAACGCGGACCTCGGCGAGGACACGCCCCCAGCCGCCGATCCGGGCTCCGTCCCGGGCTCCGATGCAGGCGCCTCGTCCTCGGTAGCCTGCACCGCCCACGCCGACTGCGAGGCTCTGCTCCCAGACGTCCCCGGCGAGTGCACCACAGCCGTGTGCAACGAGGGCTACTGCGCGGTGGCGCCGGCCCCCGACGCCACCCCCTGCGACGACGGAGACCCCTGCACCTTGGAGGACCAGTGCGGGGCCGGGGCATGCGCCGGAACGCCCAAGGACTGCGACGACGGCGAAGGCTGCACCCACGACGCCTGCGACCCGCTCACCGCCGAGTGCGCTCACCTGCCGCTCTCCGACGCGGTCTGCGACGACGGCGACGCCTGCACCGCCTCGGATGCCTGCCGGGACGGCGCCTGCGCCGGAGTAGCCTTCGACTGCGACGACGGCCACGAGTGCACCAGCGACAGCTGCGACTCCGCCCAGGGCTGTGTCTTCGATCCCGCGCCTCGCGAGGGAGAGGCCTGCGACGACGGTGACGCCTGTACGCCGGAGTCGCAGTGCACGGGCGGATACTGCCTGGGCCCGATGCCCGGTTGCAGCGACGGCGATCCCTGCACGGTGGACGCATGCGATCCGAGCACCGGCGAGTGTGTGCACTCTCCCTCGACCCTGGTGAACGGCCTCGGCTGCGACGACGGAGACCCCTGCACGGTGGAGGACCGGTGCCAGGACGGGGCCTGCGCCGGCGCCCCCAAGGACTGCGGCGACGACAACGCGTGCACCCTGGAGGAGTGCGAGGCCGCGACGGGGGACTGCAAGAGCCTGGGCGCGGTGGCCGCGGGCACCGAGTGCGACGACGAGGATCTCTGCACCACCGGCGACACCTGCGACGGGCCGACCTGCGCCGGGGTGGCCGTGCCTTGCGACGACGGGAAGGCCTGCACCGCAGACGCCTGCGACCCGGCCACCGGCTCCTGCGTGTTCGACCCCGTCCCCTTCGAGGGCGAGGGCTGCGACGACACCCACGCTTGCACCGAGCAGGACAGTTGCCAGGGCGGCGAGTGCTTCGGGGGGGCAAAAGCCTGTGACGACGACAACCCCTGCACGGTGGACGGCTGCGTGGCCGAGGACGGCACCTGCGCCCACGACCCTGAGCCCCTCGAAGGCGAGGAATGCGAGGCGGACGGCGACCCGTGCACCTCGGCGGGCACTTGCCTTGCGGGCACCTGCGAGGAGCCCGCCGTAGTCTGCGAGGACGAGGACCCCTGCACGGTGGACGCCTGCGATGCTACGACCGGGCAGTGTGTCTTCGCCCCCGCCGCGGAGGGCGTCTCCTGCGACGACGGAGACGTGTGCACCACCGGCGACGAGTGTCCCGGCCCCGACGTTGAGGGCGGCTGCACCGGCACGCCGTTAGACTGCGACGACGGCGAGGCTTGCACCGAAGACACGTGCGTTGCCGAGGTGGGCTGTGTCAGCACCCCCGTGCCCGGATGCCAGAAGCTGCACCCCTGCAACGCCTCCGACGCGCCGGGAGCCACCCTGCCGCAAGTCGAGCAGTGCGTGTGCGCCGAGGACTCCCACTGCTGCGAGGGTGTTTGGGACGACAATTGCGTGCGGCTGGCCGTCGACCTCTGTGGAGCCATCTGCGAGTGCACCGCCGCCGGTGCCGACCTGAGCTGTAAGCGGGAAGCGGACTGCGCCTTCTGCGATCCCGACGGAGATCCCTGCAACGGTAGCTGGACCTGCAAGGAGGGGCAGTGCACGGAGCTTGGTCCCGTGACCTGCGATCCCAGCGATGACCTGGGCTGCGTGAAGAGCACCTGTGACCCCGCCACGGGTGACTGCGCGCCGGCGCCGAGCCAGGTCGCCTGCGACGACGGCGATCCCTGCACCACCGACGAGTGCGACGAGACCACGGGCGACTGCACGAACCCGCCCATCGCCATGTGCGGACCGCACCACCCGTGCCAGGAGTCCTCGGACGGCGGGGCCGCCGACCTCGAGGTGGCCGCCTGTGTCTGTGCCGAGAAGCCCGAGTGCTGCGACACCGCCTGGAGCGCCGAGTGCGTGGAGTTGGCCCAGGGCCGGTGCGAGCAGGTCTGCGACTGCGCCGCGCTGGCTGCCAACGAGGATCTATCCTGCGCCGCCGACACGGACTGCAGCTTCTGCAACGCCGAAGACTACCTGTGCGCTGGCGCATGGTCCTGCGTGGAAGGCGGCTGCGTCCCGGGCGCGCCGGTGGTCTGCGACGACCTGGGCCTCTCCGGCTGCGCCGGCAGGCAGTGCAACCCGCAGACCGGGCAGTGCGAGGTGGTCGGCGACCAGGCCGCCTGCGACGACGGCGACGCCTGCACCACGGACACCTGCGCGGTGACCCTCGAAGGCGGGCTGCCCACGGGCACCTGCTCCAACAAAGCCATCGACGGCTGCGGCGCCCAACCGCCCTGCATGGTCTCGGACCTGCCGCGCACCGCGGACCTCGGCGTGGAAGCCTGCGTGTGCGAGTACCAGGAGAGCTGCTGCACCACGGCCTGGGCGACGGGCTGCGTGTCCCTGGCCGAGGTCCAGTGCGGGCTGACCTGCGGCTGCCACACCGCGACACAGGCCTGCGGGAGTGACGCCGACTGCGCCTCCTGCGACGACGGCAACCTGTGCAACGAAGCGTGGACCTGCGTCGAGGGCGCTTGCACCTGGGTGCCGCCGGTGGTCTGCGATCCCGGCAACGACGTGGGCTGCTGGCAGAACCAGTGCGTTCCCGCCACGGGGGAGTGCGAGATCTCGGCCTCCCACGCCGCCTGCGACGACGGCCACCCCTGCACCATTGACACCTGCGCGGGTGACGACGGCGCCTGCGGCCACGAGCCCGAGCCCCAGTGCGAAGGCAACCACCCCTGCGTCGACCACCACACGCCCCGCTCCAGCGATGCCGGCGTGACCGACTGCGTTTGCGCCCTGGAGCCCGAGTGTTGCTCGACGGAGTGGTCCGTGCAGTGCGTGCACCTCGCCGGCGAGCACTGCGGGCTCCAGTGCAACTGCTTGGCGGTGCATCCCGAGGAGCTCGAGTGCACCGGCGACGGGGACTGCGCTTTCTGCAACGACGACAACCTGTGCAACGGTGCGTGGACCTGCCAGGAGGGCACCTGCACCGTCGCGGGTCTGGTCTACTGCGACTACACCCAGGATGTGGGCTGCGTGCGAAACGTCTGCGATCCGGCCACGGGCCAGTGCGTCCACGGGCCCCAGGTCGACTCGTGTGAGGACGGGGATCCCTGCACCACCCACTACTGCCACCCGGGCACGGGCGAATGCCACGACACAGCGGTGGCCGGCTGCGAGGCCCACAACGAGCTCTGCGAAACCCACCCCGGACCCGCCCACTCCGACGCTCCGGCGGTTGCCTGCACCTGCGCGAAAGACGCCCACTGCTGCAGCTCCGCCTGGGACGGCGCGTGCGTACAAGCGGCGGTGGAGAGCTGCGGTCTGAAGTGCGGCTGCGAAGGGCTGGACGCCGAGGCCCTGGCCTGCTCCTCGGATCTGGACTGCGCGAGCTGCGACGACGACCTGGACCGATGCACCGGCACCTGGACGTGCCTTGAGGGAGTCTGCAAGGCGACCACGGCGGTGAGCTGTGACGATCCCGCGGGCTGCGCGATCTCCGA
>CAZQPP010000406.1:0-7679 GCA_964594295.1 uncultured Myxococcales bacterium | reverse complement strand
GGTCACGCCCTCGTCGTCGACAGGGGTCACGCCCTCGTCGTCGACAGGGGTCACGCCCTCGTCGTCAGTCGGAGTCACGCCCTCGTCTTGCTCCACGCCAGGACCATCGTCATCCTGCTCGAGCCCGGGATCACGCGGGTCAGTACCTTCGTCGGTCTCGGGATCGGTGCCGGGATCGTTGTAGCCTGGGTCCTCCACCGTACCGCCGGTCCCCTCGTCCATCTCGACGGTAGCCTCGTCAAGCGGGGCACCGTCGTCGGTCGCGGGGCCGGGATCGGTCTGGCCCGGCCCGGTCTCAGTGGTGTCGCTACCGCACGCGGCGATGAGGAAGAGGGCCACGAGCAACGTAAGGGATCTCGCGAGCATCCGAGCTCTCCATGCCTTGATTTGCAGCGGAAACGGTAGCAAGCCCCAGGGGCGCTGGCAACAAAGGAGGAGCCTTCGCGGCCCTAGTCTTTGATCTAGCTGTTAGCTGTTAGCTGTTAGCGGTTAGCCAGAAACCCTGCGCACTTGCGGCTGCGTCTCCGCTCACGCCTTCGCGTTTCAGGCGAAGTGCCCACTTCGCCGAAGCAACGGGAATGCCTGAGCTAATGGCTAACGGCTAATGGCTAATGGCTAATCGCTTGTTTTGGGCCTAGTCGACCCGCCCGCGCTGGCCCGCGCGCGCCACCTCGCGTACCTTCGGGCGGTGCACAGCCCCGAGCACAACGGACACGCGACTCCGCCCCTGGACCTGGGCCGCGGCCTGCTCAGCGAGAGGGCCCAGCGCCTCTACCTCGTGGCGACCGGCGTGGTGCTCTTCGGCATCGGCGCGGCCATCCTCGCGCTCGAGTCGCCAGAGGTCAGCCACGAGGTCAGGATCGCCGGGTGGCCCGCCCGCCTCGAGGGGGTCCCCGCCCCGCTGCGCGCCACCGGCGTCGAGCGGACCCGGCACAGGCTCTCACCCGTTGCGCTCTGCGCCGGCGGAGCTCCGGACGGCCTGGAGATAGGCCCGAGCTCCTTCGCGCCGCGCCTGCCCCTGATCCTGCGGGCGGCTCCCGGCGTGAACGAGGCTCGCCCCTGCCTCGATCTCCCGGGGAGAGGCACCTGGGAGCTCGCGCTCAGGTTGCCGCCGGAGCGAAAGGCCACAGAGCTCAACACGCTCCCCGATCTCAAACCCACCGACGTCTCCTCCGGGCGCGCGGACCCCTCCTTTCCAATGGCACACATCGCCGTCCCGGAGGGTGGAAGCTTCAACCCGCGCGCACGGAACCCGGTGCTGTTGGTCTGGATCGAAGGTCTGCCGGCCGAGGGCAGCAACGTCATGGCCCGCCCGGCACGGGCCCAGGCCGTCCCCGTGACGCCGGACTCCTACGGCCTCTACGCCCTCCCCTTGAGGGCCGAAGGCATCGGCGCCACCGTGGCGGTCGAGGTCCACCGGCAGGGGCAGGCGTGGTCGAGGTCCTTCCGCCTCGGGCTGCGGCCGGCAGAGCTGGCGCTTCAGGCCTGGCGCAGCGCGAAGGAGGCGCGGGTCACCGTCGAGCGCACCTCGAGCGCCCCCGACACCCTCCGGGCGCTGTGCGTGCTCCACGCGGGGGCGGCCGCCCTCGACGCCAAGGTCGTCGAGATCCCGCAGGCGGTGTCCTCGGCGCGGCTGCGCTTCCCCCTGCCCGCCTCACCGCCGGAGCTGCTCTACGTCGCCTGCCACCCGGGCATCTCGTCGGGCGGCCCGGACTCGGTGAGCGCCCTCGTGCTCCCCGGCAGCGGCTTCACGTCGCACGCGGCCCGCGAGGCCCTGTGGCCCGCGCTGCGCCGAGCCTTCGTGCCGAGCGAGGCGCGGCGCCTGCGTGGCTGGCTGGAGGACCCGGACCCGAACGCGCAGGCACGGGCCGCGCGCCTCATCGCAGCCGCGATCCAGCCTACGCCCCCAAGACCGATCCGCCTGGGCTCGAGCTACGAAGCCGACCTCGCCACCGCCCAGGCTCGATACGACACGGGGCGTCGCGGAGTGTTCGCCATCTTCATCCTGCTCCTGCTGAGCTGGGCCGGGACCGTGGCGGCGCGGGCCGTGCAACAACGTCGCCGCCGTCGCGAGGCCCTCGCCGCCTATCTCGCCGAGGGCCCGGACGACGACGGCTCGGACGCACTCATCGCCGCCGGCCCCGACGCCCTCGTCCGGCCGGGCTCGCAGTGGGTCGCCGCCGCGGTCCTCGGCGTGCTCGCGCTGAGCATCGCCGGGCTGCTGTGGGTGCTCTGGGCGCTGTAGGAGCCCGTCCCCGACGGGCTCCTACCCCTTGCCCTTGCCCTTGCCCTTGCCCCCAATAAACCGGGCCGAGGGCGCAAGCCGAGGCACGACCTCTCCTCTCGAAACCGCCCTACAGCCTCCGCCGGCTCGGCGACAGCACCTCGATGCTGCTCAGGGCCTGCCGCCGCTCCGCCACCATCTCCTCGAAGCTCGGCTTGAGCTCGGCAGGGAGGATCTTCGCGGGGGCGCCAGTGATGGTCAGGGGGTTGATGGTCTTGCCGTTCTTCTTCATGGCGAAGTGCAGGTGCGGGCCGGTGGCCCGGCCGGTCGACCCCACGTAGCCGATGATCTCCCCCTGCTTGACCGTCTCGCCCACCTTGAGCCCGGAGGCAAAGCGGTGGAGGTGTGCGTAGTAGGTCTTGTAGCCGTCGGCGTGGCGGACGACCACGAGGTTGCCGCTCGCGCCGCGGCGCTTTCGGAAGACCACCTTGCCCTCGGCGACGGTCCACACCGGCGTGCCCACCGGGGCGGCGTAGTCGATGGCGAGGTGCTTGCGGAAGCGGTGCAGGGTCGGGTGGAGGCGGCGCTTCTGGTAGCCCGAGCTCACCCGCGTGTACTGGAGCGGGCTCTTCAAGATGTTCCGCTTCACGCTCGTCGCGTCTTCCTTGTAGTAGTCCCCACCGGGCTCACCGTCCTCGAAGTGGTACGCACGGACCTGCCCGAACTTGCCCCTGTACTCGAGGGCCTGGACGGGCCCGTAGCGCAGGAAGCGTCCCCGCACGAACTCGCGGGTGAGCAGGAAACGAACCTGGTCGCCGTCCCTTACGTCCTGGTAGAAGCTCAGGTCGAAGGAGAGCAGGTGGATGATCTTGGCGGCGAGGGAGGGATCCTCGACGCAGCGCACGAGGGAGTCGTACAGGGTGCCCGCCACCGCGCAGCCTATGCGCATCTCCTCTTTGCGGATGGGCACGTCCACCCTGCGACCCGCGTAGGTCTTGGCGTCGTCTTTGATCTGCGCCTCGTAGGCCTCTATCGGGCTCCGCTCGTATCGCAGCGAGAGGACCTGGCCGGCCTGGTTCAGCTCGACGCGGAACTTGTCGCCCACCTGGCTGCGCCGGAAGTCGAAGTGCTCCTCGAGCTGCGTGAGCGGCGGCTTGAAGCGGTCCGGCGGGATTCCCGCGGAGGACAGCACCCGGCTCAGGATCTCGCCCCTGCGAATGGTGCCCTTGACCACGCGGGCCGGGATGCGGTCGAGGGGAGGACGCTCGGGCTTGGGCTCGACTGCAGGCTGCGGCGCCTCGCCGGGCGACTCCTCGGTGGGCGCATCGAGCACGTTGAAGGGAGCCGGCTCGGCCGCCTCGGGCTTGCTGTCGTGCACGAAAACCCAGTAGTTCGTCGCGAGGATGGCCGCCACGAAGAGGGGCGTGACCAGCCTTCCGGCGATCGAGGGCCGCCGCGAGGGGCCGCCGTCCAGGTAGCTTGGGTAGGGCGCCATGAGCGTTCTCCGCCGCCTTTGCCGTGCCGGCTACGGTCCGTCCCCGACACGTGCCCCGGCGGGGGCGCTTCGTACCAGAGGGGGCGGCCCCTGGTCAATGACGCGAGGCGTTGACGCAGTCTACTGCGGGCCGCGGCAGGATTCTCCACAAGCACATCGAGACCCTCGCGCGCGGCCGCGGAGCGCCCGGTCGCTTTGGCTTTGCGCCCTTGCGTCCTTGCGCCCTTGCGCCTTTGCGTTCAACCGGCGCCCGCCAGGTAGCGCTGGATTGCGACTCATCGGAGGATCGCATGGACGGCCCCAGCCGTGCTAACCTCCCGCCGATGAAGCACCGTGGAGCAGGCGCGCGCGCGGGGGTGCTGGCTGTCCTTGCCAGCGTGGTCCTCCTCATGGCGTGCCGCGGCAAGGCGCCTCCGCCCAAGAACCTGCTGGGCGAGCCCGCGAAGCCGGGGGAGCGGAGGGCGGCAGCGAGCCCGACCGAGGCGGGCTCCCCCGAGCGGGAGCGGAAGAGGGCAGCGGCGCCCGCGGCGCAGGCTCCAAGGCACGCCGTGCCCCCCCCGCCTTCGGACATGAGCTTCGCGATGCCGGAGTCCGGGCCGGAGCACATCGACCCGGCCCTCGTCTCGGAGACCGCGGGCGAGAACGTCGCCGTGCAGATGTTCGAGGGCCTGATGATGCCGGGCCTCGGGAGCACGACGCCGAGGCCGGGCCAGGCCGAGTCCTACGCGGTCTCCGAAGACGGCCTCACGTACACCTTCACGCTGCGCGAGGGCCTCACCTGGTCGGACGGCACGCCGATTCAAGCCAGGGACTTCGTTTACTCCTGGGAGCGGGTGCTCAACCCCAAGACGGCGAGCCGGGCGGCGCAGATCCTGTGGTTCATCGTAGGCGCCAAGGCCTACAACGAGGGCAAGCTGCAGAGCTTCGAGCAGGTCGGCGTGAAGGCAACAGGCGAGCGCACCCTGGTGGTGCGCCTGGTGAACCCCACGCCCTTCTTCCCGTCGCTTGTCTCCGAGATCAACTACGCGCCTACCCCGAAGCACGTCATCGACACCTTCGGCGAACGCTGGACCCGCCCTGAGCACATAGTGGTCAACGGCCCCTACCGCATGTCCGAGCACAAGCTGCGCGAGCGCATCGTCCTCATGAAGAACCTGCACTACCGCGAGGCCGGCGCCGTGAAGATCCCGAAGGTGGTCTTCTACCACTTCGAGAGTGAGACCGCGGCCTTCCAGTGGTACGAGACAGGCAAGGTGCAGGTCACCACCCAGGTCCCTGACGCCCTCATCCCGGGGCTGCTCGCCGACGAACGCCGGGACCTCGTCATCGACCCCTACTACCTGTGCACCTACTACCTCGTCTTCGACCTGAAGCGCGTGCCCTTCCGCGACGTGCGAGTACGCCGCGCCTTCAACCAGGCCATAGACAAGGAGCGCCTGACCGCCCACATCCTCAAGGGTGGGCGGCGGCCGGCCACCAACGTGGTGCACTGGTCCCTCGAGCGGGAGGGCTTCCGCACCGCCAGGGGCGACCCCTTCGACCCCGAGAGCGCACGCGCCCTGCTGGCGGAGGCGGGCTACCCGGAAGGCGTCGGCTTCCCCGAGGTCACCCTCACCTACAACACCTACGAGGTACACAGGGTGATCGCCGAGTACGTGCAGCGCAACCTCAAGGAGAACCTCAGCGTCGAGATCCAGGTGCAGAACATGGAGTGGAGGAGCCTGCTCAAGAAGCTCAACACCCACGACTTCCAGATAGCGCGCGCCTCCTGGTGCGCCGACTACCCGGACCCCCTCTCCTTCCTCGACGTCTTCGTGCCCGGCGGGGAGAACAACTACCCGGGCTACAAGAGCAGGGCCTACTCCGCCGCCCTCGAGAAGCTCCGGCGAGAGGCCGACTCTGAGCGCCGCAAGGACCTCATCGTGCGCGCCGAGTCCATCCTGAACAGGGACGTGCCCGTCCTGCCGCTCTTCTTCTACGCGCGGGTCTACCTGCTGCGCAGCTACGTCCGCGGCTTCTTCCCGCACGTCATGGGGCACCACCTCATCCGCGACGTCAGCTACGCCCCCGCGGCGCCGGCGGGCGCCGCCAGGTAGTGGGTCTCTACGTCGCCAAACGACTGCTCTCGGGCGTGTTCGTGCTGTGGTGCATCATCACGCTCTCGTTCTTCGTGATGCGCCTCGCGCCCGGCGGCCCCTTCGACCAGGATCGCGCCCTGCCTCCGCAGGTGCGGGCGAACCTCGAGGAGCGCTTCGGCCTCAACGGCAGCCTGCTCGAGCAGTACGGCCTCGCGCTGAGCCGCTACGCCCGCCTGGACTTCGGGGTGACCTTCACCAGCAACGGGCAGCGCACCGTCTTGGAGAACATCAAGGAGACCTTCCCCGTGAGCGTCGAGCTGGGGATCTACGCGCTGTGCATCGCCCTGCTCGCCGGCGTGGGCGCTGGCCTCGTGGCGGGCTCCAAGCCCAACACGCCGGTCGACTACACCGTCATGTCGCTGGCCATGACAGGGGTCAGCGTCCCGAGCATCGTGCTCGGCCCCCTGCTGATCATCCTGTTCGTGATGCACTTCCGCCTGGTCGACTACGGCGGCTGGGGGAGCTGGCAGGTGAAGGTCCTGCCCTCCCTCACGCTCGGCCTCGTCTACGCGGCCTCTTTCGCACGCCTGACCCGCGGGGGCATGCTGGAGATCATCCGCCAGGACTACATCCGAACCGCCCGCGCCAAGGGCCTGGGCTGGCCGCTGGTGATCCGCCGCCACGCCTTGCGGGGGGCCATCCTGCCCACCGTGACCTACCTCGGGCCGACCCTCGCCTCGCTGCTCACCGGCTCGGTCGTCGTGGAGCGGGTCTTCAACGTGCCCGGCATCAGCGAGTACTTCGTCACCGGCGCCATCAACCGCGACTACCCCATGGTCATGGGCGTGGTGGTCCTCTACTCGGGGATGCTGGTGATCCTGAACCTCTGTGTGGACCTGGCCTACACTCTCCTGGATCCGCGCGTGAGGCTCGAGTGACGATGAGCGGTCGCCAAACGAAAAAAGCCCCGCTCGGGTCACGAGCGGGGCTCTTTCGCAGCGGGTACCCCGTACGGGATTCGAACCCGTGATACCGGCGTGAGAGGCCGGCGTCCTCACCGCTAGACTAACGGGGCACTAGAGCAAGCTCGGGGACGAGGATTCGAACCTCGGTTAACGGGGCCAGAACCCGTCGTCCTGCCGTTAGACGATCCCCGAGTGGGTGGCGGCGGCATTTAGCGAACGGCGCCCGGACTTGTCAAGAGGTAGCGGGCGCCGACGAGGCTCAGTAGGCGTGGTCTTGGAAGACGGGGTCCACCGAACCGCCCCAGGGCCCGCGCCAGGACTCGAGGAGGCGCTCGGCGATCGTCCTCCCCTCGACCACCTCCCTCAAGGGCTCGAGGAAGTGGCGCTCGTCGCGGCCTTTGCCGTCGAGACGCGCGCGCGCCTTCAGGCCCTCCAAGGAGAGATCGAGCACGTCGCGCGCCAGCTCCCTCAAGCTGCGCTTCCCCGCGCGGGCCTCGAGGCCGAGGCGTGGCGCGTCACGGCGCAGGGCCTGCAGCTCGGGGAGGCTCATCTCCCCGGCCAGAGATAGCGCCGCGTCCAGGCTCGGTCCGTGGTAGAGCAAGCCCACCCAGAGCGCCGGCTTCGCGCAGAGCTTGCGCCAGGGGCCGCCGTCGGCGCCCCGCATCTCCAAGAAGCGCTTGAGCCGCACCTCGGGGAAGACCGTGCTGACGTGGTCCTCCCAGTCCTCGATCGTCGGCGGCTCATTCGGCAGAGCCGGCAGCCCACCTTCGAGGAAGTCGCGGAAGGACTGCCCCGCCACGTCGATGTAGCGCCCCTCCCTGCGCACGAAGTACATGGGCACGTCGAGCACGTAGTCGACGTAGGGCGCGTTGGCAAAAAGGGGGTCCCGCCGCTGGAGCGGTTAGCCGTTGGCTGTT
>CAZQPP010000405.1:4536-7685 GCA_964594295.1 uncultured Myxococcales bacterium | reverse complement strand
GGCCTCCGCCCCCGAGTCGTCCGGACGCGTTGGCACGATCGCGAAGGGCGCGGCCATGGTGTCGTCGGTAGCCCCGATGTTGGCCGGAGGGCTCTCCGCTGCCGGCGCCTCCCTCTCTCCGGTAGCCTTCGCCTTTGCCTGAGCCACCCATACCGCGGTCTCGACGGCTGCTCCCGCGGCCAGCTCCAGCAGGATCTTGCCGACTATGGCCGCGTTGGGGGGGCGCTCCTCCCTGTCCTTGCTCACCAGCTGGCTGTAGAGCTCGCCGAGGCCGTCGGGCAGCGGGTCCCCGCTGGCCAGGTGTCTGGGCAGCTCGGGCGGGTCGTCGTTGAGGTGCTTCATCAGCACCGCGAGGGGCTCGTCCGCGGTGAAGGGCGGCAGGCCCGTGAGCGTCTCGTAGAGGATGCAGCCGAGGGAGTAGAGGTCGGCGCGTTGATCCACTCCGCTCGCCATGATCTGCTCGGGCGCCATGTAGGCGGGGGTGCCGACCGCCATTCCGGAGGCGGTCAGGCTCTTGTAGCTGTCCGAGTCGCCGCGCTGGACCTTGGCGATGCCGAAGTCCATCACCTTGACGAAGTCCGTGCTGCCCTTGGCCTGCACCAAGAAGACGTTGTCCGGCTTGAGGTCGCGGTGGACGATGCCCTCGCTCTCCGCTTCCTCGAGGGCGTTGGCTACCTGGGCGAGTATCGCCGCGCTCTGCCGCGGCGGCAGCGGCGCCTCCTTCTCGATGAGCTCCTTGAGGGTGTGCCCCTTCATCAGCTCGAGGGCCATGAAGGGTGTGCCCGAGTCCTCGTCGACCCCGAAGTCGTGCACCCGCACCACGTGGGGAGAGGAGAGATGGCAGGCCGCCTGCGCCTCCTGGTTGAAGCGCTTGAGGTTCACCTCGTCGGCCACGAACTGCGGCAGGATGGTCTTGAGCGCGACCTGTCTCCCGATGCTCAGCTGCGTGGCCACGTAGACCCGCCCCATGCCTCCCTCTCCGAGGACGGAGTCGATGCGGTAGCGCCCGCCGATTACCTTTCCGATCGCGTGCTCGCCGGTGTCCGTAGACATGCCTCCTGCTCGACTCGAGGGCGTGGTCAAAGGGCGGCGCGAAGCCTATCCGAGGCGCTTGCGAGCGTCGAGGCCTATCTCTGCGACCCACCGAAGAAGCGCAGCACCTCTGACGGCGTGGTCAGCCCCGTCCGGAGCAGGTAGCCGGCGTACTGGCGGAAGGTGGCCATGGCGCGCTCTTCGAGGGCGAGCTTCTTGAGGGGGCCCTCCCCTTCGCCCTGCACGATGGCATCACGCATGGCATCGGTCAGGCGGACGACCTCGTAGGCCCCGACGCGACCATAGTAGCCGGACTTGCTGCAGGACGAGCAGCCCGAGCCGCGCTTGAGCT
The DNA here is from genome assembly GCA_964594295.1 of uncultured Myxococcales bacterium. Classification (GTDB taxonomy): domain Bacteria; phylum Myxococcota_A; class UBA9042; order UBA3505; family UBA3505; genus CAZQPP01. The sequence continues at coordinate 6,301 of CAZQPP010000405.1, read as the reverse complement.
GCACCGCCTCGGAGCGGATGGGGATTCCGGCGCGCTGGAGGTTGTCCTGCACGACGTCGCTGTAGTCGAAGGGCTCGGCACACTCGGGGCAGATTCGACGCAGGAGGCGCTGGGCGACCACGAGGTCCAAGGCGTTGGACACGAGGAAGGGAGGGCAGCCCATGTCGATGAGACGTGTCGTCGCCTCGACCGCTCCTTCGGCGTGGAGCGTGCTCATGACCATGTGCCCCGTCAACGCGCCCTCCATTGCCATCGAGGCGGTCTCGGCGTCACGCATCTCGCCGACCATCATGACGTCCGGGTCCTGGCGGAGGAGGGCCCGCAAAATGTCGGCGAAGCGGCACCCCTCCTGGGGGCTGACCTGGGTCTGGACGACCCCGTCGAGGGAGTACTCGATGGGGTCTTCGACCGTGCAGATGTTGAGCGAGCTCGAGGTGCTCACGAGCTCGTTCAGGCTGGCGTAGATGGTGGTGGTCTTTCCAGAGCCGGTGGGGCCGCAGACGAAGACGCAGCCGCTGGTGCGGAAGAGCACGTTGCGGACCATGGAGGCGACGGTCTTCGAGCAGATGAGCTCGTCTAAGGACTTGAGCACGCTCTTCGGGTCGAGCACGCGCATGACCACCTTCTCGCCGAACTTGGTGGGCATGGTGCTGATGCGGATGTCGTAGCGCTCCTTGCCGACCGAGAAGGCGGCGCGGCCGTCCTGGGGCTTTCGCTTCTCGGCTATGTCCATGCCGCCCGTGAGCTTGTTGCGGCTGACGAGGGGGGCGTGGAGGTTGATGGGGAAGGGCTCGCGGTAGGTGATGAGGCGGCCGTCGACGCGCAGCCGGACCTTCACTCCCGAGGGGGAAGGCTCGACGTGTATGTCCGAAGCTCCACGGTTCAGGGCGTTCGCGAGGATCTCGTTCTGCGTGCCGATGATCTGGTCACCCGAGGGACCGCCCGACTCCTGGCGCGCGACGGTCTCGATCTCGTAGAACTGAACCTGGCTCGGGCGGTACTTGGCGCGGGCGCTGCTCGTACTCGCCTGGGAGGCTGCGTCGAGGCCGAGGGCCGGGTGGATGACGTGCTCGACGTAGTTTCGGTAGTCGCTCTCGGTGACGGCGACGGCCTTGAGCCGCATGCCCGGCATGCTCTGGGAGATGCTCTCGAAGGAGCCCGGGTCGTTGGGCCGGACCATGGCCACGGTCACTCCCTCGGCGTCCTGCTTGAGGGGGATGGCCTGGTTTCGCTCCCAGATGTAGGTCGGCAGGGACTGGTAGAGGGCGGGCTCGAAGCGGTAGTCGGCCAGCCTGACGAACTGGAAGCCGACCATCTTGTCGGTGGCGTGCAGGCGCCGCGCGAGGTTGCGGCTGATGGCGAGGCCGACCTTGGCGAGGCGGTTGACGATGGCGTCGAACATGTCCCGCTTGATGACGAGACAGGTGACGTCGCTCCGGCACTGGACCGTGGCCGAGCGCTTCTCGTCGAGGAGAAGCGCCATCTCGCCGAAGCTGTCGAACTTGGAGAGCTCGGCGACCTGGTGCTGCATTCCCAGGTCCGGGTCGCCCACGAGCACGGCGCACTTGCCCCGGAGCAGGATGTACATGGCATCGCCGTGGTCGCCCTGGGTGATGATCTCCGTGCCCTCGCCGTACTCGGTCACCCGGATCGTCTTGGCGATCTTCTCGAGGGCCGCGTCGTCGACCCCGTCGAAGAGACTGGTCCGGCCGAGGACCTGGATTATCTGGTAGAGCTTGGTCGTGTCGGCCATGGCACTCCGGCG
>CAZQPP010000405.1:0-4526 GCA_964594295.1 uncultured Myxococcales bacterium | reverse complement strand
CCCTGGCCACCCGGGCCCCTCCCGGCTCCGGGGCGTAGCGCTTGCAAACCGCCCCGGGGTAGTGGCGTTTCCCGGGCTAAACGCCTGCCCCGCCATAAGGCAGGCTAACCGCAAGTGCCTTGGTTTACAAACAAGGAGTTTCGGGACGAAACTCCCCGCGTAGGGGCGTTTCGCTTCCGAAACGCCCGCCCCGCAAACAAGGAGTTTCGGCACGAAGCTCCCGCGGTAGGGGCGGGCGTAACTTCTCAATAAGCCGAAGGTCACTCCGTCGTGACCGGCTCACCGCCGCCGTCGAGAGCGGCACGGACCGTGTGCATGGCCAGGGTCGCGCACTTGATTCGGACCGGGAACTCGCGCACTCCGGCGAGGACCGCGAGCTTCCCGAGCTCCGAGACCGTCTCGTCGGCGCCCTCCGAGCCCGTGACGAGGCCGTGGAAGCCGTCGATGACGCAGTCCACCTCCTCGAGGCTGCGGCCGGCTATGGCCTCGGTCATGAGCGAGGCCGCCGCCGTGCTGATGGCGCAGCCCGCGCCCTGGAAGGCGGCGTTCACCACGCGCCCGTCCTCTACCTTCAGCGAGACCTCCACGTGGTCTCCGCAGAGCGGGTTGTCACCTTCTGCCGCGTGGGTGGCCGCCTCGAGGGCGCCGAAGTTCCGCGGGTGCTTGTAGTGGTCGAGGATGACCTCCTGGTAGAGGTCGCGGAGATCGGACATCAGGCGAAGACCTCCCGGACGCGGCGGATCGAGCGAGCGAGCGCAGAGACGTCCTCGTCGGTGTTGTAGAAGGCGAAGGAGGCCCGGGCCGTGGCCGGCACGCCGAGGCGCTTCATCACCGGCTGGGCGCAGTGGTGGCCCGTGCGGACGGCGACCCCGTCGCTGTCGAGGATGGTGCCGATGTCGTGGGGGTGGGCGCAGTCCATCACGAAGGAGAGCACCCCGGCCTTCTCGGGCGCCGTGCCGACGAGGCGAAGCCCACAGATCTCCGACAGGGCCGCCGTGGCGCTCTCGAGGAGGTGGGTCTCGTGGGCCGCGGCCGCGGCAGCGTCCAACGAGGAGAGGTAGTCCAACGCCGCGCCGAGCCCGACGACCCCCGAGATGTTGGGCGTGCCGGCCTCGAAGCGCATGGGGATGTCCGCGTAGGTGGTGCGCTCGAAGCTGACCGAGCGGATCATGTCGCCGCCGCCCTGGTAGGGAGGCATCTCGCGGAGCAGCTCGGCGCGGCCCCAGAGCACGCCGACCCCGGTCGGGCCGAAGAGCTTGTGGGCGCTGAAGGCGTAGAAGTCACAGCCGAGGGCCTGGAGGTCTACGGGCACGTGGGGCACGGCCTGGGCGCCGTCGAGCATGACCGGGACGCCCCGGGCGTGGGCCAGCTCGACGAGCTCGGAGACCGGGTTCACCGTGCCGAGGGCGTTGGAGACGTGCACGGCCGAGACGAGCTTGGTGCGCTCGCTCAGGAGCTCCGCGAAGGCCTCGAGGTCCAGGACTCCGTCGCCCCCCATTGGGGCGACCTTGAGGGTGGCTCCCGCGGCCTCGCAGACCATCTGCCAGGGCACGATGTTGGAGTGGTGCTCCATGGCGGTGATCAGGACCTCGTCGCCGGCGGCGAGGCGCGGGCGCGCGAAGCACTGGGCCACGAGGTTGATGGCCTCCGTGGTCCCGCGGGTGAAGATCAGCTCCTTGCGGTCCGGAGCGTTGAGGAAGCCGCGGACCTTGTCGCGCGTCTCCTCGTAGGCCGCGGTAGCGCGCTGGCTGAGCTCGTGCACGCCCCTGTGCACGTTGGAGCGGTCCCAGGTCTCGAAGCGGGCCACCGTGTCGATGACGGGGGCCGGGGTGAGGGCGGTCGCCGCGCTGTCGAGGTAGACGAGGGGCCGGCCGGAGAGCTCCTGGCGCAGCGTCGGGAAGTCGGCGCGGACGCGCTCGACGTCGAAGGCCGAGGCGGTCTCGCTCAGAGCACGCATTGGTCCATGTCCCCGCCGCGCAGGAGCTCGTGGAAGCGCAAGTGAAGCACGCCAAAAAGCTCGGCGCGCAGGCCCTCCGGCTCCACCCGGTCGGTGATCTCGTCGGCGAAGGCGCGCGTGAGCAGGTGCAGTGCCGTGTGGTCGGGCAGCCCCCGGCTCTGGAGGTAGAAGAGCTCGCGCGGGTCGAGCTGAGCGACGGTGGTGCCGTGGGCGCAGCTCACGTCGTCGGCGAAGATCTCGAGCTCGGGCTTGGTGTCGACGTGGGTCCGGTCGCTCAACATCAGGTTTCGGTTCGTCAGGCGCGCGTCGCTGCCCTGGGCGCCGGGCCTGACGACTATCTTGCCGTTGAAGACGGCGCGGGAGCTGCCCCCGAGCACTCCCTTGTAGAGCTCGGTGCTCGTGCAGGCCGGCGTGGCGTGGTCGATGAGGGTGTGGTTGTCGACGTGCTGCTCGCCGCCGACCAGGTAGAGGCCGTCGAGGCTCGCCTCGGCGCCGGGGCCCTCGAGGCGCACCTCGAGGTCGTTGCGGGCGAGCCGGCCGCCGAGCCAGATCGTGGACGACGTGTAGCGGCTGTCTCGCTCGGCCGCGACGGCGATCTGGCCGACGTGGGCGGCCTGCGGGCCGAGGCGCTCCCACACGTGGTGGCCGAGTGAGGCGCCGGGGCCGAGGGCCACCTCGGTGACCGCGTTGGAGAAGGTCAGGCCTTCGCCGGGGCCGGTGGCCCAGGTCTCGACGAGCGTGGCGCGGCTGTTGGCGCCGAGCACGACGAGGCTGCGCGGGTGCGACGCGGTCGGGTGCTTGCCGGGGGGCACGATGTGCAGGAGGTGCACCGGGCGGGCGAGCTCCACGCCGGGGGCGATCTCCAGGTACACGCCGCCCTCGAAGTGGGCGAGGTTCAGGGCCGCGAAGGGGTGCTCCTCCTCGCGGACGAGCTCGCCGAGGCGTGCGCGCACCGGCTCGAGCTCTTCGGCCGACGACTGGTCGAGGGGGAGGAGACGGAGTCCTTCGGGCAGGGACGAGGCGCGGAAGGAGCGCGGGTCGGGACGCCCGTTCACGACCACGAGCTCGAAGGCGCCGGCGCGCGGCAGGCGGAAGGGCTGGGCGGCCACGGCGCCGGTGAGGGAGGCACCGCGCGCCGGCGGAGCGAATGGGTGTCGCAGGATGCGGGAGGCGTCGGTGTAGCGCCAGTGCTCCCACTTCTTCGTCGGCATGCCGGTGCGGGCCGCAGCCTTGGCGGCGCGAGCGCGCCTCTCGCGGAGCCAGCTCGGCTCTCCGGAGGCTCCCCGCGGCCCGATCCCGAAGGTCTCGGGGTATCTGTTCAGCTCGCTCATGACGGCGCCGAGGCGGGCTCGAGCTCGGTGTAGCCCGTAGCCTCGAGCTGCTTGGCGAGCTCGGCGTCTCCCGAGCGCACGACGCGCCCTCCGGCGAGCACGTGCACGAAGTCGGGCACGATGTAGTCGAGGAGGCGCTGGTAGTGCGTGACCACCAGGGCCGAGCGCTCCGGGCCGCGCCGCGCGTTAACCGCCTCCGCGACGATGCGCAGGGCGTCCACGTCGAGGCCGGAGTCGGTCTCGTCCAGGATGGCGAGCCTCGGATCGAGCACGCTGAGCTGGAGCACCTCGTTGCGCTTCTTCTCGCCGCCCGAGAAGCCGACGTTCACGGGCCGGCTCTCGTAGCGCTCGTCCATGTGGAGCAGCTCCATCTTCTCCTTGAGCAGGGCGCGCAGGTCGAAGGCGTCGAGGTGAGGCTCGCCGCGGTACTGGCGGACCGCGTTGAGGGCGGCCTTCAGGAAGTAGCTGTTGTTCACCCCGGGGATCTCGACGGGGTACTGGAATGCCAGGAACAGGCCCTCGCCGGCGCGGGCGTCCGGGGAGAGCGAGAGCAGGTCCTTGCCGCCGAAGAGGACCTCGCCGCCTGTGATCTCGTAGCCGGGGTGGCCCGCGAGCACCTGGGCCAGGGTGCTCTTGCCCGAGCCGTTGGGGCCCATGACGGCGTGCACCTCACCCGGCGCGATCTCGAGGTCGACTCCGCGCAGCACCTCCTTTCCGGACACCGAGGCGTGCAGGTTCTTGATGGAGAGCATGGCGGGAGCCTCCGTGCTGTGCTCTGCGGGGTCGCTCATCCGACCGCCCCTTCGAGGGTGACCGACAGCAGCTTCTGGGCCTCGACGGCGAACTCCATGGGGAGCTCTTTGAAGACCTCCTTGCAGAAACCGTTGACGATGAGGTTCGTGGCCTCCTCCTCGCTCATGCCGCGCTGGCGGCAGTAGAAGACCTGGTCTTCGGAGACCTTGGAGGTCGAGGCCTCGTGCTCGACGGTCGAGCTGGCGTTGCCCACCTCGATGTAGGGGTAGGTGTGGGCGGCGCAGAGATCGCCCATGAGCAGGGAGTCGCACTGGGTGTGGTTGCGCGCTCGCGCTGCGTTCCTGCCGACCTTGACGAGGCCGCGGTAGCGCTGGTCGGCGTGGCCCGCCGAGATGCCCTTGGACACGATGGTGCTGCTCGTGTCCTTGCCGAGGTGGAGCATCTTGGTGCCGGTGTCGGCCTGCTGGTGGTTGGCCGTGACCGCG
>CAZQPP010000404.1:0-7699 GCA_964594295.1 uncultured Myxococcales bacterium | reverse complement strand
CGTTGGACAGCCTCACCCTTATCTATGCGCTCACGTCCCCCTCTCGCACCTCGACGCGCCTCCCCTCAAAGCCCACCGCTCAGCGAAAGCCCCGCCCCTCCGGGCACCACCCACGGCGCAGCTCGCCATCCCGACGACTCCTCCCCGTCCGGTGACGTCAGCAGCCAGACGACCCCGGTCCCCAGCGCCACGGCCCCGGCCCCGTACAGAACGTAGGCCGTCACCGCGCGGGAGGTCGCACTCTCGCCCGCGGCATCGTACGCTCCCTTTCGGTCGTCGTCGCTCATGTCGGGCTGCGGGCCGAGGTACCCCCTCGCTTCCGACGCGGCATCGAGCGCCCACACGTTCATCCCGATCCCTGCCGCGACGAGCGCCACACCGCCTCCGGCCAGAAGCCACGGAGCTAGCCTCGACGGGCTCTCCTCCACCGCTCGCTCGGCCGCGCCGGACATGACCATCGGCCCCGTCTCCACGGCCGCCGGATCTTCCGCCGCTCCTTCCACGGGCTCGCTTCCCTCCACGACCGGCGTCTCCGGCATCAGCCGCTCGGTCTCGAACTCGGCTGGCACCTCCTCCCCGGGGTCCGCCGTCAGGCTCGCCCGGAGCCGCGCGTACCCCGGAGCCTCGACCTCGACCGCGTGCACTCCCGCCTTCAGCACGACCGTCCGCCCGCTTGGGATGTCCCGCCCGTCAATGCGCACCTGCGCGTCCCCCGGCACGGCCCGCACCCGCGCCCATGCCGCGCCTGGCTTGCAGGCTCGTCCCGCCCGCTTCAGTGCCGCTCGTATGTCGTTCCGCTCCTTCTCGGTCGGGTCCATGTCCAGAGCGGCAGCCAACGTCGCGACCGCTGCACACGGTCGTTCGTTGCCTTCAAGCAACCGCGACCTGAAAAGCGCCGTGCTCGCATTCGGCATGATCTCGTACACCCGCTCCGCGGCGGCCAGCGCGCCCTTCACGTCGCCGGCCTGGTAGAGCTCGACCGAGCGCGCGTACGCCTGCCGCGCCTCCGCCTGCCCCTTCGCATCCGGCTTCACGAGATCCGGCAGCTCCGGGATCACGACGGGCTCCGTCAGAGCATCGCCGCCCGGCATGGGCGCGGCAAACAACAGCAACATCAAGATCGAAGCGCTCACTGGCCGCTACCTCGTCATCCGGATTCCAGGGAGGGGCTCCGCCGGTTTCGGCTTCGTTTCGGTGCCCGCCGCACCCGTAGGTCGGATGCCAGGGAGCTCCCCGGTCTCCGCGGCCTTCGGCTTGACCCTCGTCGTCCGCCGCCGCGCCGGCATCGGCTCGAGCACAACGTCCCGCAGGATGTCTCCGCCGGGCACCAGCCTCAGCACCACGTCCGCGGCTTTCCTCCCTCGCCTCTCCAGTCGAAGGCGCACCGGCTCCGCTTCCGGCGGAAGGCTCAGCTCGCAGGGCGTCCGGCACAGCTCCTTGTCTCCCCGCCGCACCGTCGCTCCCGTGGGGCGCGACCGTATGACCACGTGAGCCGGGACCGGCTTAGGCGGCGGCTCCACCTTCTCAGAAGCCGGCGGCACTGCCGGCGCCGCGCTCTCCGCCGTCGAAAGGCTTCGCGCCTCCCGCCGTTCCGGCACCTCGACCTGAGGCGTCGCCGCTGGAGCGGCCTTCTCCGGCTCGGAAGGCACAGGCGGACTCTCCGGCGCCTCGGGCGCCGCTGCCTCGTCCGCCACGGCACGCTCCGGCTCCTCTACAGGCGCCTCGATCCGTGCTCCCACTGCCTCCGCCTTCACACGCGGCGACTCATCCGGCCGCGCCACGACAAACCCACCGACCACCGCCGCTCCCACGGCGAGCACGGCCAGCACCCCCAGCCACGCCCGGCTCCGGAAAGGCCCCTGCGCCGCCCGTCGCAACGCCGCCAGGTCCGCGCTCCCCATCCCCACCGACGGGTTGCCATCGGTGGTCTCGACCCGCGCTCCCTCCTGCAGCTCGGCCGGCGCCGTCGCCCGCGCCGACAGCGGGACGACCGCGGGCCCAGGGGTCCCGGGCGTCACGACCGTCGAAGGCTCGCCTGTCGGAGTCGAAGGCTCAGCCGTGGCGGGTTCCTTGGCCGCCGGCCCCATCGACACCGTCGCCTCCGGCGGCGGCCCTATCGTCTCCGCGAGCGCGGCGTCGCTCATCCCCCGCGTCCTCGCCTCTATGAGCATCGCCTGGGCGTCGACCTCGCGCCCCTGCTCGACGGCCTCGCAGATGTCCGCCACCACGCGGCAGTCCGCCGGCCGCTTGTCCCGCATCTTCGCGAGCAGCGCCTCGTGGAGCACACCGAGCGCACGCGGCAACGCCTCGTCACCAGCCAGCCGCTCGGGGAGCGGCGGAGGCTCGCCGGTCACGTGCTTCAAGAGCAGGCTCACCTTGTCCTCGGCCTGGAAGACCGGCCCGCCCGTCAGCATCTCGTGCAGCATGCACCCGAGCGCGTACAGGTCCGAGCGGAAGTCCACCTTCTCCGCCATAGCCTGCTCGGGCGACATGTACCGCGGCGTCCCCACCGTCGTCCCCGTCGCCGTCAGGCTCTCTCCCGTGTCCGCGTCTCCGTAGCGCAGCACCTTCGCTATCCCGAAGTCCATCACCTTGACAAACTCCCGGCCCCCGCGCGCGTGGAGCAAGAAGACGTTCGCCGGCTTCAGGTCCCGGTGCACGATCCCAGCCTCGTGCGCCTCGGCCAGCGCAAGTGCCACCTGGCCCGCCACCCTCGCCGCCCGCCGCACGGACAGCACCGCTCCGCCCGACATCACCTCGTCTAACGGACGCCCCTTCAGGTACTCCATCACCAGGAACGGCGTCCCCGTCCCCTCGTCTATTCCGAAGTCGTACATCCGCACCACGTGCGGGCTGTCGAGCCGGCTCGCCGCACGGGCCTCCCGGTAGAAGCGCCGAACGTGGTGGCGGTCGCCCAACAGCTCCCGGTGCAGCGTCTTGAGCGCCACCTCCCTGCTCATGCTGAGCTGCGTCGCCACGTACACCCGCCCGAAGCCGCCTTCGCCGAGCGGCCGCTCGATGCGGTAACGCCCGGCGAACACCGCCCCCGGGCCCACCTCCTCGGCACCGGCCGCCGCCGCCATCGACACCGGCAGCGTCGCGGTCCCGTCGTTCGGGCAGAGCGACGCGTCGGTCTCGCCGTCGCAAAGCGGGCAGTAGCGCCCGGCCCCGTCTTCGCCCGTCATCAAGAGCCTCGGAAGTCGTGAGCCGATGATGCCAACCAGGCAACACACTGACAAGCCGCGCATCGTCGCGGCACTGCTGCTCCGCCTCTCCCCCCAAGCCCCCCTACCTAGAAAGAAGGCCGGCGCCCCAACCTTCGAGACCGCTTTCGCGGCCCTACCAGCAAGGGCGCCGGCGTTGCTCTTCAGCCGCGCCGAGGCGCGGCGCGGGCTCGGGGAGGATGGTCACGCTCTTTGCACAGGACCGGCGTCCTTGAACGACGGCCTTCGGGCGCGAGCGTGAGCTGGCCGGGCGGAGCCCCAGGTTGTTGTTGCGGTTGCCGGGGGTGTTCCTGTTGCGGTTCGCCGACCGGCAGTTCTGCGCGTTGTTGTTCCAGGAGCCGCCGCGTTTGACGCGGTTGGAGCCCGATGTCTCCCCTCGCCAACAAGGGCCGGACCCGGACATTGCGCGCTCATCTGCGCTGCCCTGGCCGGCCCGCCTCGCTGTGAAAGAACGAGGTGCGCAGGCGCGACGTGTCGGCCTGCGCGGCCCAGGCTACCACGCTCTGCGCCGACGCCGCCACATCGTCTTCATCCGCGCCGAGCGCCAGCGCGCGATCCAGCTCGCGCATGCTCCTCCGCCACTTCCGTACCCGCCTCCCGTCCAGGCGCACCAGCCGCGGCCACACGCGCATCCCCAGTAACGGCACCCCCGACGCCACGCGGTCGACGACCGTCGCCTCCTGCCTCACCCGCAGCTTCAACGGCCCCTCGATGAAGGCGCCGAGCTCGTCTCGCAGCCTCCGCGCCTCCTCCCGGCTCGGCGCGAAGGCCACCGCGTCGTCCATATACCTGGCGTAGCCCTTCGCCCCCGCCACCTCCAGCGCGTGGTGATCGAGCGCCCCGAGGTAGAAGTTCGCGAAGTGCTGGCTCGTGAGGTTGCCGATGGGCAGGCCCCGCCCGGGCGGCGACCCGGGCGCCCCGGCGCGCACGAAGACCTCGACCAGCTCGAGCACACGCCGGTCCTTCACCTGCCGGGCCAGCGCGCTCAACAACACCGAGTGCGACGCGCTCTCGAAGTAGCGGAGCACATCGAGCTTGACGAACCATGGCTGCCGCCGCCCGAGCACCTGCGCCCTTTGCACCGCCGCCATCGCGCCCTTGCCCTTCCGGCACGCGTAGCTGTCGTTGATGGCGTAGCGCTCGAACACAGGCCCGAGCGCCGCGCAGAGCGCGTGGTGCACGACACGGTCTCGAAAGGGCGCCGCGCAGATCTGCCGCGGCTTCGGGTCCCTCACGTGGAACACCCGGTACTCGCCCGGCCGGTAGCTTCCGCCCCAAAGCTCCCGCTGCAGCCGCAGCACCTCGGGCTCCAAGTCGAACAAGAACCGCCTCGCCTGATCGGAGCGCGTGCCCTTCGCCGCCCGCCGGGCCGCCTCGCACAGATCTACGAAGCCCGTTGCCCGTTCGAAGAGCTGGCCTTCCCGCCTCACCGGCCAGCCACCTGTCGGCGCCAGCCGCCGACCATGCGCCCGGCCTCGTCGATGTTCCGCATCACGTGCTCGTAGCCGCGGTGGCTCAGCAGCCTCCGGTCGTGGCAGAGCCTCAGCAGCACCCGGAGCTTCGCCAGCTTCACGTCGGCATCCCGCAGCAGCGCGCGCTTCCTGCCCGCCGCGGCGAAGCGCGCCTCGACTATCGCCTCCAGCACGTCCAGAGCCAGGTTGTCCACCCGGCTCGCGAAGGTGAAGCGCACCGACCTCGGGAGCTTCGCCGTCCGGTCGAGCAGGTCGCCGAGCGCCTTGTACCAGTGCTCGAAGAGCGGCAGCTCGTCAGCCATCGGTCGCCTCCTTCGCCTCTCCCTCCGGGCCGACCTCGGCCCCTCCGGCACCGGCCGGAGCCGCGGCTACCACCGCGAGCAGCTCCTCGCCGAAGCTCTTCGCCTTCGCCTCGCCGATGCCCCGCACCGTCCGCAGCTCCTCGAGACCCTGCGGGCGCACGCGGCAGACGTCCACGAGCTGGCGGTTGGTGAGCAGCACGTACGCCGGAGTGCCGTCGCGCTCGGCCCGCGCGTTGCGCCACGTCCGCAGCGCGTCGAAGAGCGGGCGCTCTTGCTCGGCCACCTCCAACCGCCAATCGCGCCTCCCCTTGCCGTTTCCTCCGGCTCCGCCCCCCTGCTCGCGGTAGGCGATCATCAGCGCCCAGCGCGGCGTGCCCTCATGCACGAAGAAGTGGTCGCGGAGTTCCAGCACCTCCTTGCCCCGCTGGAAGGCCTGCAGCTCGGCGTCGTCGAAGCCGCCGCCGGCCGGGTCGAAGCTCAGGGTTAGGGACTTCAGCTTCAAGGCTCACCTCTTTCCTTGTGGACATTCGCGCCGGCAGGGGCTCTGCCCCTGCACCCCGCGCGAGGGGCGTACCCCTCGCGGCTCCCCCGAGCCGCCGCAGGACGCCTCCCGCTCCGGCTTCGCTTTCGTCCCTTGCTCGCCTCCGCTCCCGTCGCCCTGCGGCGGCTCTCTCGGCTCGCACTTCCGGGGCGATCCGGGGCCTGCGGCGCCATCCAAGCGCTCAAGGGATCAAGGGTCAAGGGATCGCCGACCTGGCCGGGCGGAGCCCCAGGTAGTAGTAGCGGTTGCCGGGGGCGTTCCCGTTGCGGGACGCCGACCGGCAGTTCCGCGCGTCGTGGATCCAGGAGCCGCCGCGTTTGACGCGGATGGAGCCCGATAGAGGCCCCAGAGGATCGTCGTCCTTCGCACCTGAGAGAGCATCTACCCTGTCCTGGTAGTAGTCGCTCTTGTACCAGTCCCATGCCCACTCCCACACGTTCCCCGACATGTCGCGCAGCCCCCAGTCGTTCGCGTTCTTCCTGCCGACTGGCTGCGGACCACAAGATGACAGGCCACAGCCCCAGCTCGAACAATCATACCCTCCCTCGTAGCTCACCGTGCTGTTGCCGGCATACCACCCAATCAGATCAAGCTGCGCGTCCACTGGGCTACAGCCCGTCTGCGTGATCGGCCCGTTGTAGAACGCCGTCGCGCTGCCAGCTCGCGCCGCGTACTCCCACTCCGCCTCCGTCGGCATTCGGTAACCCTCGCACTGCAGCGGGTTCCCATCCGTCGCGTTCACCGTCACCCCCGTGCACTCCACGTCCTCCCCGGGCTTATTCGTATTGCACCCCGTCAGCGTGTAACACTCCGCCAGGCCCGCTGTGCTCGACAGCGCGTTGCAGTACGCCAGAGACTCCCACCAGTTCACAGTCTCCACCGGGCACTCGTCACCACACGACGGAAAGTACGAAGGGTTCACCGTACCTCCCATCTCCGGCAGCATCGCCTTCCACTCCCCCTGCGTCACCTCCGTCGCCTTCAGCCAGAACCCACGCGTGATCCTCACCGTCCGCTGCGGACCCTCGTACGAGCCACGCCCCGGCTCGTCCCCCGGCGAACCCATCAGAAACTCCCCAGGGCCTACGTACGCATAGCCGCCCACCAGGCAGTCGTCCGCGCAGCTCACCGCCGTCTCGCCCTCGTCGCAGGTCCCGTCTCCGCACCCGCTCGCAGCCTGGTGCTCATACGTGACTCCGCCCGCCGAGCACGCTCCCTCGTTCCCGGCAGCGTCCGTAGCCTTCCCGAAAAACGTCGTCGTGCTCCCCTCGGCCACCGTCACCTCCAGCGAGAACGCTCCAGCCCCGTTCGCCGCCCCGCTCGCAGCCACAGCGCCCGTGCAACCCGCCGTCGTGTACAGCGACACGGTCGCGTTCGCCTCGGTCGTACCCTCCACCGCCGGCTGCGTGCTGCTCTTCGACGGCGATGCAGGCCTCGTACCCTCGATCACCGGCGCCGCCGGCTTCTGGCTGTCGTGCTCGTAGCTCACGCTCGACTGCGAGCAGGCGGACACGTTCCCGGCAGCGTCCGTAGCCTTCGCGTGGAAGGTCGTGCTCGTGTTGGCGCTCACCGTCACCTGGATCTGGAAGGCGCCTCCCATCGCCACAGCCTCGCCGGCCGCGGTGCCGGTGCAGTCGGCGCTCGTGTAGATCGTCACCGTCGTGCCCGCCTCGGCGGTCCCCTCCACCACCGGATTGACGACGCTCCGCGACGGCGACGAGGGTGTCGTGCCCGTCAGCACCGGAGCCGCCGGCGCATCCTCGTCCGCCTCGCACTCGCCGGCCGAGCATTTCCCGCTTTCCGGCCCACCGCCCGCGTCGCACGCCGTGCCCTCGGCGACGGCGTCGTGGACGCAGCCATCCTCGTCCGCTCCGAGGTCCCCGGCGTCGCAGGTGTCCTCCGTACACTCGTTCGAGTCGTCGCAGTCCCGTGCCGGCCCCGCCGCGCACACGCCTCCCGAGCACGAGTCCGGCGTCGTGCACGGATCGCCGTCGTCGCAGAGCGTCTGGTCCTCCACAGCCTTCCACGCGAGCACGTCCACCGACGGACGGCACGCCTGGCACGGCTGCCCGGGCCGCGGCGTGCCCTCGGCCACACAGGCAAGGGCTATCAGGCACCACGCCGCCTCAAGCGGGTTCTCGCAGCGCGAGGAGTCAGGCC
>CAZQPP010000403.1:2530-7702 GCA_964594295.1 uncultured Myxococcales bacterium | reverse complement strand
CATGGAGATGGTGTCTAAGCCGGCTTCGTCGAGATCCCCACGCAGAGCGCGCAGCGTTTCGTCGAGGGTGTGCGGGGAAGGCTCGGTGCTCATCTTTGTCGCCGGTGGCAGCCCTCAAGAGAAGCTGTCTCGCACGCTGACGTACAGGGCGCGCAGGTCTTCCTCGGTCAGCGGGGTCGGGATGATGCGGTCCTCGTCGGTGACCTTCTCGAGCTCCTCGTATACACCCCGGCAAGCCTTGGCCCAATCCGACGAGCTCGAGATGTGGGGCAGCGAGCCTCCGCTCGCGTCCGCGATCAGCACGTCCTCACAGTAGGGGATCGTGCCCAGGACACGGGTCGAGAGGCGCTCGGCGAAGGCCTCGACGATGGCGCGCCCCATGGGCGTGTCCACGCGGTTGGCGACGATGCCCACGAGGCGTGAGTCCCCGGCGGTGGTGAGGTTGCTGATGCCCTTGGCGATGTTGTTCGCCGCGTAGATGGACATGAACTCGTGGGAGACGACGATGACCGTGTCCGAGGGCCAGGGAGATTGGAGCGGAGCTGCGAATCCGCCGCACACGACGTCGCCGAGCACGTCGAGGATGACCGTGTCGTAGTAGCCCTCCTTGATGCGCTCGGAGGAGTCGAGGAGCGTGAGCATCATGCTGACGGCACGCCCTGCGCAGCCCTTCCCGGGCTCGGGGCCTCCAGCCTCGAGCACGTGCACGCCGCTCTCGGTGTCCGAGATGATGGTCTGCTCGAACTGCTTGGCGCCCATGCGGCCGCGGTAGCGGATCAGCTCGTCCATCACCGTCGGGACGCTGCGCCGGGGCCCGTGGCGCAGGCTGCAGTCGTGCTTCGGGTCGCAGCCCACGTGCAGGACCTTGTCGCCCCCCTTCTGGAACTGGATGGCGAGCGCGGCTGCGAAGGTCGACTTGCCGATACCGCCCTTGCCGAAGATGGCGATCCGCTTCATCTTCGGCGTCGAAGGGTCGAGTGCTGGCGCCGTGACATCGTGAAAGACTCTATGGCGTAGCCATTGGGAGCGCAAGGACCGCGGCGGCCTCGGGGGACCCCGCGGCTCGCTACAACCGTTTGGAGCGATTGAGCATTTCCGGGCGGGGACGTGCCGGCTGGGACATCCCCTCAGCCACACCTGAGCCACTTGTAGCATCGGCCACCGGACATTATCGTCGACGCGAGGATAGAGGAGCTGGCTGTGGTCCGCATAGACTTGAAGGGTCTCCTGGTTGTCCTTGGGCTCTGCCTGGCGGCGGTTGCCTGCAGCTCCGATACCCCAGCGGCCGACGACGCCGCAGCGGGCGCTGCGGACACGCAGGCCCTCGACGGCGGTCAAGTGCTCGATGCCCATGACGGCGACGACGACACCCAAGATGGCGGCGATGTCGTCGAGCCCGTCACCAAGGACACCAAGGAACCGGCGGACGATGGCGTCGGCGCCGCCGAGCCCGACACGCCCACGGCGCCCGCGCCCGATGTTGATCCCGACACCCCCACGGTGCCCGCGCCCGATGTTGATGCCGACGTCGAGACCGCGCCCGCACTATTCGAGATCCTGGAGCCGGAGGAAGGAGCCGAGCTGACGACCACGCTCACGGTCCGCCTGTCTGTCGCTAGCCCGGACGAGATCCTGAAGATCGAGGTCGAGGTGCCTGAGGAGAGTGTCAGCGCTCGGATCAGGGGCCCGGGTTGGCAGCTGGAGCTGCCTCTCGATCACACCAAGCTCGGAGCACGCACGGTGATCGTCAGCGCCCATGAGAAGACGGGGCGAAGCCAGACCGAGGAGCGCCACGTCTCTGTGGCTGTCCAGTCCCCGGACCTGCAGATCCTGCAGCCGGAAGACAACGAGAACATTGCGAGGCCGTCCGTCTATGTAGAGCTTTCGGTGCTGCCGGTGTGGCTCCTGAGCGATGGGGGGCACCGAGTCGCTCTGTACGTCGACGGTGAGGAGGTGGAAGCCCGCGGCTCGCCCGAGCCGACCGGCGGGAAGCTCAAGCTGTGGCTCACTACCCCGCCGGACAACGAGATGCACGAGCTCCGGGCCGATCTCGTGGGTCCCTCCGGAGTAGCGGCGTCCGATCAGGTCTCATTCCGAGCGCGCCAGGAGACGCGCGTGGCCTTCCTGCGCTGCAACGGGAACGCCAACTGCTACTCCCTCCGCGACAGCGCTGCCGTCGAGGGGATCGCTGATCTCTCCGTCAAGGCTGAAGGCCTGCGCGACGGACGTTTCGACATTTGGCGAGGCGACGCCCTGTTCACCATCGACGGCATTCCCGTGCGCCGCGGGCGCACTGCAGGCTGTCGCTACCGTTGGCGCGCCGATCTGCTTCCGGCCGGGGAGTATGGCCTCGAGGTCTCCCTTTTTCGACCTCCCTACGAGGTGGTCCACCACATCGACGTCAAGGTGGGAATGTGCCAGTCGGACAGCTGCGAAGCCTGCGACTGCGAGTCCAGCTGCGGAGACAAGCGTTGCGAGCCGCACCGGAACGAGACGCCCTCGCGCTGCCCCGAAGACTGCATCCCGGGCTCCTGCGGCAACGGCGTGTGCTCCTCTGAGGAGGGAGAGGACGATCCCGAGTCGGAGGCCTACTGCGCCGACGACTGCCTGAACCTGTTCTGCGGCGACGACTACTGCCACGTCCTCCAGGGAGAGGATGACCCCTTCTCCCAGAATTACTGTCCCGCCGACTGCTTCGACGATGTTTGCGGCAATTGTCACTGTGACGCCGTAGATTGGGGCGAAACCGTGGAGAGCTGTCCTCACGACTGCGACTGGGCTTGCGGCGACCAGGTTGTTCAGGACTGCGACCTGGTGTTGAGCGAGCTCTGGCTTCGGTCGAGCGGGCTGAAAGGGATGGATTGCCGTACGGACATCTGCCAGTGCCCGCTGTACGGAGGAGCCGGCTGCGGTGACGGCTGCTGCCGTGGCTACATCTGCGAAGAGGACCCGGTGAGCTGTCCGGTAGACTGCCAGTGGCCCTGCGGCAACAGGACCTGCGACCCCGGGGAGACGCCGGACAACTGCCCGGAGGACTGCAAGACCTGGGCGTGTGGCAACGGCGTCTGCGATCTTCCCTTCGAGAGCCACGAGAGCTGTCGCTACGATTGCCCACCTCCGTCCGAGTGCGGCGACTGCCGCTGCACCGAGGGCGAGTCCTTTCGCACCTGCCCGGAGGACTGCGGCTATTGCGGCGACGGTCTCTGCTCGGTCTGCTGGGGAGAGGGAGGCAGCAGCTGTACCCTGGACTGTTACTGTGGCGACGGGGTGTGCGACCGGGACGAGCGAGACCCTCAAGGAGAGCCTTGCCCGGGTGACTGCCACTGTGGCGACGGCCAGTGCGTTGAGGCCGACGGCGAGGATCCTGAGACCTGCGGCCTCGATTGCCGCTGCGGAAACGGCGAATGCCAGCCTGGGCACGGCGAGAGCGCCCAGAGCTGCGCCATCGACTGCCCCTGCGGCGACGGGCTCTGCGCCGCATCGATAGGTGAGAACGACCTCACCTGCCTGGCCGACTGCCACTGTGGCAACTACTTCTGCGAGCCGCAGTGGGAGGAGACCCCCGACAGCTGTCCGAGCGACTGCCACTGCGGCGACGGCTACTGCGATCCGCGCTGGGCGGAGACCGCCGACAGCTGCTACGCGGATTGCCACTGCGGCGACGCCGTCTGCGCCTCCGAGGCCGGCGAGGACGCAGTCACCTGCCCGCCGGACTGCCTGTGCACCAACGGCATCTGCGAGCCGGAGCTCGGCGAGACACCCGTGATTTGCCCCGGCGACTGCCACTGCGGCAACGGGCGCTGCGAGATGATCTTGGACGAGTCCTGGTACTTCTGCCCCGAGGACTGCCACTGCGGCGACGGCCTCTGCCTGGAAGAGGACGGCGAGAACCCCCACACCTGTGGCTACGACTGCCACTGCGGCAACGGGTACTGCGCCCCCGGCATCGAGACCGTCGAGGACTGCCCGGCCGACTGCTACTGCGGCAACGGGGGCTGCGACCTCGCCGCCGGGGAGACCGCCGAGAGCTGCCCCGGCGACTGCTCCTGCGGCAACAACATCTGCAACCACGACATTGGCGAGACCACCGCCAGCTGCCCCGAGGACTGCCGCTGCGGCGACCTGGTCTGCGAGTCCCCGCTTGAGGACGCCTCTTCATGCCCGCAAGACTGCTGTAGCTGCGGCAACTGCGTCTGCGAGAGCGCCTGCGGCGAGGACGAGATCTCGTGTCCCGGGGACTGCGAGTTCGGCTGCATCAACGGCCGCAATGACCTCTGCGACGCGGTCTTGAGCGTGCTCTTCGTGCTTGGTCACCCCGAGGGCCGCGACTGCCGCACCGACCTCTGCCGCTGCGTCGGCCCTGACGGGACAACCGTCGGCTCCGGCTGCGGCGACGGCTGTTGCATGGGCTTCCCCTGCGGCGAGGGACCGCTCACGTGCCCCGAGGACTGCCGCCCTCCCTGCGGAGACCAGCGCTGCGAGCCGGGCGAGACCCCTTCGTCATGCCCGGCGGACTGCTTCGAGACCGTCTGCGGCAACGGCACCTGCGAGCAGCCCGAGGAGAGTGTCTGGAGCTGCGAGCAGGACTGCCGCGGAGCATGTGGCAACTGCGTCTGCGAGCCCACCGAGGGCTACGTCGAATGCCCCCTCGACTGCGGCACCTGCGGCGACGGCGTCTGTAGCCGCTGCCTCGGTGAGAACGACGACTCCTGCATGGTGGACTGCGCGCAGTAGCCTTTTCTCAAGGGCGCCATCGAACGCTTCCACCGTCGCCTTGCCCACTTCTTGAGCCAGCGCGCCAGGTGGGCTCGGTCGCGGAGGCGAAGAAAGGAGTGGTCATGTGGTGGTTACGTTCGATGGCCGGTGGGCTGAGCGTCCGGCAGATCGAGCTCGGGAGCGCACGAGACACCTCTCCGCCCTTAGGATCGTGAAGAGGAAGACAGAGGCGAGGGCAGGGAGGGCCCACGCACCGTGAAGGGCCAGGGGCACGGCGGCGAGAAGCCCGGTTGCGTGCAGTGTGCAGGCGACGACGAGGGCGACGTGGCTGCGCTTGCGCACGCCCCATGCCACCGCTCCGTAGACCATGCTCATGCCCAGGATCGGGATGAGCAGGATGAAGCTCAGGCTCGGCGGTAGGAGGCCGGTGGAGGGGAGCGCGACGCCGGCCAGGAA
>CAZQPP010000403.1:0-2516 GCA_964594295.1 uncultured Myxococcales bacterium | reverse complement strand
GCCTGAAGCCACAAGACGCCCTGGGCCGCACGCAGGGCCCCGCGCGTGGAGCGGTCCGTGCTCCTCACACGCTTAGAGCGCGCGCGTTTCGCCGGGCGCGGAGGGGCGCCGGCGGATCTGCTTGCGCCCGTGCGTCGCGGCTTCGCTGCGGAAGCTGGCACCGGCGGGGTGTCCACGGGCAGGAGCAGGGTGTAGTCGGCGGGCACTCCCTTTGCCACCTGAGCCCTCGCCGAGTAGGCGGCCATCTCTCGAAGGACCTCGGGTGGGGGTGCGGTGACGACCGTGGGAGCGGTCTGAGGCGTGAAATCGGAAACGGTCATGTCGGGTGTCTCCATAGGCCGACGGCCGCGAGAGGCGGCGCGTCCGGTCTATGTCTCGACCGGTTTCCGGAAATGTGCCCGGGCCGCGGAGCCAGGGCCGCGCGGCCTACCTCAGCTCGAGCGTTTCCGCTGCCGCGGCGACGGTCGTCTGGATCACCTTCAGGGCGAAGCCCGAGTCGAGGTGCTCGATGACGTCGGGGCCCGCCGCGCAGTGGTAGTAGGGGTTTCTGAAGTTCGCCGTGTCCGTCAGCATCATCGCGGGCAAGCCCTCGTCCCAGAAGGGCGCGTGATCCGAACGGCGGAGATCGGCGGCGAGGGCGGAGGTGGCCATGGCGCTCGCCATGGCGACGCCTACCAGCGGCAGCTCGAAGGTCACTGCGTGGTTCTCGAGGCGCTCGAGGAAGCCCTGCGCGCTCTCGTCGGCCGCGACGAAGATGAAGTCGCCGCGGGACTCATTGTCCCTCACCTTCTTGATGGCCTCGGGGAAGACCAGGTCGAATCCGGCGGGGATCTCCTGTGAGTTGGGCTCCTCGCTGACGTAGCCGAGCATCTCGAAGACGACGCTCGCCAGGATCTTGTCGCCGCGCTCGGCCGCCCTGCGAGCGTAGACGCCCGAGCCGACCATGCCCCTCTCCTCCTCGTCCCAGCAGGCCAGGATGAGGGTGCGGGAGAAGCTTGCATCGGCGAGCAGGCGCGCGACCTCGAGCAGCGCCGCCAGGCCGGTCGCGTTGTCGTCGGCGCCCTCGCAGCCTTCGATGTGGTCGTAGTGCGCCGAGATGAGTAGCTGCTCGTCGGGTGCTGACGAGCCCCGCTTCAACGCGACGACGTTCACCCCGGTCCCGTAGCTCTCGACGGAGACCGCGTAGCCGAGCTCGGCGAGGCGGTTGGCGCAGAGGTCCTGCGCCACTTGCCAGTGGGCCGAGCCGGGTGGCCTCACGTCCGCGATCAGCTCGAGGTCGGTCGAGTAGCGAGCCTCGTCGGCGCAGGCGGCGAGGGCCGCGGGGCTGTCGCTGCCGCATCCCGCCGGGGTCGGGGGCGTGGTGGGCCCCGGGTCCTGGCTGACGGGCGGTGTGGAGGAGCCGTCGTCCGTGCCTCCGACGGGCGGTGTACCACCGCCGGGGTCCTTGGTCGTGGCTGGCGAGCCGCCCTCGTCTACGGTAGCAGGCCCGGTTTCTTGCGTGCCCTGGTCCTGCTGAGCGGCGGGCGGGCCTCCCCCGCCGGGCGGCGCGAGCAGCCCCGGGGAGCTGTCGGACTTGCAGGCCACCGGGGAGGCGGCGAGGGCGAGGATGGCTACGAGAGAGATCGGCAGGCGGCGCATGGCCGAGAGTCTAGCCCTCTATTGCGTCTCCTGCGACCCGTCAGAAGACCCTGGCCGTCACCGTCAGGCTCTGCGGGTCGAGCACGTGGACGGCCTCGAAGGCCTCGTCGACGAAGACGACCGGCCCGCCGAGCACTCCGGTGGAGGTGATGTACGCGCCGATCGAGCCGGCGATGACCGTCGAGGCGCGCACGCCGCCGGTCAGGTCGAAGGCGTACTGCGCGCCGTCCTCGGGCTCCGGGTAGGAGGTCTCCACCGCGGTCACCGAGCAGGCGGGGTACAGGGTGAAGCGGAAGAAGGGGTTCTCGAAGGGGTAGAGCGTCATCTCGACGCCCTGGCTGTCGGCGGTGAGCGGGCAGGGAGGCTGGACCTCTGGATCGAGCTTGTCGAGGGTCCCCACCTTCGCCCGCGCTGTCCACTGCGGGTCGTCGGTGAAGCGAACGCAGCCCCCCGGGCCGTCGGTCCAGGGGTGGAGGATGCCGCTGCGTGAGCCGTGGACCAGGAAGATGTCGGAGGGCACGCGCACGAGGTAGTGCAGCGGGCCGGGGAGGCACTGAGGGCTCAGGCGGGCGGCGAGATCCACGAAGATCTCCTCGTCCTCGTCCTCGGGGTCGGGCTGCAGGCCCTGCACGCTGTCGGGGTGAAATTCCAGGCCTTCGCCCTTCACGGCGGTGACCTTCACCCGGAAGGCGCTGCCCTCGAGGCCTCCGCAGTCCACGCTCATCGGTGGGCGGATCTCGAGCACGTCGCCGGGCTCCACGCCGGCCGTGCAGAAGCGCGCGCCCGGGTCGTGGAAGCTGCCCTCGCCGCTGACGACGCGGCCGGTCCGGCGCTCGGTCTCGGGCAGGGCTCCGCCCGAGGACATGGACCAGTGCTCG
>CAZQPP010000402.1:0-7744 GCA_964594295.1 uncultured Myxococcales bacterium | reverse complement strand
GTGAGGAGTCTGGAGGCCAACTGCGTAGCCGGCGTCGAGGGCGGCAGCAGCCACCGACGCTGCGGTCTCGGCGTAGACGTCCTCGGCGAGGGAGTTTCCGAGGGAAGGGACTCGACAGTGGATCACTATCGACGGCGTCCTGGGGAGCTCGAGCTCGCGCACGAGGGGCTGCCCGGCGCGCGCGCTCAAGCGCCAGTGGATGCAGTGGGTCGGGTCGCCCGGGCGGTACTCGCGCACCCCGAAGAAGTCCTCCCCGGTCGGGCCTACGCGCGCGACCCTGTCGGCGTGCTCCTGGCGGGTGGCGCCGGGCGGCGTGATGCGCACCGGGTGCAGGCGCGGCCACACCCTGAAGGTCGCCCGCAGCGGGATGACGCGCCCCTTGGTGAAGAGCGTGAAGGGGAAGTCGGTCTGCAGCCGTGCGTGCTCGACGCGGAAGACGCCGCGGCGCTTGAAGAGCACGCGGAGCGGGCGGACTGCGGCGGTGCCCGCGAGGATCTCGGCGGCGTAGGCCGGAGCGCACTCGGCGTCGTCGGGATCGAGCAGCGGGCTGGCGCGCACCGAGTAGATGCGCCCCTTCTTGCCGCGGTTCATGATCGTCGCGGTGGCGCGGCCGAGGTCTCCGGCGTGCAGGCCTTCGGGGGGAGCGATCTCGAGGTCGGCGCGGCTGAGCACGTACTCCGAGAGGAAGCCGCTGACCAGGATGACCGAGAGCAGGAAGCCCAAGATCAGGTAGAGCAGGTTGTGGCCGGTGTTGATGGCGGCCACGCCCATGCCCAGGACCATGAGGATCAGCCAGATGCCCTCGCGGTGCGGGCTGAGCTGGCGTGGCCAGCGCTTCGCACGCGCGAGCTCGCGCTCGACGGCGGCGCTCATGGGGCGGGGATGCCCTCGATGATCTCTCTGAGCAGGGCCTCGGCCTCGGCCCGCCCTCCGTCCTCGATAGCGCCGCGGGCGACGACGCGGTGAACGAAGCAGGGCAGCACGAGGCTCCGCACGTCGTCGGGGGTGGCGAAGTCCCGGCCGTCGAGGTAGGCGCGGGCCTGGGCCGCGCGGTAGAGCGAGATCGCGCCGCGGGGGCTGACGCCGAGGTGGATCTCGGGGTGCTTCCTGGTGGCCGCGACGATGGCCATGAGGTCGTTCAGGACCTCGTCGCGCACGGCGATCCTGCCGGCGGCTTGCTGGTGGAAGAGCAGGCGGTCCGTGGACATGACCTGGGGGACCTGCTCGGCCGCGTCCTCGTGGCCGAAGTCCTTGAGAATGGACTTCTCGAGGTCGAGCTCCGGGTAGCCGATGCGAATGCGGAGCAGGAAGCGGTCCATCTGGGACTCGGGCAGGGGGTAGGTCCCGTGCTGCTCCTTTGGGTTCTGGGTGGCCATGACCAGGAAGGGCTTCGGCAGGGGTCGCGTGACCTGCTCCACGGTGCAGCGCCCCTCGCTCATGGCCTCGAGCAGGGCCGACTGGGTGCGAGGGGTGGTGCGGTTGATCTCGTCGGCGAGGAGGAGGTGCGCGAAGATCGGGCCGGGGTGGAACTTGAAGGTGTGGGCGTCAGGCTCGTAGACGGACACGCCGAGGATGTCCGCCGGCAGCATGTCGCTGGTGAACTGGATGCGCTTGAACTGCCCGCCGATGCCCCGGGCGAGGGCCCGCGCGAGGGTGGTCTTCCCTACCCCGGGCACATCCTCGATGAGCATGTGGCCGTCGGCGACGGCGGCAATCAGCGCGAGACGCACGACCTCCGGCTTGCCGCGGATCGCCTCGTTCAACGCGGTCTCTAGGCGGATGAGCTCGCTCGCTTGCTCGGTCTGGATGCGGAGGGGCTGGATCAATGAAGTGCTCTTTGGGGTCGGTGTGCCGTGCGGGAGGAGGCGGGGGGCGCCGTGAGGCAGTAACGCGCCGCGCTTCGAATTGCCTCCCGGATCGGCGGAAGCTGCAGCATCTGCCTCGCCCGGACCGGATCGAAGGGTCCGAGATCAGCCTCGCGCCAGGTGTCCGCGAGCTCGTCTACGCGGCCGCCGAGCTCGTCGAGGGGCACACGAAGCCTGACGAACTTGCCCCTCTGCGGGCCACCTTCGGCCAGGATGGAGGGCTTCTCACCACAGGCGAGCAAGAGCGCGGCGCCTATGAGGCGGGCACGGAAGGAGGCCTCCTCAAGGCGGGGATCGCCGTCTCTGAGGAAGGCAGGGATGCGACGGGTCGCCTTCACGGCGGCGTAGGCCTCTCCGGCTTCGAGCTGTACGGCGATGAGGCTGCGCCAGACCTCGGGGCTGTCCGGAGACGCCTCGGCCGCCACGAGGAGCGCCTCCACGGCCTCCTTGTAGCGACCGAGCTCCGCGAGGGCCTGGCCGAGCTCGGTCACGACCGAGGGGTCGTCGGGCAACCCCTTCCTGGCACGCTCGAGGCTCTTGACCGCTCGCTCGACGCGCCCGAGTCGGAACTGCGCGAAGCCCAGCCCCCGCCAGGCCTCGTGGCGCTCCGGCGCCCTCCGCGTGACCTCGGCGAAGACGGTCGCCGCATCCTCGGTCCGGTTCAGCGCCGCCCGGATCTCGCCCAGGAGCAGCATGGGCTCCAGCTCGTTCGGGAAACGCGCGACCCGCGCTGCCACCAGGAGCTCGGCCTCCTCGGCGGAGCCGGAGCGGAAGGTGGCCCGGGCCAGGCCCAAGAAGGCCTTCTCGTCCTCCTGGCGGCCCGCGAGGGCGAGACCGAAAGAGCGCATCGCGAGATCGTGGTCTCCGACCTCCAGAGCCACCTCGCCGGCGGCCATGCGGAGCTGGCGAGCCACGGGCGCGGGTGGGCGCTCGATGAGCGGCGCCAGCAGGTCTATCGCTGCGAAGGGGTTACGGTCCATGATGTGAGCCTGGGCCAGGTCCCAGTCGAGCCAGGGATCCGGTTCGGCGGGTTTGCGCAAGGGTGAAAGGAGCGACAAGGCGCGCCTCACATTCCCGCGACGCACCGCGATGTGCCCGAGCAGGCGGTCCCTCGGCGATGAAGCCTGGCGCCCATTGCCCAGAGCCAGCAACTTCTGCTCGGCCTCGTCGAGGCGATCCTCGGCGATGAGCGCGCGGATCTCCTCGATGGCCGCCCGGCTCGGCGCAGACGAGCGCTGAGGGCCGCCGCAGCAAAGGAGCAACAAGCACGTCGCCAGGAGACACAGGCGCAACATGGTCCGAGCATAGCCAAGAGCACGTCCTGTAGCCAGATTCCCGCTCAAAACGAGACGTTCACCTGGTCCTGGCCCCGGTCCCCCTCCTCCTCTTCTTCTTCGCCCTCTTCTTCCTCTTCTTCTTCCTCTTCTTGGCCGAGGCCTTCTTCCGCTTCCACGCCTTGCCCACCGGCCCCATGTCGAGGGTGGGCGCGCCGTCACCGTGCAGGACGTGGTAGCGGAACCAGGACTGAAGCACCCGCATCGTGTAGCCGCGGGTCTGGCGGAAGGGGATGGACGCTACGAAGAGGTCCAGGGGCTGGCGCCCGCGCTTCTTGAGCCATCCCTTCACCCGGTGATCTCCGGCGTTGTAGGCGGCGACCATGAGCGCGGGGTGCCCGAAGATCTGCTCGAGGTAGTCGAGGTAACGCACGCCGAGCCTGATGTTGGTGTCGGGGTCGCGCAGGGCGGCGGCGTCGACGTGTACGGGCGCGCCGCGCTTCGCCATGCTCTTTGCCGTCTTCACGAGGAGCTGCATCAAGCCGATCGCGTTCGCCCAGGACTCGATGGCCGGGAAGAAGCCGCTCTCCTCGCGAATGATCGAGTAGACGAGCATGGGGTCGATGCCGGCGACGCGCGCGTGGCCGCGCACCTCCGAGGCGAAGGGTCGCGGGTAGGCGATGCGCCAGACATCCTCGGCGGGGCCCGAGGCCGGCAGGGCCTGGTACTCCGGGATGCTGCGGCGGAGGATTCGCACGCTGAGGTGCGCCGCGCCCGCGCGGTCGGCGAGGTGGGCAACGCGGAGGAGGGTGTCCTCCGAGGAGGACGCAGGCAGGGCGTCCAGCTCGCGGGATGCCTCCTCGGTGAGCCCCATCCGCACGAGGAGGGCTACCCGGCCCCAGGCGCCGGCAAGGGGCTCCGCCGATGCGGCGCCGCGGACCGGCTTGGTGCCGTCGCGGAGCGCGCGCTCGAGGTCCCGCTTCGCCCGCCGCGCACCGACGAGGCGCGTCAGGCGCTGGTAGGCCAGCAGCGCGTGGTAGGAGAGGCGAGCCTCGCTCAGCACCCGGCGATAGGCGCGAATCGCCGCGCTCTTTCGCCCTCGGCGCTGCTCCAGCCGGGCCTCCCAGTAGCCGAGCCGCCCCGCGTCCCTGTAGTCCCAGGTCGGGTCGAGCTTGGACTTGAGCGCGCGGATCCTCTTGAGCGCGAGCGCCCGTTTGCCCTTGCGCATGGCGGACTGCACGTAGGTCCACGCGATGCGGTGGCGCATGTCGCCGTCGGGGTAGCGCCGCATGGCGTCCTCGAGGCGGCGCTCGGACTCCTTCTTTCGCCCAAGGTCCGCGAGGGCCGCCGACTCGTAGAGCACGGCGTCGTCGTTGTAGGAGTGCTTGGGGAGGCGCTTGTGCAGCTCCTCCATGAGGTCGAGGGCCACCTTGGGGCGGTCTTCCTGGTAGGCCGACTTCCCCCCGAAGTAGAGCAGGTCGGCCTCTTCGGGTCGGCCGACGCACAGATCTCTGGCCTCCGCGTACCGCGGCAGCGCGCCCTTCCGTCGGCGCAGCTTGTCGTAGGACCGGGCCACGAGCAGGAGCGCGGGGCAGCGCAGCTCGACCTTTTTGAAGGCCGCGTCTTTGAGGCGCGGCTCGAGGAGCGCGATGACGGCGTCCGAGGAGTGCGCGTTGAAGAGCCCGCGGGCGAGGCGAAGGCGCTCCTCGGGCGTGAGGCAGGGGAGGCGCCAGCCCCGCTTCCGCGAGAAGCAGGCAGGGGTGAGCTGCGCGAGCTCCTTGCGCGCCTCGACCCCCGAGGCCGAGGTCGGCCGGCCCAAGAAGACCTCGCGAAGGTCCGCGGCCGCCTCCGTAACCTGCCCGAGCCGCAGCCTCGCTTTGGCCACCTTGAGGCGGACCACCGGCGAGCCGCTGCCGCTGTACCGCCTGACGAGCTCGTCGTCGCGGCCCGAGGCCTCCACGACGCGCGCCCGGAACACCCGCGCCCGGGCGCCGAGGGCCGGGTCCTTGACGACGGCGTCGAGCAGCTTCAGCGCCGCGCCGGGGTCCTTCTGCTCGTGCTTGACCACGGCCAACCTGAGGGCCGCGAGAGGCGCGAGCAGCCCTCCGCCGGCCCGCACCGCCTCGTAGGCCGTTGCGGCGGGCGGCAGGCGCCCGGCGCGCTCGTGGCAACGGCCCTCCCGAAAGCGCGCGGCGGCCCTGACCAGGGGATCCCCGGCGGCGGCGGCCACCTTCTCGAAGAGGTCCGCGCAGGCCGAGTGGCGGCCCTCGCGCCATGCCCTGTCGGCGTCGCCCCCCTTGCCCTTGGCGAAGAGGGGCGCGGACGAGGCTGCGGCGGCGGAGAGCGCCATGGGATCGGGAGGCGCCGCCGCGGCCGGCGAGAGAAGCAGCAGGAACACCGAGAGGATGGCGATGGAGAAACGCACGGGCTCGAGGATAAAACGGGCAGGCGCGTGGGCAAGTCCCTGCGCCGTTCTTTTTGAGGTCACGGTGGAGGAGCGATTTCCCGTTTAGATCTCGAAACTTACAGCTAGACCATTGACCCTCGTGGCGCCCTGGGTTATTCAATCGCGCCTTTTCTGGGCCCCGGCGGACGCTCGGGGCGCCGACGATTCACGCGAGTATCCCATGGAAAACACAGTCGTTTTCTTCGTGACCTGCCCCGGCCCCGGCGAGGGCGAGAGGATCGCAAAACATCTCCTGCGCCAACGCCTCGCCGCCTGCGTCAACGTGATCCCGCGGATCCGCTCCTTCTACTACTGGGAAGGCAAGATCAACGACGAGGGCGAGACCCTGCTCGTGTGCAAGACGGCCGCCGACCGCGTCCCGGAGTTCATCGACACGGTGCGCCAGGTGCACACCTTCACCCTGCCCGAGATCGTCGGGATAGAGGCGAGCGTTGTGGACCGCCGCTATGGGAAGTGGGTCTTCGAAGGCACCCGGCCGCTGCCGCCAGAGGATGACTGAGCAGACGGGCCCGCCCCTACCGACGAGGCGTTTCTCTCGGGAAATGCCCCGCTGAAGGGACGATGGGCTGGGCCTACACAGAGCGACTCCGGCACCTTAGAGAGCGAGAGACCGGTGGGCTGCCCAGGGGCGGCGCGTTCAGGATCGCGCTCTGCTACCCGAACCGCTACGCCGTCGCGGCCTCGAGCCTGGGTTTTCAGGCGGCCGCACGCATCATCGCGAGCCAGCCGGACACAGCCGCGGCCAGGGCCGTTCTGCCGGACCCCGACGTCGCCGAGGACTTGCCGGCCGGCGGCGCGCTGACCTTCGAAGAAGAGGCTCCCCTCGCCTCCTACCCCGTCGTGGCCTTCTCCATCTCCTACGAGATGGACCTGACGGGCATCGTCTCCATGCTCGACGCCGCCGGCATCCCGGCGCTGCGGAGCGAGCGGGGCGAGGGAGACCCCTTCGTGCTCGCGGGCGGTCCCCTCACGCTCTCCAACCCGCTCCCGCTCTCGCCCTTCGCCGACGCCGTCGTCGTCGGAGAGGCCGAGGAGAGCCTGCCCCGCGTTGTCGAGGCCCTGCGCTCGACGGGCGCTCGCGGCGCGCGCGCGCAGGCCATCGCCGAGATCCCAGGCGTTTACGTGCCCGAGCTCCACACCGAGGGAGCGCCCGAGCCGGCCCTCGTCGCCGTAGAGCACCTGCCCGCCTACGCCTGCTTCCGCTCACCCGACGCGGAGCTCGCCGACATGTTCCTCGTCGAGACCGGGCGCGGCTGCCCGCGCTACTGCAAGTTCTGCGTCGCTCGGGCCTCCAACTCCCCGGCCCGCCACGCCGACCTCGAGCGCATCCTCGCGCCCATCCCGGCGGAGGCCCCGAAGGTCGGCTTCGTCGGCGCCGCCGTCAGCGAGCACCCGAGCATCAAGGAAGCCCTGCGGGCCTGCGTGGACCGGGGCCAGCAGGTCTCACTGTCCAGCCTCAGGGCGGATCGTCTGGACGACGAGCTTGTCGAGCTCCTCGCGCGCGGCGGCACCCGCACCCTCACCGTCGCGAGCGACGCGCCCTCCGAGCGGCAGCGGCGGCGCATCGCCAAGGGGCTCAAGGAGTCACACATCCGGCGCGCCGCCGAGCTCGCTCGCCGCCACGGCCTCCACCGGCTCAAGGTCTACGCCATCATCGGGCTGCCGGGAGAGGAAGACGCCGACGTCGACGAGCTCGCCGAGCTGGCCCTCGACCTCAGCGGGCTCGCGCGAGTGACCCTGGCGGTCAACCCCCTCGTCCCCAAGCTCCGCACGCCCCTCGCCACTGCGCCCTTCACCCCCGTCGCCGAGCTGGACTCCAAGATCGCCCGCCTGCGCGCCCGCATCCAGCGCCGCGTGGAGCTCCGCGTGCTCTCACCCCGCTGGGCCTGGGTGGAGATGCGCCTGAGCCTCGGCGGCCCCGAGGTCGGCCTCGCCGCGATGGAAGCCGGCCGCGCGGGAGGGGGCTTCTCGGCGTGGAAGAGGGCGCTGAGGAAGGCCGGAGCCGTGGGGGGCTCCTGAGGGTCGGCACCCCGCCCGGGAATAGCCACGCCCCCAGCCGGCTCCCAGGAGCGTGTAGCGCATGGCGCCTACACGCTCCCCCGTGCCCGTGCCCATGCCCGTGCCCGTGCCCCCAAACC
>CAZQPP010000401.1:0-7759 GCA_964594295.1 uncultured Myxococcales bacterium | reverse complement strand
CAGCTAACGGCTAACCGCTCCAGCGGCGGGACCCCCTTTTTGCCAACGCGCCCGGTCCAGTAAGGGCGGAACGATCCGTCCCCCTCACTTCGCGCTTGCTGTGTGCGCTGCCGGCCCCGTTCAGCGGGAGCGCTTCGCCTTCTTCTTCCCCGGCGCGCTCTTCTTCTTCGCGTGCTCCACCATGCGCTTGATGTAGGGCTCTGCAGCCGGGGTCTTGCAGCCTGTCGTGCCGTGGTCCACCTCGACCTTGCCGATGGCTCGCGCCACCTCGAGGGCCCGCGGGCGCAGCTCGTCTATCGAGCCGCCGATGGCGATGAGGGCGTTGTTCATGTTGTGGCGCACGCGGTTCTGGGCGCCGGCGATCTCGGCCTCATGGCCGCATTCCCACCATTCGCCGCGCCCGGCTCAGCGACCGAGCAGGAACAGGCTCAGCGCCGGGATGTAGGTCACCGCGGCCAGCGCCAGCAGCATGATCACCGCGTAGGGGAAGGAGGCCTTGATCACCTGCACGATGGGCCGGTCGAAGACCGAGCTCGCGACGAAGAGGTTCAGGCCGATGGGCGGGGTGATGTAGCCGATGGAGAGGTTGACGATGAAGATCAGCCCGAAGTGGATCGGGTCGACGCCGTACTCGATGGCGATGGGCGCGAGCAGCGGCGCGACGATCATGATCGCCGACATGATGTCCATCAGGCAGCCGAGGATCAGCAGGAAGACGTTCGTGAGCGCCAGGAAACCGACCTTGGTTGCGACCGAGGTCTGGAGCCACTCGGCTGCGGCCTGGGGGATCATCTCTTCGGCCAGGAACTTGTTGAAGGCGATGGCGAGCACGATGAGCATGAAGATGGCGCCCATCATCCAGCTCGAGTCGAGGAAGGCGTTGCCTATCTCTTTGAGCTTGAGCTCGCGGTGGATGACCAGCTCCACGAAGAGCGCGTAGACGACCGCCACGGCGGAGGCCTCGGTGACGGTGAACCACCCGAGGTAGATCCCGGCGAAGATGATGACGATGAGCATGAGGGACCAGATGCCCTCACGGATGTTCTGCAAGAAGGTCTTGCCGTCGCTCTCGGGCTTCTCGAAGAAACGCTCCCGGTCCATCTTGAAGATGGAGTAGGCGCCGAGCACGACGGCCACGAGCAGGCCGGGGATCACGCCGGCGATGAAGAGCTCTCGGATGGAGAGGGCCCGCCCGCCGACCGGCGCCATGATGGCGTAGATGATCATGGGGATGGACGGCGGGATGAGGACGCCGAGGGTCCCCGCGGTGGTCACGAGGCCGAGGGAGCGGTCCTCGTCGAAGCGGTTGTCCACGAGGGCCGGGAACATGATGCTGCCGATAGCGATGACCGTGACGGGCGAGGAGCCCGAGATCGCCGCGAAGAACAGGCAGGCGATGATGGTCGCCACGAGCAGGCCGCCCGGCATGAAGCCGACCATGGCCTTGGCGAAGGCTATGAGCCGGTCGGCCATGGAGCCGGCGGTCATGAGCGCGCCGGCCAGGATGAAGAAGGGGATGGCCATCAAGACCTCCTTCTTCACCGCGTCGAACATGTCGACCGGGATGTTGATGAGCTCTCCGGTCCCGAAGAGCAGGGTGCAGAAGACCACCGCCAGCCCGATGAGCACGAAGAGGCGCTGGCCCATGATCAGCATGATCAGGCAGCCGATGAAGATGAGCCAGCCCGGGCTCGCGCCGAGCTTGAAGACGAGAAGCGCCGTGATCAGGAAGCCCGGGAAGAGGCCGGCGAGGATCAGGTCCTTCATGGCCATGGGCACGCCCTGGGACGCGACGGCGGCCTGCGGTGTCGGGCGCTTGCCTTCCTTCTCCAGCTCTTCGTTCTCGGGAGTGTCGCGGAAGATGTTCTCTATGAAGCGCGCGCCCATCACCACCAGGGTGAAGGGGATGATGGTCTGGATGATCCAGGTCGGGATGGGCAGGACGCCCTCGCGGTCGCCGTACTCCTTGGACTCGGCGACGAGGTCCCACGCGTAGCCCGCGAGCACGAAGCAGAAGCCCGCGGCGATGGCGAGGGAGAAGAAGGCGGCGACCTTGGCTCCCTTGGGGGAGAGCACGCGGCTCGCCACGTCGATGGCCAGGTGCTTTCGCTCCTTGGTCGCCACGCTCGCCCCGACGAAGCCCACCCAGATCATCAAGAAGAGGGCGAGCTTGGTCGCCCAGAACCAGCCCAGGTTGATGAACTCGAACCACCTGTCGAGGGCCACAATGAAGACGAGGCCCGTCATCACCAGCAGGGCCAGGATCAGGAAGGCCTTCTCGACGACGAGCACGACCTTGTCGACGACGCGATAGACCGCTCGGATCAGCGCGATGGCGTGGGCGAAGGCCAGGACGATGGCGAAGACGACCTGCACGATCAGGAAGCCGATGAGCCACCAGAACTGGGTCCAGACCCACTCGACGGGGAGGTAGATCTTGTCGCGGCAGAAGAGGAGCCCGCGGGCGACGGGTGTGGCCTTGGCGCTCATGACTGGTACATCCCGTCGAGGAGGTCTCGGTACTTCTCGGTCACGACCTTTCGTTTGACCTTGAGCGAAGGTGTGAGCTCCTCTCCGACCTCGAACTCCTGGGCCACGATCTGGAACTTCTTGATGGTCTCGTAGGAGGCGAGGTTCTTGTTGCGGGCCTCCATCTCCCGCTCCACCCGCGCGTGGATGAGGGGGTGCTGGCAGAGCTCGTCCCAATCCTCGATCTCGAGCTCCTTGTGCTCGGCGTAGCTCCGGGTCTCCTCTTCGTCGAGGGTGATGATGGCGGTCAGGTAGTTGCGTTTGTCCCCGTGGACCATGATCTGGCTGATGATCGGCGCCGTCTTCATCAGGTTCTCGATGTTCTGCGGCGCCACGTTCTTGCCACCCGAGGTGACGATCAGGTCCTTCTTTCGGTCCGTGATGCGCAGGAACCCGTCCTTGTCGATCTCGCCGATGTCGCCGGTGTGGAACCAGCCGTCCACGATGGTCTCGGAGGTGGCCTTCTCGTTCCGGTAGTAGCCGGCGAAGATGTTGCCCCCTCGAAGGAGCACCTCACCGTCGTCGGCGATCCGCAGGTCCACTCCCGGGATGGGCGGGCCGACCGTGCCGAAGCGGTAGTTGTCGAGGCGGTTCACGTTGGAGGCGGCCACGGTCTCGGTGAGCCCGTAGCCCTCGAGCACGAGCATGCCCGCGCAGTGGAAGAACTCCGCGATCTCGAGGGCCAGGGGCGCCCCTCCCGAGACGAAGAAGCGCATCTTCCCGCCGAAGCGCTTCTTGAGCTTGTTGAAGACGAGGAGCTCGGCGGCCTGGAAGGGGAGCGAGAGCCAGGGAGGCACCCAGCGCCCCGCCCGCTTTCGTTTGCTGACGGCCTTTCCCATCATCAGCGCGAAGGCGAAGATCTGCTTCTTGAGGCGCGATCCCCGGATCACTCCCGAGAGCACGGCGTTGTAGACCTTCTCGTAGATGCGCGGGACCGAGAACAAGAAGGTCGGGCGCACCTCGGCCACGTTGTCGAGGAGCCGGTCGATGCTCTCGGCGAAAGAGGTCGTGAAGCCCATCCTCAGGCCCGCGAGGAAGCCCACGCGGGCGAAGATGTGCGCGAGCGGCAAGAAGAGCAGGGTCTCGTCGCTCTCGTCTGCATCGAGCACCTGCGAGGGACTCAGCCTCGAAGACCATGTTGCCGTGCGTAAGGACCGCGCCCTTTGGCGGTCCCGTGGTTCCCGAGGTGTAGACGATGGTCGCCATGTCGCCCGGCTCGACCGCCTCGTTGCGGCTGCGGAGCATCTCGGGCTCGCGCTCGAGGCGCTCTTCGCCTCTCTCGGTCAGGTGGTCCCAGCCGAGGGTGAAGTCCGGGGTCTTCACCTTGCCGTCGATGAGGATCGCGTGCTCGAGCCCCGGGAGATCGCCTTTGACCTCGAGCACCTTGCCGAGCTGCTCCCGGTCCTCGACGAAGACCACCTTCGCGCCGGCGTGGTCGAGGATGTAGGCGACCTCGTGGGGCAGGTTCGACTGGTAGACCGGCACGGTGACGACGCCGGCGGTGAGGTTCGCGCAGTCGATGGTCGCCCACTCGGTCCTGCTGTTGGAGAGGATCGCGACACGATCGCCCTTCTCGACGCCGAGCTCCGCGAGCCCCGCCGCCACCTTGCAGGCGTCCTCGTAGAGGTCCTCCCACGTGATGTCGGCCCACTCCCCCGCGAGGGCGTCGCGGCGGCGCAGGGCCACGCCATCCTCGAAGCGCTCCACCGCACGCAAGAAGAGGCCCCCTACAGACTTCGGCGGCACCCAGGCCTCTTCTTCGGCTCGGCGGCGCTCGCGCTTCTCTTTCAGGGTCAGGGAGCTCGAGCCCGTCGTCGCGCTCATTTCCCCTGGCCGGCTGCGAAGGCCTTCTTGCCCGCGTAGACCTTGTCGAGCAACGCCGCGCCCACGATGCTCCGGAACTCCTTGTGCACCTTCTTGGTGGCCTCGATGAAGGGCTGCCGCTCCGCCGGGGTCATCTCGTAGACGGTGATGCCGGCCTCGCGGAAGTTCTTGAGCAGCTCCCCACGCATGGCGCGCACGGCTCCGCGGCCGGCCTTGGCCTCGGCGGCGGCGTCACCGAGCACGATCTTCTGCAGGTCGGGCGGGAGCTTGTCGATGAACTTCTTCGAGTAGATGATGGCCGCGGGCTGATAGATGTGCTGGGAGATGGAGTAGAATTTCACGCCCTCGTACCAGCCGGTCGCGGCGGAGAAGAGGGGCGTGTTGTCGAAGCCGTCCACCATGCCGGTCTGGAGCGCGCCGAGGACCTCCGGCACCGGGATGGACTCCGCCTGCACGCCGAGGGCCTTGTACATGGCCAGGTGAGCCGGCGACTCCTGCGATCGCATCTTCATCTCGCGGAGGTCGGCGATGGTGTGGATGGCCTTCTTCTTCGAGGCGAAGTTGCGCCAGCCGTTCTCGTGCCAGAAGGAGAGCACGAAGCCCTTCTTGGCCAGGATCCTCTCGAAGTCCTCGTGCACGACCTTGTCGAGCACGTAGTCCGCCTCCTCGAAGCTCTTGAAGAGGAAGGGGATCTCCATGAGCTGGAGCTGGGGGATGCGGGCGCCTTCGGCGACCGCAGCGGTGGAGCCGCCCCAGCCCTGGAGCCGACCCCTTCGCAGGTCGCGCACGGTCTCGACCTCGCCGCCGAGGGCACCGCCCAAGAAGAGCTTCATCTTGATGCGGCCGTTGCTCTCCTTCTCGACGCGCTTCTTGACCCTCTTCAGGTGGTCCGCCCAGGGGGTGCCGTCCGGAGCGACGGTCGCGAACTTCAAGACGAACTCCGGCTTCGCGAGGGCGCTGCCGGAGAGCAAGAGGGTGAGGCAGGCGACCGTGGCGGCGGCCAGGAAGAGGGTTCGGCGCATTTTCTTCACCTCCCGGTATTCGTTTGCTTGGACGTTGCGGTGTGACGCTTACTCAAACAGGTCTTCTATCTGCTCGAGCAGCTCCTTCGCACGCTCCTGCTCGATCTTCTGCATCGGCATGACCTCGGGGATCACGTTGATGTCGCCCGCGATGACCTCCTTCAAGATCTTCTCGAAGAGCTCCCGGTCCTGGGTCTTCACCGCGAGGTACTGGGCCATCAGCGTCTTGGTCCCGAAGTAGTTGGGCTCGATCTTCAAGGACTTCTCGAAGTGCGCTCGGGCCTTGTCCGTGTCGCCGCCCGCGAAGCTCGGTGCCTTTGCGTAGAACGCGCCCAGGCCCCGGTCGCCGGCTCCGTAGTAGAAGCCCGGGTCGAGCTCGGTCACCCGGTCGATGAAGGCCTTCAGCTTCGACTTGTTCTTCAAGACCGTCGTGAAGCCCTTGGTCACCGACCACTTCCCGAGGTTGGCGTAGGCCCAGTAGATGCCGGCCACGTCCTCCCTGGTCGCCGTGTCGAGGGCCTCGTAGTCGTCGTCGCCGGCCGCGATGCGCTTCCTGAACTCGGCGTTGAGCCCGAGGATGCGCTCACCCCAGCTCGCTCCCTTGTCCCACGCCGCGAGCTGTGCCTCCTCGTCTTTGAGGTGGCCCGTGGCCAGGAGGTAGTAGCCCCTGGAGAGCCGTGCCAGGACCGCCTTGTCGCCGGGCGCCGCCTTCGCCACCTCCTCGTAGAGGGCGAGGGCCTTCTTCAGCATCTCCGGGTCCACCCGCTGCTCCCAGGCCTCGTCAGCCTGCTTCTGCTTCTCGATCTGCGGGTCCTCGGCGGCCTCCTTGGCGTCGTCGAGGTATGCCTGGTGGCGCGAGGCGCCGCACGCCGAGACGAGCAGGGCCGCGAGACATGTCAACAAGACCAGTCGTGGCTGCATGATGGTCACTCCGGTTGCGCCCGATGCCCCCCCAAGGGCGCTGGTGCTGAGGCGAGGCTCGGGGATGTTCCGCTTCGTGCGCGATGAGCGGCGCATCTTAGCGTCTAGGCGCACGCGGGGGAAACCGGAGATCTTGCCGTGCCTCGACATAGTGGCGAGGCACCTCGAACGCTGCTAGCCTCACGGCGTTAGCGGGGGCGGGCGTTCTGAAGCAGAACGCCCCTACCGCGGGAGTTTCCTCCCGAAACTCCTCATTACGGACCGGGATCTGGATGAGAGCTTTCCTCCTCAGCCTACTTTCCATGACCTTGGCCGTGCTGTGCGGCTGCGCCAGCTCTCCCGAGGTCGCGCCCCCGGCGGCCCTGCCCAACCTGCAGTCACTGCACGACGAGCTGGCCTCGTCGCGTTGGTACCAGGACGAGAGCGGGCTCGCCGAGCTCTTCGGCGAGGTGGAAGGCGAAGAAGGTGAGGCCCCGGGCGACAGCGGCGAGGCCGGCGCCGGTGGGACGGACGAGAAGGGCGAAGGAGGAGCGGAGGCGGGTGAAGGCTCGGAGAAGGGCGACGGCGCCGAGGAGGAGAAGAAGGAGGGAGAAGGAGAGGACGCGAAGGCGGACGACAAGGACAAGGAAGGAGAGGAAGGCGAGGGCAAAAAGGGCGACGAGGCCGGAGAAGGAGAGGGCGGCGACGGAGAGGACGAGGAGTCCGAGGTCGGCTACGCGACCCTCGTCGCCGACGAGCCCGGCGAGTCTCCCCTCGAGGTCGTCATCGACCTCGGCGTGCTGCGCTCCAAGGCCGACGAGCCCAACGAGGAGGACATCGTCGAGATCACGGTGGCCTTCGCCCGAAAGGGCAAGGAGGTGCCCGAATCTGCCGACCTCGACCACCCCGCCGCCCTGCGCGGTCCCTTCTTCGTGGTGCTCGGAGGCGACTGGGACGAGGCGTGGACGGAGTTCTACCTGCTGGGCTACGTGCGCAGGAAGGGCCGCCTGGTCCAGGCCCTGGTGCGCGTAACGCGCTACCGTCGAGAGCGCGCGGAGCCGCCGGCCGACGCCACCGACATGGGCAAGGTCGAAGACTCCTGGGGTTACAAGACGAACATCTTCACCACGGCCGAGCCCGAGTCCGACGAGCTACGCATCGACGAGCGCTGGCCCGGCTACGAGAAGGTCCTGAACCTGCTGCGGGGCCGGCAGAGAGACCAGCTCGCGCGCTTCGAGGCGCTGAGCGGCGAGGACCCCTTGGCCTTCGTGCGGGCGATGTACCCGCTGCTCCTGTCGGGCTACGAGGACGAGCACCCCGCCCTCCGCCCCGATCTCATCGACTGGGTCCGGCGCCAGTCCTTCCGCCGCGTAACCGACGGCGGTGACCTGCGCTACGGAGACCTCCTCTTCGACACCTCGGACCCTCCCCGAACCGCCATGTACCTCGGCCGCGGCACCATCGCCGCCATGCACGAGGGGGAG
>CAZQPP010000400.1:7712-7785 GCA_964594295.1 uncultured Myxococcales bacterium | reverse complement strand
TACCCGGCCGTCACGCTACGGGCGGGTCCGCGACAGCGGGTATGTCCAACACCTTTCTCTTGGGCGGGGCGGG
>CAZQPP010000400.1:0-7612 GCA_964594295.1 uncultured Myxococcales bacterium | reverse complement strand
AGTTTCGCAGGCGAAACTCCCCTACGCGAGGCGTTTCCTTGCGGAAACACCTTTCTCTTGGGCGGGGCGGGAGTTTCGCAGGCGAAACTCCCCTACGCGAGGCGTTTCCTTGCGGAAACACCTTTCACCTCCCCACGGCTCAAGACCTCGCCGACCCTGCCGATTCTGCATGTGTGACACCCCTACCCCCACCGCCGCTCAAAGGCATGAATCTTGCGTCTGGCGCGTTGTCTGAGGTGCCGGCACCCCGCTCGCGCACGGCCACCAGGAAATCCCCATGAGCCGCCTGCACAAAAAGTCAGAGCAGAAGACGCCGCGCTACCTCGACGAGTTCTTCTACTGCAAGCCGCGGCGCCGCAGCCTCACCCTCGACCAGTGCATGAACGACTACGTGACGGCGAACGCGCTGGGGCGGAAGCGCTCCGCCTGCTGGCTCTGCCCGCAGGGAAAACGCAACCGCTGCGCGTTCGCCGAAGCGGACAAGGCCTGATCGTAGCGAGGCTTCCCGCCTAGACCTCGACCGCCGCGCGTACGCGCTCGGCCAACGTCGGACCGTCGTGGGGGCGTTCCTTCAAGCGGTAGGTGACTCGCACGCTGGGGTGTCGAATCTCCACCAGGCGGCCGAGGTCGATGGGCGTGCCGATGACCACCGCGTCCACGTCCGCGGCGTCGAGGGTCTCCTTCAACTCGGCGAGCTGCTCCTCGTAGTAGCCGAGGGCGGGCAGCACCGGCCCGAGCTGGGGGTAACGCTCGTATGCGGCGGCGATCGAGCCCCTCGCGAAGGGGCGTGGGTCCACGACCTCGGCGCCGAGGCGCGAGGCCGCCACCCAGGCAGCGCCGATGTTCATCTCGCCGTGGGTCAGGGTAGGCCCGTCCTCGACGCAGACGACGCGCTTGCCTCGCACGGCCTCCGGGTCCGACACCGTCAGCTCGCTCTCGGCCTCGATGACCTGGGCCGTCGGGTTGTTGCGCGCAGCGGAAGCGCGCAGGGCCGCGAGCTGCTCGTCGGTGGCCTGGTCCACCTTGTTGATCAGGAGGACGTCGGCCGTCTTGAGGTTCACGAGGCCCGGGTGGTAGCGCTCCTCGTGCCCGGCCCGGAGGGGGTCGAGCACGACGATGTGCAGGTCGCTCTTGTAGAAGGAGGTGTCGTTGTTGCCGCCGTCCCACAAGATGACGTCGGCCTCGTCGGAGGCGCGATCGAGGATGGCCCCGTAGTCCACTCCCGCGTAGACGGTGTGGCCGAGGTCCACGTAGTGCTCGTACTCCTCGCGCTCCTCGATGGTGCAGTCGGCCGCGTCCATGTCCGCACGGGAGCGGAAGCACTGGACCGCCTGGGCGGAGAGGTCGCCGTAGGGCATGGGGTGCCTGATGGCGGCCACCTTCTTGCCGAGGTCGCGGAGCGTGTTGGCCACGCGCCGGCTCGTCTGGCTCTTCCCGCAACCGGTCCGCACGGCGCAGACGCTGACCACGGGCAGGCTCGACCTGATAGCGCTCTCCTCGTCCGGTAGCAGGACGAAGCGCGCGCCGGCGGCGAGCACGCGGGAGGCGACCTGGCCGAGGTGCTCGAAGGAGACGTCGCTGTAGGAGAAGACGGCCTCTTCTATCTTGTGCCGGGCGATGAGCTGCTCGAGCTCCTCCTCGCCTACGATTGGGATGCCCTCGATGTGGTGTGGGCCGGAGAGCTCCGGGGGATAACGGCGACCCTCGATCTCGGGAATCTGTGTTGCGGTGAAGGCCACGACCTCGGTGTCGGAACAGTCGCGATAGACAACGTTGAAGTTGTGAAAGTCGCGCCCGGCCGCGCCGAGGATCAAGACTCGCTTCCGGCTCATCTCTTGTTCACTCCGCGGGTGCAATTGGGCTCATAGGAGAGGTACTTGAAGAGGTGCACGTCCTCGGGGTTGTCCTCGAAGCCGCACACGTAGGGCTTGAGCAGGTAGGGCCGCGTGTAGAAGTACATCGGCATGATGGGCTGCTCGTCGCTGATCATCGCCTCGGCGCGCGCGAGGAGGGCGAGGCGCGCGGGCTCGTCGCCGGTCCTCAAGGCGTCGTCGAGGAGACGGTCGAGCTCGCGTTTGCGCCAGCCCGTGTGGTTGTTGGGGCTGTCCGAGCGCAGGATCTTCACGAAGGAGTAGGGGTCGTTCAGGCCGCACCAGCCGAAGCGCGCGAGCTGGTACTCGCCGCCGCGCACGCGCTTGAGCAGGCTCTTCCACTCCATGTTCTGGATGTTCACCTGCACGCCGAGGTTCTCCTTGAGGCTGCGCTGCACGAACTCGGCGATCATGCGGTGGTGCTCGAAGGTGTTGTAGAGGAGGTCCACCTTGGGCAGGCCCACTCCCCTCGGGTAGCCGGCCTCGGCGAGCAACGCTCGGGCGGCCTCGGGATCGAAGGCGGCGCCCGCGGGGCTCTTGTATCCCCGGT
Source organism: uncultured Myxococcales bacterium (assembly GCA_964594295.1). Taxonomy (GTDB): domain Bacteria; phylum Myxococcota_A; class UBA9042; order UBA3505; family UBA3505; genus CAZQPP01. The sequence continues at coordinate 5,191 of CAZQPP010000400.1, read as the reverse complement.
CCTCGAACATCTCGGGGATCAGGTGGGTGGCCGGGCGCTGCTCGCCGCCGAGCACGTGCCGGACGAGGCGCTCCTTGTCCACAGCCATGTCGAAGGCCCGCCGCACCCTCACGTCGTCGAAGGGCTTCCGGTCGGTTCGGAAGGCGTAGTAGTAGACGCAGAGGATGGGGATGAGGTGGAAGTCTGAGCGCTTCTGCTCGCGGAAGAGGCGCACCTTCGAGAGCGGCACGGTGCCCTGCACCCAATGGACCTTGCCGGTCTCGTACCAGTTCAGGGAGGTGGAGTCGGAGTCGGTGTCGTAGATGACGACCTTCTCGATGGAGACCTTGGCGGCGTCCCAGTAGCGCGGGTTCTTGCGCAGGACCATTCGCTCCCTGAGCTTCCACTCCTCGAGCACGTAGGGGCCGTTGCTCTGGATGTTCTCCGGCCTGGTCCACTTGTCCTTGTGCTTCTCCACGACCGCTCTCGGCGAGGGCGCGTAGTGGGAGCCGGCCACGAACCACTTGAAGTAGGGCAAGGGGTACTCGAGCGTGACGATGAGGGTCTTCGGGTCGGGGGTCTCGATGCCGACGCGGCCCGGGTCGGGCACCTTCCCCTGGTTGTAGGGCTTGCCCCCCTTGATGAACCAGAGGTGCTCCGCGCTCCGGCTGGCGGTCTCCGGTGCGAGCTTGCGCAGCCAGGTCCAGCGGAAGTCGTCAGAGGTGACGGGCTTGCCGTCCGACCAGGTCGCTCCGTCGCGGAGGTGGAAGGTGTAGACGGTCCCGTCCGGGGAGACCTCGTAACGGAGCGCCATGCCCGGGACCGGGTCGCCTGCGCCGGCGGGGTAGGTGAGCAGGCCCTCGAAGAGGTTGTGGACCACCAGGTCGCCCGCGCTCTCGGCGACCTTCGCGGGGTCTATGGACTCCGCCCCGAAGGCCGTCAGGGCGAAGGAGCCGTCCGCGGGGGGCTTCTCCTCGTCCTGCAGGGGCCCTTCCTCGGGCTCCTCCTCGGCGGGCCCGCCCGCCGCGGAGGGGGTCACGGCCGGGGGCGGCGGGGTCTTGGTGGTCCGGCACGCGGGGAGCGCGACGGCCGCCAGCCACACCAAGAACAGCAGCGGTCTGAAAGTCTCCACGGCCGGGAGCTAACAGACCCCCGCCGCTCCGTCTACCGTTGAAGGAAGGGATTTGCCGTGCGCTCGAATCCGACGGTCGTGACCGGGCCGTGCCCGGGGACCACGGTGGTGTCGTCGTCGAGGGAGAGCAGGTGGGTCTTGATGGAGCCGATGAGCTGCTCGAAGGAGCCGCCGTGGAGGTCCGTCCGGCCGATGCTCCCGCGGAAGAGGGTGTCGCCGGCCAGGACGTAGAGGGGCTTGGGATTGTCCGGCGCGAGCACGGCGAAGCAGACGCCGCCGGGGGAGTGGCCGGGGGTGTGGAGGACCTTCAAGCGGAAGCGACCGACCTCGATCTCGTCACCATGTGCCAGATCCGTGTCCACGGGCGGCGGCGCCGGGATCGGCAGCCCTATCATGGCGCCCTGGTTGACGGCGTTCTCGTAGAGCACGCCGTCGTCGGGGTGGAGGGCTACGGGCGCCTTCGTAGCCTCGTGGAGGCCCGCGACGCCGCCGATGTGGTCGACGTGGGCGTGGGTGAGCAGGATCGCCTTCAGGTCGAGGCCCGCGGCCTTCACAGCCTCGGCGATACGCTCGGGCTCGGCGCCGGGATCGACGACCACCGCCTCCTTGGTCTCGGCGTCGCCGACGATCACGCAGTTGGCGGCTATCGGACCGACCGGGAAGCCTTCGATGTGGAGGCCTTCTTCGGGTGTGGTCATTGGGATCCTCCTAAAGGGTCGGCCGGTGGTTCGCCTCCTTTGGGGGCCACCCCCTCGTCAGGGGCTTCGGGGGCCGGCGGCGGCGCTTCGCCCTCGATGCGTCTCACCTCGTCGAGGGCCTGCGGAGTGCCGATGGTGCGAATGCCCTCCAGGGCCTGGCGTGCCTCGGCGGCCATGCCCTGGGCCTCCGCGCGGGCGTGCGCCTTCTTCAGCTCGGAGAGGCGCGCGCTCGCCTCCCCGGTGTAGCGCGTGATGCGGGCGTCGACCTCTTCGAGGTAGCTCGAATCCGGGTAGTCCTCCTTGAAGCGCTCGAAGAGGTCCACCTTCTGTTGGTAGCGCTCCCCGAGGAACTGATCGGACTGACGCGCGTAGTGGCGGTAGGCGATCTCGTCGTCGTTTAGGAGGGTGCCGACGAGGCCCGCGGTCAAGAAGGAGGCCAGGGTGCCCGCGAACATGGCCCTCACACCGAGACGTGCCAGGTCCGACTTGCGCTGGGGCGCGATGCCGCCGATGCCGCCGATCTGGATCGCGATGGACGAGAAGTTGGCGAAGCCGCAGAAGGCGTAGGTCGCGAGCACGAAGGTGCGGGGCTCGATCTTCGACTCCATGGCCGCAAGCTGGAGGTAGGCGACGAACTCGTTGATCGCCATGCGCGTGCCGAGGAGGGAGCCGAAGTTGTCGCAGTCCTGCCAGGGCACGCCGAGGAGGACGGCCACGGGGAAGAACAGGACTCCGAAGATGGAGGCAAGGCTGAGGCCGAGGGGCTCGAAGCCGAGCAAGCGGACCACGAGAAGCTGGTCGACCGCGCCCAGGAACCAGTCGACGAGGGCGATGAGCGCGATGAAGGCCAGGAGCATGGCCGCCACGTTGCCGACGAGCTTGAGACCCTCGGCAGCGCCGGTGCAGGCCGCGTCCAGGACGTTGGCGGAGCTCTTCTCGAGATCGAGCTTCATCTCGCCTGCCGTCATGGACTCCTCGGTCTCGGGCAGGAAGAGCTTCGCGGCGACGAGGGCCGCGGGGGCGGACATGACGGAGGCGGCCAGCAGGTGGCCGGGATCGATGCCGAAGGTGGTGTAGGCGGCCATGACGCCGCCGGCGACGGTCGCGAAGCCTCCGGCCATGACGGCGTGAAGCTCGGACTTCGTCATGGTGTCGACGAAGGGCTTGATTACGAGCGGGGCCTCGGTCTGGCCGACGAAGATGTTGGCGCTCGCAGACAGGGTCTCGGCGCCGCTGGTGCCCATGAACTTCTTCATCACCCGGGCGAAGCCCATGATGATCCACTTCATCACGCCGAGGTGGTAGAGCACGGCCATCAAGGAGGCGAAGAAGATGATGGGCATCAGGGCGTTCAGGAGGAAGACGAAGCCCATGGGCTCGTGAGCCCCGGTCTCGGGGTTGAAGAGCAGGGTGATCTGCTGCGCCGGGTTCTCGTAGTTGCCCGGCACGCCCCTGTAGAGCGGCCCCCAGATGAACTCGGCCCCTCGGTCCGTGAAGGAGATGAGCCCCCTGATGGCGTCGCTCGCGACCTCGAAGACCCAGCGCCCGGGCGCGGTCTTGAGCACGAGGACGCCGAAGAGGAGCTGGAGGGCGAGGCCCCAACCGACGGTGCGCCAGTTGACCTGGCGCCGGTGCCTGGAGACGGCCCAGGCGAGGGCGACGAGCACGATGACGCCGAAGGCGCTGACCAACCTCAGTGGCAAGAGCGTTCCTCGCTGAGACCTTCGCGTCGTTGAAGCACAACGAGGGGCCGGCTGCAAAGGAGGCGTCGGCCGGGATCGCTCAGCTCCTGCGCCGGGCCCACCGCCGGAGCTCTTCGAAGCTCTCCAGCCCTTCTTCGTCCATGCGCAGGGTCAGGGCGCGGTTGATGCGCCCCACGAGACCTGGGCCTTCGTAGATCAAGGCGGTCAGGACCTGCACCGCGCTGGCGCCGGCGGCGACGGCGTCGAGGACGTGTTCTGCGGTGCTGATGCCACCCACACCGACGACGGGCAGGTCGGAGCAGCGCGCGACCAGGGAGATGACCTCGAGGGAGCGGGGACGCAGTGGCGCGCCCGAGAGCCCGCCCGGCCCCGGGTCTTCGAGGCCGTGGCGCTCGATTGTGGTGTTACTCGCTACGATGGCCGCCGCGCCCGAGTCGTGCGCAACCGAGACCGCCTGCTCGATGGCCTCGTCCGACAGATCGGGGGCGAGCTTCACCCAGACCGGCTTCTCGCCCGCCTCCGCGCACACGGCGGCGACTATCTCGGCGAGGGCGCCGGGGTCCTGCAGGTCTCTCAGCCCGGGGGTGTTGGGCGAGCTGACGTTGACCACGAGGTAGTCGGCCAGGGCCGCGAGACGCCTCGCGCTCTCCGAGTAGTCCGAGGCGGCCTCCTCGAGCGGGGTGACCTTCGACTTGCCGATGTTGGCGCCGATGGGCGCTCGCGAGAGCAGGCTGCGCTCCCGCATGCGGCCCAGCCTCTCGGCCAGGGCCGCGGAGCCGCGGTTGTTGAAGCCCATCCGATTGATCAGGGCCCGCTCTTTCGGGAAGCGAAAGAGGCGCGGGCGGGGGTTGCCCGGCTGGGCGTGGGCCGTGACCGTGCCAAGCTCAACGAATCCGAAGCCCATCTCGGCCCAGAGCGGCGCAAGATCACCCTCCTTGTCGAGCCCCGCGGCGAGCCCTACCGGACCCGGCAGCTCCAGTTCGCCGAGCCGCGTCCGCAGCCGTGGCTCCGGGCCGCCCATCGTGAGCCTGCAGAGCGCGCGCCCGAGACCGCCGCTCAGGCCGGCCGTCCCGAAGACGAGGCCGTGCGCGGTCTCCGGGTCGAGCATGAAGAGCAGCGGTCGAAAGGCGCGGTACATCATTCCTCGTTGTCTTCGCCGTTGTCGTCGGGTCGCGCAGCCACCTCCCCGCTGCAGCAGCCGCCGACGGGCCCCTTGCACCAGCAGCATATCAGCCGCGCGTGCACCGGCACGGGCTTGGTCGGGCGGCCGCACCACGGGCAGACGGCGAGGGTCTTGCCCTCTCGGGAAGCATCATCCGGGCCGCCCCGGCGGGGCGGGCCAGCTATCCGCTCCTGCTCCGCGATGGCTCTGCTCCTCGGCTCAGCCTGAAATGAGAATAGCGCACGCGCAGATGATAAGCTCGCGGAGATGCAACGCATCTGGCCGATCCTGCCGCTCCTGCTGGCGCCGGCCTGTAGGCAGCCCTGCGGCTGCGAGACCGCCAGCCCCGCGGAAGACGTGCGCGCGACCGCGGCCCCGGACACCGCCCCTCGAGCCTCAGAGACCGGGCTCCCCTCTCATGATTCTGGCCCCGAGGCCGACCGCAGCTCCCAGACACCCGACCCGGGAACCCCGACTCCGGACCCCGGAACCCCGACTCCCGACCCCGGTCCCCCGA
>CAZQPP010000399.1:0-7808 GCA_964594295.1 uncultured Myxococcales bacterium | reverse complement strand
CGCGCCTGCCCCGGCCGCGCCCGCGCGCAAGCTCGTCAAGGTGAAGGTGGAGTCCACGCCGGCTGCGACCGTGCGCCGCGACGGCAAGGCCCTCGGCATGACGCCCATCGAGCTGGAGCTCTACGAGGACGAGGAAGCCTGGACGCTCACCCTCGACGCCCCCGGCCACGAGGTCGAGACCATCGAGGTGGGCCCCCGCGGCCCCGAGCTGCGCCGCTTCCAGCTCCGCGAGAAGGAGGTGGAGGAGGCCGCGCCGGCACCGAAGGTCAAGAAGACGAGGCCGGCGCGCGCGAAGAAACGCGCCCGCCCCGCACCCGCGAAGAAGACCGAGCCCGAGAAGAAGGGAAAGGGCACGGCGCACACCCCCTGGTAGCTCTCCCGTGAAGGCATGGCCGTCCGTTCGGAGGATGCAATGAAGGTCCTGCTCTGCTGTTTGCTGGTCTGCGCTCTCGCCATGGCGGTCGCGACCCCGGCCCCGGCCGCGGAGCCCGGCGACGACCCCGGGCTGAAGGCGAAGGAGGCCTTCAACGCGGGCCGCTACGACGAAGCGCTGCGCTGGCTGAAGGTCGTCTACGAGAAGGAGCCGAGCGCCGGCGTCGTCTACAACATGGGCAGGGTGCAGGAGGCCGCCGGGCTCCTGCGCGAGGCCTACGAGACCTATCTCCGGGTGCTGGCTCTGCCGGAGGTGGAGGCCGACATGAGGCGCCTCGCCGAGGCCCAGGCGGAGCAGCTCAAGCCCCTCAAGGACAAGGCGGTCGTTCGGCTGGCGAAGGTGCCGAAGGGAGCCATCGTCCAGGTGGACGGGCGGGCCAAGACCGACCTGGAGGCCGAGCTGCTCCTCGACCCCGGGGAGCACCAGGCGTGCATCACCAGCGCCGACCAGACGGCCGTGCGCTGCGCCCGCCGGAGCTTCGAGGCAGGCGTGCGTACGAGCTGGGAGCAGGGGAAGGCCTCGGGGCCGACCGGCACCATCGTGTGGACGCCGGCCGAGCGCGTGCAAGCCCTCGAGCTCTCGGGCCACCCGCTGCTCGTGGACCTCGGGAGGCTCAAGGAGATCGTCCTCGCGGTGGGGCAGCACGAGGTGAACGTGCAGACGAAAGAGGGCGCCGAGGAGCACCGCCTCGTCGTAACTCCGGGCGCGCGCCTCCCCCTGCCAGGACCGGCTCCCGAGGCGACTCTCCCGGGAGCCGATGCGAGGGTCGGCGCCGCGGCCGGCGGGCCTGCCGAAGGGCCGGGCCCCTGGCCCTGGGTGCTCTCCGGCGCGGGGGCGGCGGCGACGTCAGGTGGGCTGTTCCTGATCGTGTCGGCCGCGTCCGACAAGGACCGCGTGGACGGCGTCGGCACCAACGACAAGGGCCAGGTCGAGGGGATGACCCAGGCCGAGGCGTCAGAGATCTGGGAGGACGCCCGCTCGAAGGAGAGGCTTGGGTGGGTCTTCGTGGGCGCCGGGGTGGCCGCGGTTGCCGGCGGTGTCGCGTGGTGGGCGCTGGCGCCTCGCGGAGGGGAGGCGGCCTCGGCCGCTGGCTCGACGAGGTTGCTGGCCGGCCCCTCCGGCCTCGTGCTGACGGGGAGGTTCTGATGATGAGGGCACACACGATCTTCTCCCTCCTCCTCCCGGCTCTGCTGCTCGTGCTCGCCTCCGCTTGCACGTCGGAGTTCGACCCGGCCAAGCGCTCCTGGGCTTGCGAGAAGAACGAGGACTGCGCCGAGGGCTACGTCTGCGACCTCACGGGCGGCTCCTGCATCAAGGAAGCGGGCGGCTGCGCGGCCGAAGAGGCCCTCTGCGACGGCAAAGACGAGGACTGCGACGGCGAGACCGACGAGATCTTCAACGTCGGCAAGCCCTGCGACACCGACGACAAGGACCAGTGCGAGAACGGGAAGCTGGTGTGCACGCAGGACGGCACGGGCTCCTACTGTCCGGGGGAGACGATCACCGATGTCGCCGAGGCCTGCAATGGCAAGGACGACGACTGCGACGGCTCCACCGACGAAGGCTTCCCCGAGCTTGGCGAGGCCTGTGACGGTGACGACGGCGACGAGTGCACGAACGGCGAGTACGTGTGCAAGCAGGACGGCACCGGAGTCGAGTGCTCCGCGGAGGACCCGTCGGACCTGAGCGAGATCTGCAACAACCAGGACGACGACTGTGACGGGGAGACCGACGAGGGCTTCGAGGTCGGCGAGCCCTGCGACACCGCCGACACCGACGAGTGCAAGAACGGCAGCTTCGAGTGCAAGGGGGACGGCACCGGGGTCGAGTGCCGGGGAGAGACCAGGACCGACGTCGTCGAGACCTGCAACGGGGAGGACGACGACTGCGACGGAGAGACCGACGAGGACTGGCCCGAGCTCGACGAAGCCTGTGACGGCGAGGACACCGACGAGTGCAAGAACGGCAAGTACGCGTGCAAGCAGGACGGCAGCGGGCTCGAGTGCCCGGGCGAGACGGCCGTCGATCTGGCCGAGTTCTGCAACGGGGAGGACGACGACTGCGACGGGGACACGGACGAAGGAGAGGCCTTCGAGGATCTGAACGGCGCCTGCGACGGTGACGACTCCGACCAGTGCAGCAACGGCGTCTTCGTCTGCTCCGGGGACATGACGGGCCTCGTCTGCGGCCCCGAGTCGCCGTCGGAGGTGGTTGAGGCCTGCGCCGGTGCGGACGACGACTGCGACGGCATGACCGACTGCGAGGACAGGGACTGCTGGGTACCCGCGCACTGCCCCAGGTGCCCCGCAGAGGATCTCGGCTCGGCGCTCGGCACCGTGGTCAAGGGTGGGGACACCACCGGCGCCGCGAACGCCGTCGAGTACGCGGGGCAGACCGACGAGTGTGGCATGGAGGCGCCCGAGCGCGTCTACCTGTGGACGGCGCCCGAGGACGGCCGCTACGAGGTGGACCTGCACCTGGAGTTCGACGAGGTGCTCGCCGTCTTCGAGGGGCCCTGCGCAGAGACCCTCGTCGAGTGCGTCGACGACCCGCCTATCTATCTCGAGCTGAGCGCGGGGCAGGCGGTGGCCGTCGTGGTCGACGGCTACCACTCGGAAGCCGCCGGCACCTTCGACCTCGAGATCACCAGGTCGGAGAGCGACTGCTTCAACGGCGTCGACGACAACGCCAACGGGGACACCGACTGCGAGGACGAGAGCTGTGAGTCGGCCTGCGACGAGTCCCTGCACTGCGACGACGAGCGCGACAACGACGGTGACGGGCGCACCGACTGCGCGGACGCGAGCTGCTTCGCCGCGCCCCTCTGCCCGCCGCAGTGCACGGGGCTCTGCAGCCCGGAGGACTTCTGGTACCTCCCCTCGGAGCTTCTCGATCCCGTGTCGACCTCGCCCGTTCAGCGAGTGTCACGGCTGGCCGCCGGCGGCCTCGAGGGGCCGCCCGTTTGCGACTTCGGCACCGCGCGGGACGTGGACAAGGACTCCGAGACGACGGCACCTGGAGAGGGCGCGTCGGCGCCTTGTCCGAAGGGCCTCGACAACGCGTGGTTGAGCCTCGAGGCCGAGATCCTCTCCGAGAAGGGAGACTACCGGGCGGTGCTGCGGGAGGCCCGGCGGCGCGGCGAGATGAACATCATCATCCACGCGGCTGAAGGTCTTGCCCCCGGGACCAGCGGTCACGCCGGGCTCTACCTCGGCCGCCCGGCCCTGCCGAACACCCTGGTCGAGCAGGAGCCCGAGCCGGTGTGGTCGACCTGCGACGTCGGCACGGAGCCGGGCTGCTCCTACGAGCTGGACGCGGGGAGCCTGCTCGGAGACTGCGGCGCCATCTCGGCCGCCGTCACGGTCACGGGGGACGTGGTGACCATCGAGGGCGCTCTGACCTACCAGGGAGCGGTCGGGGGCTGGGTCCCGCCGCTGCGCCTTCCCCTCCCGCTGCCGGGCTCGGCGAGCCCCCCGCGCTTCGTGTACCTCGATCTCGTCAAGATCACGGCGACGGTCGATCGGAGCAGCGACCCGCCGCGGCTCGTCGACGGCCTGATCACCGGGGCCCTTCACGAGGACGCGGTGGTGGAGCTTGTGGCCGCCGCCTGGGGAGTAGACGCGGATGATCTCGAGGCCGCCTCCCCCGGAATGGAGGAGCGCATTGACTCGCTCCTCGACCTCGACCTGGTCGGCGACGACTACTGGCCTGACTCCCTCAGCGTGGGGTTCAGCTTCGAGACGCTCCCGGCGAAGGTCTCCTACGCCGGCGCTTTCAACCACGTCGCCACAGGCTGCGAGCCTCCTCCCTCCGCGGACGGGGCCTGCCTCGGGTTGACTGATCTCAACGCCCTGTACGCTGCCTACGAGGGCTTCCCCAAGGCAGTGCACCCCTGTCTCGCGGCGTGCCCCGACAGCGGAGACGAGGCGGCCCGCCACGCATGTGTGCGTGGCTGTGTGCAGCAACGGATCGAGGTCTCTGTGGGCTGCGCGGAGTGCTGGACGACGTTCAGGTTGTGCGCGCACAGGGAATGCTCCGGGCCTTGCTCCAGCGCCGCGGACTACAGCGAAGCGGACTGCCTGGACTGTCTGCAGAGCGGAGGCTGCAGCGACGCCCACGCGGAGTGCTCCGGGACTCCGATCAACAGCTCGTGCAACCCCTTCTTCGACACCTGTGTGGCCTGCTCGGAGGACGGAGCGCTGATCCCGGAGAGCTACGTCTGCGACGGCGAAGACGACTGCCCCGAGGGCTCGGACGAGGCGAATTGCCAGACCGGCGGTGGCGACGTCACCGGCACCCCGGACGCCGGCGGATCTGGCGCGGGCAGCTCGGACGCCGGCGAGATGAGCGACCCTGGCGTGGAGACGGACTGAGGCCCGCGCTTCAGCTCGCCTGAGGCGCTCGCCGCCGCAGGAGCGCCAGCAGCACCAGCGCAGCGAAGGAGAGGGGCAGGACGCTCCCGCTGCCGCCTGTCGCGCAGCCGCCGCTACCTCCGCTGCCCTCGTCACCAGGGCCTGAGGCCGCCGCGCCGGATGTGTCCTGCGCACCCGCGTCGGGGGTGGCCGTTGGGGCGCCGAGCCCCTCGACCTTCTTGGGCGGCCCCGAGGAGCCCGCGTCGGGCTTGGTCTCCGGCTCGGCTTCGCAGACGTCCTCCTGGTAGACGAGGATGGCGTCGATGGGGTCCGAGATGGTGGCGAGGTTCACGGCGTTGACCACGCGCACCTGGAGCCTTGCGTCGTCGGGCAGCCCGGGCTGGGCGATGAGGTCCGAGTGTACGTTCCAGATGCCCGGGTGCGAGAGGTCGAGCTCGTTCATGTCGAGCTCTACCCAGCTTCGGTCCGCGATGCGCCACGCGATGGCCTCGATCAGGGACTCCTTCTCCTCGATGCGCATCGTCAGGGTGACCGGCGGCATGTAGGGGTAGTAGCCCGGGTCCGGGAGACAGCCGAAGTCGGTGCGCTGCGCGATCCTGACGCCGGTGACGATGGGGGGCGTCGTGTCCGAGGCCATGGCGGCCGTCGGAGCCAGCAGCAGCAAGGTGAGCAGCAGGGTCGTGAGGGCTCGCCACATGTGCTTTCTCCGCGCCGGCCGTCCGTTCAGGCGTGTCGCCTCAAGGCCCAAGCCTACAAGCTCGGCTCCGGAGCCTCCAGTCTATCGCCGTCCGGAGGGAGCTATGAGCAGCCCGCCTTCGGGAGCGCGGGGCAAGCCGGAGAGCGGGTCGTCTTCGTCGTCGGGCCGCTCCGCCGGCTCCGCGGGCGGCTCCGGTGCTTCCTCGGCCTCGGTGGCTGCGGCCTTCTCCGCGACGAGACGCGCGAGATCTTCCTTGCTCAGAACGGGCTGCGCGAACGCCGTCGCGGCCGCGCTGGCCTCGTCCTCGTCTTCTTCTTCCGCTTCGTCACCCCACAACGAAGCCGTCTCCTCCTGCGCCGCAGTCGCCGGAGCGTCTCCTCTGATCTGTGCCAGGTAGTCGCCCATCTCCGCTTGGGAGACGGCCGACTGCTCGTAGGTTGGGGCGAGGGCCGGGTCTTCGTCCCCGGCGCCGTCGCCATCGTTCAGATCCTCGGGGCCAAGGGCCCGTTGGGACGCCGCGGTGGCTGCGAGCGCGGCGTCCTCCTCCGCCGGCGGGGCGGAGACCGCGGGCATCTGCACGGGCGGGAGCTGCATCCAGGTGTCACCGTCGGGTGTCGCCGTCTGCTTCTTCGGGCCCTCGGCTACAAGCGTGTCGGCCTGACCCGCCGGGGGGGCCTCGTCGCTCTCGTTCGGATCGAGGGCCTCGAGCTGATCCCAGGCGTCGTCCAGCTCCGCGCCGTGGTGCGGCTCCGACTCCTCTTCCCATTCCTCTGCGTCCTCATCCTCGCCGACGTCGCCCCACATGGAGGCGCTCTGCTCGGCGGCCCGCGGCTCGTCGGGGACGTCGTCTCCGAAGTCGTCCCACGGAGCTCCGGCCTCTGACTTGGGCTCGGGCGCCTCGGCCTTCGTCTCTTTCGGCTCGGGCTCTACGGGGGCCTCCTCGGGCGGCGCGGGCATGTCCTGGCACTCGAGGGCTTCGCGCTCGATGCGCTCGACGGCCTCACCGGCCTCCGTATGGCGATCTCGCGTTGCTCCCGCCACCGGAGCGACCATGTCAGCGGTCTTCACCTTCGCGGGGTCGACCGCGCGGAGCCCCTCGACCGCCGAGACCCGCGCCTGCTTCCCTGAAGCCGCCCCAGCCGCCGCTCCCGGCGCGGCGGGCTTCGCAGGTCTGGCCGAAGACCTGCGCGAGGCGGCTCGAGCGGGGGCTGCCACCCTGGGCCTGGTGCGCTCGGTCTGAAAGCGCACGAGGGTTCGGCAGCCGGGACAGCGAGCCTTGCTGGGCGGGACCCGCGTGCCGCAGATCGGGCACACGAGGATCCTTGCGACGCCAGCAGCCGCCAGGTCGTCGGCGGTGCTGCGTTTTCGCTCAGCCGGTTTGGCCAACATCGTCCTTCCGCGATTGGGGCGCGCTCAAAATGGCGCGGTGAGTACGCCCTCTGGAATCGTCTGGCAGGGGCCAGACTTGAGCGGAAAAACGACCCGAAGGCCCCTTTCGGAGCCTAGCTCCCGGTCGCCCTGCGCCAGCAGCGATAGGCCGTCGCGACGGCCTCCGCGGCTCCGTCGAGGCCGGTGCGGAAAGCGTTGAGGATCATGTCGTAATTCTCGGGGTCGGTGGCGTCCACGCCGAAGCTCTGCTTCGCGAAGCCGATGCGCTCCCGGTCGGTGCGCTCGAGCAGCCGGCGGGCATCCCCCTCGGAGCAGGCCTCGAGCTTCATGACGCGGCGGATGCGATCCGCCTTTGGTGCGACCAGCCGGACCGCGAATCGGTCGCCCGGCGCGAGCACGGTGTGGGCCTGGCGCCCCACGATCACGGAGTCGCCGAGCTTGCCGAGGGAGCCGATGACCTCGCAGAGCTGCACCAGGTATTGGCCGCTGGTTATCTCGGGGTCCTGGATGAGCTCGGCGATGGAGGTCCGGATGACCGAGTGCTTCACCTCGTCAAGACGTTTGACCAGGGACTCACGGACCTGGGCGCGGTCGGCGACGGCCTCGATGATCTCCTTGTCGTAGACCTGCATGCCTAGGAGGTCTCCCAGCCTGCGCGCGAGGGCCTCGCCGCCGCTGCCGCGTAGTCGCGCGATCGTGATGACGGGGCGGCTGCCGCCGGCCCACCCGCGCTCGGTGGTCTGGGCCTTCACCTCCCACTCCCGCAGCCTGTTCTCGATGATCATCTCGACGGTCTTGCGGCCCATCGTCTCACTCCTCTCCAAGTGCCCTCCAAGGTTACCACAATCGATCTTTATTGGGTGGGGCGCGTTGGCAAAAAGGGGGTCCCGCCGCTGGAGCGGTTAGCCGTTAGCTG
>CAZQPP010000398.1:0-7842 GCA_964594295.1 uncultured Myxococcales bacterium | reverse complement strand
GGGCTACTACCGGGAGGAGGTCTTTTTCCTCGGCCATTTCGGGGGCGTCGAGTGGCTCTGGGGACGGGGTTTGCTTGCTGGGGGAGGCGGAAACTAGCACGACCGCTTCTCGCTTGGCGACCTCCGCGGGGGGCGGTGGTCTGGGGGCTCTGCTGTGGGTGCTCCTGTGTCTCGGTTGCGCCGACGCGCCGCGGACATGGGCCTTGCGTGGGCCGCTGTGGGTCGCTTCCATGGAGCGCTCCCCGCTCCCCGCCGGCCGTCGGTCCGCGAGCAGGAGGAACACGGCGCCGCGCCGGGATCTTCCCCTCGCCGAGAATCGGCACCCGTGGTGGCCGGATCTGGCCTCGGCAGAGGGCTCGATCTCCATCGGCCGCACCAACGCGGGCAGGCTCGTGCGGGGCCGCCGCTTCCCTGCGCGCGGGCCGCACCACCGCGCCACCCCCGACCAGCTCGCGCGCGCTACCTGGGAGGGGACCGACGAGATCGTCTCCGTGGTGCTCGTCGCCGCCGAGGCCCTGGCCCGGGCTCGGCCCGGAGCGCTCCTCGAGGTGGCCAACATCGCCCGGCGCGGCGGTGGTCCCCTCCCGTGGAGCGTCTCCCACCAGAACGGCCGTGACGCCGACCTGCTCTTCCCGCTCCTCGACGACGGAGAGCGGCCCGTGCTCGCCGACGAGATGGTGCACCTCGACGCCGAGGGGCGCGGTCAGCTCCCCGACGGGAGACCGGTGCGCCTCGACGTGGACGGGCTCCTCGCCGTGGTCCGGGCGCTCGTCGAGCAGGAGGAGGTGCCGCTGCGCCACCTCTTCATCTCCCATCCTCTGCGTGAGATGGTGCTCGCCCGAGCCGAGGAGATCCTCGTACCGCCGCGGGTGCTCCGGCGCATGAAGGCGCTCCTCCGCCAGCCGCGCGGCACCCTGCCCCACGACGACCACCTGCACGTGCGCATAGGATGCGCCGAAGACGACGTCCGAGAGGGATGCCGCGGGGCGCGTGCCCGCAAGGACGGCAACGGCCCGCAGCGCTCGGCCCGCACCGCGGAGGTGCTCGCCGTGGCACGAGAGGGTTCCCCGGCCGCTCGCGCGCAGGCCATGCGCCTGCTCGCCAGCCTGGCCCCCGGCGATCCCGCGGTGGCCGGCATGCTGACCGCGTCCCTGGCCGACCGCGCCGAGCCCGTGCGCCTCGCTGCGCTGGCCGCGCTCCGCGGGCGCGCCGGCCGCGAGCTGGACCGCGCCCTCGCGTCACGCCTCAAGCGCCGGCCCCAGATCGCCGAGGTGCTGGCCGCGCTCGAGGTGATCGAGGCGCGCCCCGACCGGCGCTGGCCGCGATCGCTGCGGGCGCTCCTCTCCGACGAGCGCGCCCTGCCTCAGCCGCGCTCCCCCGCGCCGCCGCGCACCATCAGAGGCGAGGCAGTCTGGCTGGCCGGGGTCATCGGAGACCTCGGTATCGCGGAGACCCTCGAGCGGCTGGCCGCCGTTGAAGGCCTCGAGGCCGAGGTCGAGCGCGCCCTGCGCCGCATCCGAGTCGGCTCGGAGGCCAAGAATCGGCGCGAGCTGCGGGAGCGTCTCTTGGAGCTCGGCCTCGTCGACGAGCGCGGCCGGGTAGAGCGCAGGGCCTGCCTCGACGCGCTCACGAGCGCACCCGACGAGATCCGACACGCCGCGCGCCGACTGCTCGACACCGTACACCGCAGGCCCTGCCGCTGCCCGCGGTGGAGCTTCGAAGATCTCGCCTACTGGTGGAGGCGGCGCCTGCGTTGACGAGAATCGCGACGGGACCGCAAATCGATCGCGACGGGACTGTCCCCGTTCGATTCGATTCGCGAACTTTCGCGACGGGACTGTCCCCGTTCGATTCGATTCGCGAACTTTGTCGAACAAAAAAAACGGCGCGCGCCGGGTCTGGGCGCGCGCCGCGTAGTGGGGCCGTCCGGGGATCCTCCGCAGGTCCCCGGCTCAGCCGCCACTCACCGCCTGCTCGATGCCACCTGCGTCGGGTTCAGCACGTCGGCCATGACCTTGGCGACGGTCTGGCTCCCCGACGGGATGAAGTGGACCACCTGGCCGACCCTTCCGTTGCCGACGAGGGCGTGGATCTCACCCCAGGAGGTCTGGGTGTAGCCAAGGATGCGGTTCCCGTCGGGCAGGGCCGTGCGGGTCATGAACAGGACGCGCAGCTTGTCGCCGACGGCGTTCAGTGAGGCGTTGAGCCTGTAGGAGGACGCGTACTTGCCCTTCGCGTCCAAGACCTTGACGGGTCCCTCGGCGAGCTTCGCGATGGACATCATGCTCAAGGCCAGATTGGAAGGGCGCAGCTCGGGCCGAAGCTCCGGGCGCGCGTCTGCGTTGAGAGGTAGGGCGGCGCTCAGAATGAGGGCGCACATGGCGCTCAAGGCGAGGTGGCGCATGGGGAAACTCCTATATGCAGGGTCGGTGAGGTGGGCCCGATCTCGCTCGGGCAAGGGAGAAGACGCAGGGCGCGCGCGCTTATTCACCACTCTTTCCAGAAAGGGCAACCATCAGCACAACCCATTGATTTCACGCCATTACTTCGCCACCTGGGGCCATTGACCCCCACGGGGCCATCGGTTAGACTCGCCGGCCATTCTAACGGATCGGGGGCTGCGGTGCGCTCGCGGGATGGCTCTCACGGGCGCCGGTGCCCCTCAAGGCGGAGAGCTCGATGCGCAAGAACTGGTCCAAGAGGGTCCCACTCCTCCTTCTCGTCCTCGCTGCAGTGGGGCTGCTCGCCTCGACTGCGTGCACGAGGGGCAAGCGGACCACGTGCTCGTTCTTCGTCAAGATGCTCGGCGACCCGGCCGAGGTCACCGAGGCCCTGAGGAAGGTCGGTGAGCTGGGCTGCACGACGGCGATGCCCAAGCTCGAGGAGCTCTTCGCGACCGGCAGCTACCGGGAGGACGTCACCCGCGCGGTGAAGTTCATCATCGGCAAGGCCGAGTCGAACATCGACCGCATGAAGTCGGACGTGAAGCTCGCCGAGAACGAGGACGCCGCCCAGAAGATGCGCGAGCGCATCGCGGAGAAGGAGC
The DNA here is from genome assembly GCA_964594295.1 of uncultured Myxococcales bacterium. GTDB lineage: Bacteria > Myxococcota_A > UBA9042 > UBA3505 > UBA3505 > CAZQPP01. The sequence goes on along the minus strand of CAZQPP010000398.1, from coordinate 4,796 downwards.
AGGAGCTCAAGGAGGCCAACGACCGCGCGATCAAGCTCCTCCTGACCGCGCTCAAGACCCACGCGACCTCCGTCATCGCCGCGTCGATCTTCGAGGAGTGGAAGACCTCGGCGGCCGAGGGAGCCCTCGCCGAGGTCATCAAGAGCCCGCAGCACATCAAGGCGCGCACCGCGGCCATCAAGGCCCTCGCGGCGGCCCAGAAGGACGGCCGCACCCACGAGGACCTCTACATCTGGGTGACCGAGCAGGAGCCCAACGCCCAGAGCATCGAGGCCTTCCGCGTCGCGGTCGAAGAGCTCGGCAAGATCAAGTCCGCGAAGGGCGTGCCCTATATCCTGCGCACCATGTTCATCCGCAACCAGAAGAACGAGGAGGCCTACGCGGTCGCCCGCCTCTCCGTCGCTCGCATCGGACCGTCTGTCGCCGGGGTCATCGCCAAGTTCCTCAACGGCGAAGACGCCGACTTCCAGGCCTGGGCCCAGCGCCGCGGCGTGCCTGACTGGGAGTGGCGCTACGGCCCCAAGCTCATCCAGAGCCTCGAGGACCTGCGTGACCCTCGCGCGGCCGCGGTCGTGATCGAGAACCTGGCCTCCCCCATCAGGCCCCTCCAGAACGTCCCGCCTGACGTCCAGGAGCGCTGGCGCCGCAACCAGGTCAACCGCATCAAGGTCTGCATGTTCGCCCTCGCGGCCATGCGCAACGACGAGATCGTGCCCAAGGCCAAAGAGGTGGTCCTGAACCCCGAGAACGACATCCAGCAGCGCCTCGACACGGCCTCTGCCCTGGCCATGATGGGCACCGACGCCGCGCGCACGGCGCTCGTCGACATCTTCGCCGAGTCCCCGAAAGAGCAGTTCCGAGCTCCCCTGCTCATCCCGCTCACCCTCGGCCTGCACTTCGCCGACAAGGAGAGGTTCGACAAGCTCGCCGGCAGAGACAAGAGCGAGCTCGTCAAGCGCGCCCTCGAGAACCCCAAGGTCAAGGCCCACCTCGACACCGTCGACGAGTGCAAGGGCGAGCGCCAGTGCCTGATGAACATGCTGACGGCCGAGGCCAACATGGACAAGAAGGCCAAGGCGGCCTTGCTGGTCTCACACCTCGACCCCGACCACGACGCCCTCTTCAAGCCCGCCCTCGACGCCTTCATGGCCGCAAAAGCCGTCCAGGTCGACCTGAAGCGCTACCTGCTCATGGCGCTCGCCCGCAACTCCGTCCCGGCGGACGCCGAGGCCATCGAGATGGCCTTCTCCTCCATCTCCAGGAGCCGCCGCCTCGCCTACTGGGCCGAGGCCCTCAAGATGCTGCGGGAGTACGTGGCCAGGAAGAGCGGGTAAGAGGCTGGAGGCTGGGGCCCCAGCCTTCCTCCCTTACCTCGCTCTCAGGCAGGCATTCCGATCCCCGAGATCGCAGGCCGCGCCGTAGGCCCGTTTGGCGGCCTCGGTCTTCCCCTGCTCCACCAGGATCTCGGCCTTCAGCAGGTGCGCCCTCTTGTCTCCTCGGTCGGTCTTGATGAGCTTCTCGAGCGTGGCGAGGGCGTCGTCAGGGGTTTCGTTGTCGCTCTGCGCCGTAGCCAGAAGGAGCAGAGCGTCCTTGTTCCAGGGGTTGCCCTTCAGGAGGGCCTCGAGGGTCTTGACGGCGTCTTTGGACTGCTCGGCGTCGACCTGCGCGGTGCCGAGCAGGAGGCGCGCCTCCTCCTTGTCCTTCTTCTTGGCGAGCTTGGCCGCGCCCTTCAGGGGCGCCACCGCCAGCTCGGCGACTCCGAGGGCCAGGTAGGCGCGCCCGAGGTCGCGCTTCGCGTTGTAGGAGCGCTTGTTGAGGTCGACGGCGTGGGTCAGGGCGGCGACGGCCTCGACGTAGCGATCCTTGAAGAGGTAGGCGCGGCCCAGGTCCCTCCACGCCCGATCGTGCTTGCGATCGAGGCGGGTGGCCTCGGCGAAGTGCTTGATGGCGTCGCTGAGCTTGCCTGCGTTTCCTGCCGCCACGCCCTTCTTGTAGGCGGCCTTGGCCGCCTTGCTCGTCTTCGCGGCGAACGCCTGCGGCGGGGCCAGGACGACCAGCGCCAGGGTACAGATGGCTGCAGCACGGAGGGGGGTCATCTTCTTGTTCCTTCTCTGAATCGCTGTTGGTCCGCCGCTGTGGCAGGGACTGGCAGTCTTCGCTCAATCAACGGCTCGATGCAAGGCACTGCGCGCGGGCCCCGCCGCGGCTGGAAAAGCGTCGCTCTTCCGGGCATCATGGCCGCTCGTATCTCTTTGAGGAGGAAAACGCGTGGGCGCTCACCTCAGATGGCTCGGAATCGCGGCCCTGGTCTCTCTCCCGGCGCTGGCCGCCAGCTGCTCGGACTCCAAGTGCAGCACGCACAGCGACTGCGCTGCAGGCGAGATCTGTGCGTCGACCGGCGTCTGTCTTCCGGGTGACCCCGGCACGGACCATGGTCCCGGCGGCGGGGGAGACGGTGTCACGACGGGCGAGGGAACCAGCCCGGGAGGGTGCCAGGCGCCCACCGCGATGCCGGGGGATCTCGTCATCAACGAGGTCCTCGCCGATCCGGGCGGCAACGACGCCAACGCGGACGGCACGGCCGACAGCGGGGACGACGAGTTCGTCGAGCTCGTCAACGTCGGGGGCAAAGAGGTCTCTCTGTCTGGTGTCGAGGTGCAGGTCTCAGCCGAGGCCAAGCACGTCTTCGAGAGCACCTGCCTCGCCCCAGGGCGCGCCGTGGTGGTCTTCGGAGGCGGAGAGGCGGTCGACGGCCCGCAGTTCCAAGGAGCCTTGCTGCTAACTGCACAAAAGGCTCTCTCCCTCAACAACGGGGGGGAGAAGGTCGCCCTGTTCAACGGCGCCGGCATGGAGCTCGACTCGATGGAGTACGGCCCGGGCGGCACGGTGCCCGGGGACAAGGACCAGTCGGTCACGCGCTCGCCGGACCTGACGGGCTCCTGGATGCTTCACTCGGAGGCTCCCGCCTCGGGCGGAGGCGCCATCAGCCCCGGCGCCTGCGCCAGTGGAGAGGCCTTCCCGGATTGCTCGGCCGGTCCCGGCCCCACACCCGACGTGGTCGAAGGAGATGACGTCGATCCGCTGGTGGACCCGGGCGACAAGCCCAAAGACCACGGCAGCGAAGACCCGGACAAAGGAGCCACGGACCCCGGTGGGCAGGAGCTCCCCTGCGATCCGCCCGAGCCCGGAGAGGTCGTCATCAACGAGCTCCTCGCCGATCCGGGTGAAAACGACGCCGACGGCAACGGCGAGGCGCACAGCACCGAGGACGAGTTCGTCGAGATCGTGAACATCGCCGGGCGCGCGGTCGCCATGACCGGGGTCGAGCTGAAGGTCAAGGACTCGACCAAGTACACCCTCGACGCCTTCTGCCTCGAAGACAGCCGGGCGCTGGTCTTCTTCGCCGCCGAGCAGGTGCACAACATGGGGCGCCTGCAGGGCGCGATGGCGGTCCCCGCCGGCAAGACCCTCGGCCTCGTCAACAGCGGAGCGACCGTAGAGCTGGTGTTGGGAGAGAAGGTCATCGACTCGGTGACCTACGGCTCCGAAGGCGGCGACGACCAATCCCTGACCCGCTCGCCCGACCTGACCGGCGACTGGGTGAAGCACACCGAGGCCCCGGGCGCCGAGGGTGCGGGCATGAGCCCCGGCACCTGCGCGAGCGGCGACGCCTTCCCCCTGTGCCAGACCCCGGTGACCGGCGACGCGGGCACCATGGACGTCGAGGACGCGGTGGAGCAGGACATCTTCGATGCCGCGGTCGAGGAGACGAGCGCCGGCGAGGACGTCGCGCTCGCCGACGCGGAGGTGCGCGATCCCGGGGTGCAGGACGCCGGCCCGCCGTGCCGGCTGGCCGAGCTTGGAGACCTGGTGATCAACGAGGTCCTCGCGGACCCGGTGCCCGGCCTCGACGCGAACGGGAACGGGGTCGTCGAGAAGTTCGACGACGAGTTCGTCGAGCTGGTCAACGCGGCTGGGACCGAGGTGTGGCTGAGCGGCCTCGCCCTGACCGTCAACGACGAAACCCGCCACACCTTCGACGACATCTGCCTCGCTCCGGACCGCGCGGTCGTCGTCTTCGGCGGGGGACAGGCTCTCGAGGCTCTCGACCTCGGCGGGGCCCTCGCTCTCGATGCAGACCGCTCGCTGGGCCTCCTGAACAACGGCGCGACCGTGGGGCTGCACCGTGGAGACGAGGTCCTGGCCACCCTCACCTACAAGCAGGAAGGCGGCATGGACCAGTCGGTAACACGCTGGCCCGACATAAGCGGTCAGCCGACGCTCCACACCTGGATAGCCGCGGCGAACGAGGCGGCCATGAGCCCCGGCACCTGCGTCGACGGCTCGCCCTTCCCGGACTGCCCGACCGAGACGCTCGAAGACGTCGCGGGAGCAAGCGACGCGGCCGACACCTTCGACGCCCCGTCTGAGATCTCCGAGGACACCTCGGGGCTCTCCGACGCGGCGCCGGACGCGCAAGCCATCGAGGACGCGGCAGACGACGTGGCGACCGAGACCGCCGACGACGTCGCCACCGAGGTCTCCGAGGACCTGCCGGCGTCGACCGACGTGGTGCCGGCGGACGTGACGGAGGACATCCCCGCGGACCTTCCTCCACTCGACGTGCCCGAGGACATCCCTGCTGTGGACGTGCCTCCGCTCGACGTGCCCGAGGACATCCCGGCGGATCTACCTCCACTCGACGTGCCCGAGGACATCCCCGTCGACGTGCCTCCACTCGACGTGCCCGAGGACATCCCGGCGGACCTGCCTCCACTCGACGTGCCCGAGGACAT
>CAZQPP010000397.1:0-7893 GCA_964594295.1 uncultured Myxococcales bacterium | reverse complement strand
GCTCCTTCGTGCAATACACCGCTCCCTGCGACGACGGCGTCTACTGCACCGTGGAGGACGCCTGCCTCGAGGGCACCTGCGCCGGCCTCCCCCGCGACTGCGGGTACGTGGTCTCGTCTGAGGAGTGTGCTGTCGCGCGCTGCTCGGAGGCGGCAGCGGCGTGCGTTGCAGACCCAATCCGTGAGGGCGAACCCTGCGACGCGGCCTCCTTCTGCCGGCTGCACGGGCAGTGCATCGCCGGTGAGTGCCGGAGCGCTCCCCGCAACTGTGGCGGAGCGGTGGAGGAGCCTCAGTGCCAGACCCCGGCCTGCGACGAGGGCGCGGACGCCTGCACGGCCCAGCCGACACGCGAAGGCGAGGCCTGCGAGGATGGACTCTTCTGCACCGTGGACGGCGCCTGCGACGGCGGACTCTGCCCGTCCTCTCCCCGGGACTGCGCCGGCGCGACTGCTCCGAGCTCGACGACGGCAACCCCTGCAAGCTGGTCTCCTGCGACCCGTACTCAGGCTGCCGGTCGGATGTCGTGGCGGATGGCACCGAGTGTCAGGCAGGCGACCTCAGCGGCCGCTGCCGGAGCGGGCACTGCACACCCACGCAGAGCGACGCCTCCGGTACCCCGGCCCCAGCGGATGAAGGCGAGTCGACCAGGAGCGCGATGGCCGGCGAGGACAAGGGAGGCTGCGGCGCGGCGCAGCACTCTGCCGGCCCGCCGGCTGGTGGCTTGCTCCTCCTGCTGTGCCTGGCTGGTGCTGCTCCGGCGAAGACGGGCGCCTGGAGGAGCGGGAGAGCTGCTCTAGGAGCGCTTCTTCCGCTTGACGTCGAACCACGCGCGGAGCGCGCCGCTCGAGACCTCGCAGGCTCCCTCGGAGAACATGGGCTCGGCGAGGTCTCCAGGGGCCTGGACGTCGAGCTGCACGCCCGGGACCGTGGCACGCTCGCCCTGAGCGCCGCCGGTGTCGGTCATGGCTTTCGTGCCCGCCTCGGAGTCGAAGGGGAAGACCCCCTCCTCGGCGAGCACGAGCATGGCGAGGCGGTGGGCGCACTCGGCGAAGCGACGGCCGGCGACGGCCCGGTCGAGGGGGATGGGCTCGGGGCCCATCGCCCAGCGCACGAGGTCGCCGGAGAGCGCGGCGAGGGGGTCCTGCTCGGGCGTGATGGGCGCCTCCGGACCCGCGTCGTCGAGGGCCGGGGCGTCCATGGCGCGCTCCCAGCCGTGGGTGGCCTCGCTGCCGTCCTCGAAGGCGTCGCGGCAGAGCGCGCTCTCCGCCTCGGTGAGGAGGTTGTCCACGACGCAGAGGCGGGGGCGGACGGGCTGGTGGACGTTGCCCGAGCCCAGCTCGGCCAGGAGATCCGGGTCCGCACGGCCGATGAAGGCGGCCACGTCGGCCAGGGTCAGGCCGCTGGCGCCGAGGGGGATTCGGCCCCTGCCGAGCGCGTTCAGCGCGACCTGCAGGCGCCCAACGCCCTGGTGCAGCCTGGCGAGCGCGCGTCCGAGGGAGCGACCGATGCTCAGCTCCTGCTCGCCGGAGATCTTCATCTTCTCCATGGTCTGGCGCGCGCGCACGGCCCACTCGAGGTTGACCTCGAGGCGGCGCCCCGCGTCCGAGATGGCGGCCTCGGAGCGGCTGTGCAGGGCGCGCTCGACGTCGTCGAGGACGCGGTGGACCTGGTGGAGCAGGTGGCGGAGCAGTGGTCCGGGTGCGACCCCCGCGGCGTCGGCCCACTCGAGGCGCAGCACCCCGAGCGCCAGCTCACCCTCGTTGCCGGGCAGCACGCCGAAGAGCTCGCTCAGGGCCGTCAGGAGCGAGGCACCCCGCTGGGTCAGGCGCAGCTCGCTGCCGGCCACCCGCTCGAGCCAGCCGCCGCGCCGGAGCGCGGTGAGCGTCCGGTCGCGGTGCTCCGCCGGGATCCAGTGGAGGGCGGAGTCCATGGCCTCGCGGCTCCAGCGGGTGCGCGGGCTGCGGGCGAGCTCCTCGGCCACGGCGAAGCGCAGCAGGAAGTCGGGCTCCGACTGGCCGAGCAAGGCCCTCAGGGCGCGGGCGTGGGGCAGGATGTGGCCGACGGGGGCGTCGGGGAAACGCGAGCTGACCAGTCGCTCGAGGGAGAGCGCCTCTGGATCTCTCTCCTCGCCGGCCTCTTCCTGCCCTGCGCCTTCAGGAGCCGCCTCGCCGGTCGCGGCCTCGTCAGGTGGAGACGCGGGCGCGGGGCCCTGCTCTTGCTCGTCGGTGGCTTCGCTCATCACTTGCCCAGCCCGGGTCCGCCGCCGCGGAGGTGTCGCGGCGCTCCACGGCCCGGGATGTACAGGATACCCGGGTAGGCCATGTAGGTCCGCACGTGACGCGGTCGAGGATCGGCCTTGTCCGCGAGGGGCGCGCGCTGCGCGAAGGCCACCGCGCCGCCGGCCAGCCCGGCGAGGAGCAGCATGCCGAGGAGGAGGCGCAGGCCTACACGGTCTGCCGGGTGCCTCACATGGGGATCTCTCGGGCCGCGTGCCATTCGCTCAGTCCTCGTCGTCATCCGAGCCAGTCACGCCCGAGCGCCGGAGGGCCCGGAACCCAGGCACGAGAAGGCTCAGGATCAGCATGAGGGCGGCCACGAAGTAGGCGCCGCCCTTGGCCCACGCGGCTCGCCGGATCTCGAGGCGCACCACGCTCGGCGGGTTGCGCCGGCCTCGCCCCCACAGCTCCACCTCGGCCGACAGGGCGAGCTTGTAGGTGCCCGGCTTCAGGCCTGTCAGGCGGCCCGCGAGCCTCCGGCTGCCCTCGCTCCAGCTCTCTCCTCCCTCGACACCGGAGTAGTGCCCGCCCGAGAGGTTGCCGACGTAGTGCACCTCGTCTTTGGCGTCGAGGAGCATGATCTGGACGTGCACCCAGAAGTTGTCGGGGGGCACCTGCCCGGCGGCCATGGCGAAGTCGAAGAGCACCGGCTCGTCCGCGGTGCCGTCGACCTCGAGAGCCAGGGTCTTTCCACCTTCGCCTTGCTCGAGGAGCTCCGCGACGCGGATGGAGGTCGGTCCGAGGAGCACCCGCCCGTCACCGAGCCCGAAGAGACCCATGCCAAGCAGGAGGAGGAGCCCGAGCAGGAAGGCAGCCTGCCCGAGCAGCCGGCCGGACAGGGTGTGCCACAGGGGCTCGGCCTTGTGGCTCTCCATGGCCGCCCAATCAGCGACCTCCGCGACGACCGGCAGCCAGCGCTTGACGTGCTTGGGCGGAATCCAGCGCTCGAGGCCGACCTCGGGCTCACCGTTCCGCCAGGTCCGCACGCCGAGGGCGAAAGGAGGGCTGTATGCCTCGATGTCGTAGAAGATCTGGCCCGGTCGGAGGTCGCAGTCCAGGGTGCCGGTGATGGCCACTACCGTCCCTTTCTCTCCGCGGCGCGGCGTGTCGACCGGCACCGTGAGCTTCAGGCCCGCATAGGAGATCTCTGCACCCGGCCCCAGATCCTTGAGATCGGGCAGCTCCTCGCCTTGGGGCGGAGGCAGCTCCATCAGGTAGTGACCGTCGGTCGCCGTCACCCAGCGTCGCTCCCCGCTCGCCGGCGACCACAGCAGGATCTCCCACCAGGTCCAGCCCTCCGGGTCGCGCATGCGTGCTGCCCCGGCGAAGAGCCAGTCGAGGCCGCCGTAGCTCCCGCTACGTGCCTCCGGAAGGGTCCCTATCGCGCTCCCGGGCTTGTGGGCGCGCCCCAGGGCTTTCCAGCCGTCCACCGCGAGCAGGGTGTTGCACTTCTCGCAGGCGACGACCCAGGCCCAGGCGGGGTCCGCGATCAGGACCTTGGCCTTGCACTTCGGGCAGGGGCGCTCCTCGCTGAGCTCACGCAGCCCAACGTCTGTTGACGCCCCGGCTTGGGGGCGACCCTCTTGATCCTGGTCGGTCACGGCGTCTTCCGGCGGCGGAGCATCGCGGCAAAGGCCGAGGGTGTCAACGCCTTCTCGGACGCCGGCGGGGCCTCGTAGGGATCAGCTCGAAGTCAGCCAGGGAGTCCGGATCGATCGGCAGGGCTACACAATCGCCCGTGTCCTCGTTGGTCTTCGCCACGCCCGAGGCGGCCTCCACGCGCGCCTCGAGCCACTCGCGCCGCGCGCGGCGGCGCCTCTCGTTGCGCTCGGCTGCCGACGTCCAGAGCGTGACGCGCTCGGCCCTGATGCGCTGCGGGTACCAGGCTCCGGAGCGGCCGTGCCTGCGCGCCAGGGCTTCCGACCACCGCAGCGCCGCGGAGTCTCCCTCCATCGCGGCCAGCAGGCGGTCCAGCTTGCGGACGAGGTCGAGCGCCGCGCCGCCGGCGGGCGCCTCCCCGGCTGCCGGCGTCTCCTCGCTCGCCTCCTCGAGCTGAAAGGCCTCGCGGAGCAGCGTCCGCGCGCGCCGGCGCTGCTGCGACGTGCCCGCGCGCTCGCGAACGCGGCCCGACAGGGTCCGGGCGAGCTCCTCGAGGTGCTCGAGGTCGCGGCTCGGCACCCGACTCACCAGCCCTCGGTGCGGAGCTCCTCGAGCACCTCCGCCATGTTCTCGAGCAGCGTCGTGACCTCCTCGGTGGTGCCGGTGGTGATGCGCACCGCGTCCGGGAAGCCGAATGGGCCCAGCGGCCGGATGATCAGGCCCCGGCGGAGGAGGGCCTCGCTCAAGGCGCTCACGCGCTCCGCGCTCCCGAGGGGGACCATGAGGAAGTTGGCCACCGCCTCTATGGGCCAGAGGCCGAGCTCCCGCAGGCCGGCCGCGAGGCGCGGGCGCTCCTCGGCGTTGAGCTCCAAGACCTCACGCAGGCGGGCGTGGTCGGCCAGGGAGGCGAGGCCGGACACAAGCGCCACGCTGCTCGGCTCGAAGGGGAGGCGGACCTTGCGGATGCTGGTGATGAGCTCCTCGTGGGCGAGGCCGTAGCCGAGGCGCAGCCCGGCGAGACCGTGGGCCTTGGAGAAGGTGCGCAGCGTGATGACGTTGTCGAGCCGGTAGGACATGGAGTCCGGGTAGTCCGGGGCGTCCTGGGCGTACTCGAAGTAGGCCTCGTCCCAGATGACGAGCACGTGCTTTGGCACCTGCTCAATGAAGCGCTCGAAGGCCTCGCGCTTGACGTAGGTCCCCGTCGGGTTGTTGGGGTTCGCCACGTAGATGAGCTTCGTGTGGTCGTTGAGGCGCTCGAGCATCCCGTCGAGGTCGAAGCGGAAGTGCTCGTCGAGGGGCACCCTGTGCACGCGCACACCGCGGGATTGCACGATGACCTCGAAGCCCAGGAAGGTGCCCGCGGCGGTGATGACCTCGTCATCGTCGAGCAGGAAGGCTCGCACGATGCAGGCCATGATGGACTCGCTGCCCGAGCCCGGCATCACGTTCGCCTCGCGGACGAAGAAGCGCTCTGCGAGCGCCCTGCGCAGGAGGGAGTTGTCCACCGAGGGGTAGCGGTGACAGCTCGCGGCCGTCCGGGATATGGCCTCGATGGCGCCCGGGCAGGGGCCGAGCGGGCACTCGTTGCTCGCCAGCTTGATGACGCGCTCGAGCCCGTAGGCCCGGCGGATCTCCTCCTCGGAGCGGCCCGGGACGTAGGGCCGGATGCGGGCAACCGACGGTGGGACGAGGGGGCGCGGCGAACGCGTGGCGGCCATGCCGCGAGATTACGCGCTGTCGCGCCCTTATGACAATCCGGTCAGGCAGCCGTGGGGTGCGTCGCCTGTATGTGCTCGCCCGGGTGCCGGCAGACCGGCTCCCGGCGACAGAGAATCAGCCGAGCAGCTCGTTGCGCCGCGCGATGAGGTCGTCCTTGGACATCTTGTTGTTGGGGTCGAGGATGATGCAGTCGTCGATCGGGCAGACCTCTACGCACTGAGCCTCGTCGGACTCCTCGACGCACTCGATGCACTTGTCCTGATCGATGAGGAAGATGTCGTCACCCTCGGAGATCGCCTCGGTCGGGCAGTCGTCGACGCACGCGTTGCAGACGATGCACTCTTCGGTGATGATGTACGGCATGGACCGATAACTCCGTAGGAAGTTGTAGAATTAGAAGTAAAAGGTGAAGCCAGCTCCGCCGAGCAGCCCACCCGAGCCGAAGCCCAGGGCCACGCTGCCAGGCTCGGAGCCTCCGCCGAGCAGGACGGGGCCTCCGTCGAGGATCGCGCCGTCATCGGGGATGAATGAGGCGAGGAGGCCGAAAGCGAGGTGGACCGAAAAGGCATCGGCGAAGTGGTACTCGACTGTGACGGGCAGCTCTACGGCGATCTGCGCGGTGCCACCCCCTCCTCCCTGGCCCTCGGTCGCGGAGTCTTCGTTGATGAAGCCGACCGTGCCGCGGATTCCGGTGAGGAGGTTGGCCGGGCCGAGCTCGCGCAGGACGAAGATCAGCTGGAAACCGCCGGCGAGGGCCGTGCGGAGCGACTCGTCCTTCTTGCGGGTCAGCCCTACGCCTCCCATTAGCTCCACGCCCACCGAGCGCGTCGCCCAGTAGCGGACGGCGATGGCCTCGGCGCCGCTCAGGCTCCGTGTCGCTCCGACACCGAGCTTGCCGCGCATGTCCTTGGCGTTCGCGGTCGCGGCAGGGAGGAGCGCCGACGCCGCGAGCAAGGAGACGAGGAGGAGGAGGGGAGGGCGCATGTGACCTCAAACGGGCGCCCCGTTTACCACATTCTCTAGAATCCCCAACCTCCGTGTGCTACCTCTGTCTGCGCGATGACGATTGTCCGCATTGTTGCGCCCCTGGCCGTCGCGGGGCTCCTCTGGGCCGCGGCCGCGTGCAGCTCCGGCTCGTCGGGTTCCTCCACCCCAGGCTGGGTAGACGTGCCGGTACCCGACCCCGGGAGCGTCGGAGCCGAGATCGCGGACACCGAGGTACAAAAGGACGGCGAGGCGTGGTCCCGCCCGCTCCCGGATCCAGCCGCCGGCGAGAGCAGCACGCCCGAGCCCGATGTGGACGCGCCCGACATCATCAGCTTCGGAGACATCGTGCCGGGCACGGGGGAGGTCGGCGACAAGTGCAAGGACGGCAGCGACTGCAGGAGCAGCCTCTGCGTGGCCGCCTACCTCGGGCGGGTCTGCAGCGACTTCTGTGTGGACCAGGACTGCCCGACCGGGTGGATGTGCCGCCTGCTCCAGAACCCGGGCCAGGACCCGATCCTGCTGTGCCTGCCGGGCCTGCCCAACCTCTGCCGGCCCTGCTCGGAGGACGAGGAGTGCGTCGAGCTCGGCACCGGCAACCCCGGCGACCGGTGCGTGCCCTTCGGGCCCGAGCGCGGGAGCTTCTGCGGCAACCGCTGCGAGAGCTCGGACGACTGCCCGGCGGGCTTTCACTGTGAGGATGTCCTCCTCTTGGACGGGGAGAGCCGCTCGAACCAGTGCCTGCCAAACCTGGGGCGCTGCGAGTGCAGCCCGCTCGCCGTCGAGGTCGGGGCGAAGACGCGTTGCGTGCGGGTCAAGGACGGTCACGCCTGCGAGGGCTCGAGGCGCTGCACCACCGAGGGCCTGACCGACTGCGACGCGAAAGACCCCGAGCCCGAGGTCTGCAACGGAAAGGACGACGACTGCGACGGGGACACCGACGAGGAGCTCCACGAGAGCGAATGCACCCGGAGGAACCAGCACGGCGGCTGCGCCGGGACCACCGTGTGCGTCGACGGCCACGGGAGCTGCAACGCCCCCGAGCCTGCCCCCGACGTCTGCGACGGCGAGGACAACGACTGCGACGGCGTGACCGACAAGGGCTTCGACGACACCGACAACGACGCCCTCGCGGACTGCGTCGACCTCGACGACGACGACGACGGGCGCGCCGACACCCACGACAACTGCCCCAAGACCGTCAACCCCGACCAGCAGGACCTCGACCAGGACGGGGCAGGGGACGCCTGCGATCCGGACGACGACAACGACGAGGTGGAGGACGAGGAGGACAACTGCCGCATCGTCTTCAACC
>CAZQPP010000396.1:0-7902 GCA_964594295.1 uncultured Myxococcales bacterium | reverse complement strand
GACCTCCCCACTGTCCTCGTCGTCCCCGCTGTCGCAGTCGTTGTCCTTGCCGTCGCACACCTCCGCCTCGGGCTTCATCTCGACCTCGGCGCAGGTGATCACCGTGCCGTTGTCGCAGATCGGCACGGTCTTGCGGCACTCGCCGAGGCCGCAGGTCTGCTCCCCGAAGTCCTCGTCCACATCCCCGTCGCAGTCGTTGTCAACGCCGTCGCAGGACTCCGTCGGCGGCTTCAGCGTGCTGCAGTCCGACCAGCTGCCCTCGCTGCAGGTCATCGTGCCCGGGCAGCGGAAGCCGAGGGGCCGCGGGTCGCAGACCATGCTCTGCCCGTCGAGGTCCTCGGTGCACGGGCAGATGCCGCCGCCCGGCACGCACTGCTTGGCCGGCTCACCGGTGACCGTGGTCACGTCGGCGCAGGCGAAGCCTTCGGGGCAGGGGAGGGTCTCGGTGCAGCCGGCTCCGCAGAACTGGCCGTGCCCGGCCCCGTCCACGCACCGGTCCGAGAGCGAGCCACCTCCGCCGACGCAGTCGGAGTCGGCAGTGCACGGGCGGCACAGGCGGCCGTAGGGGTAGATGCACAAGAAGATCAGGTCCCCCTCGACCCCGGTGATCTGCTTGCAGGCGAAACGCGGCGGGCACGCGTCGATGCAGGCCTCGGTGCAGACCAGGCCGTCCGGCCCCTCGACGCACCACCCGGACTCGCAATCTTCGTTCGACTTGCACGGGCAGAGGATGCCGCGGGGCTCCGGGCACGCCTCGAAGTCCGAGCCCTGGCCGCTGCCGTCGCCCGAGCCGCTGCCCGTCGCCGAGTCCGACGTTCCCGGACGGCCCCCGCGATCCCAGTCGGTCGGGGCGCGGCCGTCGCTCAGCGCGCTGAGGTCGCCGCCGACGGCGGGCGCGGGCCCGAGCCCGCTCGAGGAGCCGCTGCCGGCGCAGACCGGCAGCGAGAGCGCGAGGCAGACCGACAGCGCGACGTGGAGGATTCGGTTCCGGAACATCGGCGGCTCCCGAGCGACGGGCAGAAGAGGGCGGTGAATCCTAGTTTTTCACGCCCCATGGCGGCAAGGGGTACTTGAAATCGACCAGACCGTCCCTATCTTTGGGAGCGCCGGGAGCCGGGAACCGCCAACCCAATGAAAACGTGCGGCTTTCGCTTCCAACGCTGATTGATCGAGCAGGAGAAACCCATGGCCAAGATCATCGGAATCGACCTCGGCACGACAAACTCGGTCGTGGCGGTCATGGAAGGCAAGGACGCCAAGGTCATCACGAACGAAGAGGGAGATCGCCTCACCCCGTCGACGGTCGCCTTTGATGACAAGGGGCAGATCCTCGTCGGCCAGGTCGCCAAGCGCCAGGCCATCGTGAACCCCGAGAACACCGTCTTCTCCGTCAAGCGCCTCATCGGCCGGCGCTTCGGGGAGACCACCGAGGACGCCAAGCGCTTGCCCTACAAGCTCGTGCGCGCCGAGAGCGGTGACACCCACATCGAGGCGCGGGGCAAGGCCTACAGCCCGCCCGAGATCAGCGCCCACGTGCTGCGCAAGCTCAAGAAGGCGGCCGAGGACTACCTCGGCGAGACCGTCTCCGAGGCAGTCATCACGGTGCCTGCCTACTTCAACGACAGCCAGCGCCAGGCGACCAAGGACGCGGGGCGAATCGCGGGCCTCGAGGTGCGACGCATCATCAACGAGCCGACCGCGGCCGCCCTCGCCTACGGCCTCGACAAGAAGACCAACGAGGTCATCGCTGTCTACGACTTCGGCGGCGGCACCTTCGACATCAGCATCCTCGAGGTAGGCGACAACGTGGTCGAGGTCCTCTCGACCGCGGGCGACACCCACCTCGGCGGCGACGACGTCGACCACCGCCTCATCGAGTACATCGCCGGCGAGTTCAAGAAGGAGAACGGCATCGACCTCAAGGAGGACCGCATGGCCCTCCAGCGCCTCAAGGAGGCCGCCGAGCGCGCCAAGATCGAGCTCTCCACGAAGATGGAGACCGAGATCAACATCCCCTTCATCACCGCCGACGCCTCCGGGCCGAAGCACATGGTCATGACGGTGACCCGGGCGAAGCTCGAGTCCCTCGTCGGCGACCTCGTAGACAAGACCTTCCGCGCCTGCGAGCGCGCGCTCAAGGACGCCAAGAAGTCCTCGGGCGACATCGAGGAGGTGGTCCTCGTCGGCGGCTCGACCCGAATCCCTCTCGTGCAGCAGAGGGTCAAGGACTTCTTCGGCCGCGAGCCCCACAGGGGCGTCAACCCGGACGAGGTCGTCGCCATCGGCGCCGCCATCCAGGGCGGCGTGCTCTCCGGCACGGTCCAAGACGTCGTGCTCTTGGACGTTACGCCTCTCTCCCTCGGCATCGAGACCCTCGGCGGCGTCATGACCACCCTGGTCACCCGCAACACGACCATCCCGGTGACCAAGAAGGAGATCTTCAGCACCGCCGAGGACAACCAGACGAGCGTCACCGTCCACGTGCTTCAGGGCGAGCGGCCCATGGCGGCCGGCAACCGCACCCTGGCCAAGTTCAACCTCGACGGCATCCCCCTCGCCCCTCGCGGCATCCCGCAGATCGAGGTCTCCTTCGACATCGACGCCGACGGCATCTTGCACGTTACCGCCACGGACAAGGCCACCAGCAAGGAGCAGAAGGTCCGCGTCGAGGCCAGCAGCGGCCTCTCCGAGACCGACATCGAGGACGCGGTCGAGGCCGCCGAGGCCAACGCCGAGGAGGACAAGAAGAGGCGCGAGCAGATCGAGCTGCGCAACGAGCTCGACGGCTTCGTCTACCAGACCGAGAAGACCTTCAAGGAGCTCGGAGACAAGCTCAGCCAGGACGACCGCGGGCAGCTCGACGAGGCCATCGCCGACGCGAAGAAGGCCCTCGAGACCAACGACGCCGAGCAGATGACGCGCGCGCGCGAGAAGCTTCAGAACGTGGCCTACCGGCTCAGCGAGGCCGCCTACAAGCAGCAGGCCGAGGCGGCAGGCGCGCAACAGCAGGCACAGGCTGAGGGCGGAACCACCTCGGGCGACAGCGGCCAGAGCGAGGACGGAGTGATCGACGTCGAGGAGGTTAACTAGGCCTCCGGGCGAGGCCGCCGGCCGTGCCCCCGCCCGTCGACATCTCCGTCGGCGCGCACCTCTCCCTTGAAGAGGTCCTCGCCGCGGCGACCGGCGAGGTGCGTGTCGGCGTCGATGAGACAGCTCGCGCCAGGGTGGAGGCTGCCCGCGCCCTGGTCGAGCACCACGCCCACGGCCCGGACGACGCCCCGGTCTACGGAGTGAACACCGGCTTCGGCGCGCTGGCCGACATCCGGATAGAGCGCGGTCGCCTGCGCGAGCTTCAGATCAACCTCATCCGAAGCCACGCGTGCGGGGTCGGCCCGCCGCTCCCCGACGAGGCTGTCCGGATCATGCTCCTGCTGCGCGCGAACGTGCTCGCCCAGGGGCACTCGGGCGTGCGGGTCGAGCTCGTCGAGACCCTCTGCCGGATGCTGGAGCGCGGCGTGCACCCGGTCATCCCCTCGCGCGGCTCGGTCGGCGCGTCCGGAGACCTGGCGCCCCTGGCCCACCTGGCCCTGGTGCTCGTCGGCGAAGGCGAGGCACGTTTCCAGGGGCGCTTGATGACAGGCGGAGAGGCGCTGGCGGCTGCCGGCATCGAGCCCATCCGCCTCGAGGCCAAAGAGGGCCTCGCCCTCGTCAACGGCACCCAGGCGATGACAGCCGTGGGCATCCTGGCGCACGCCAGGGCCCGAGCGCTCGCGGCCTACGCCAATGTGGCCGGCGCATGGTCCTTGGAGGCCCTGCTCGGCTCACCCGTAGCTTTCGATCCCCGCATCCACGCCCTGCGGCCGCACCCCGGCCAGGCCTGGTCGGCCACGCTCCTCGCCTCGCTCCTCGCTGACTCCGAGATCGTCCGCAGCCACGCGGAGTGCGGGAAGGTCCAAGACCCCTACTCCCTGCGCTGCATGCCCCAGGTCCACGGTGCCTTCAAGGACGCGGTCGACCACGTGGGCGAGGTCTTGGAGAGGGAGGTCAACAGCGTAACCGACAACCCCCTTGTCTTCCCCGAGGAGGGCGACGTCATCAGCGGGGGCAACTTCCACGGCATGCCCGTGGCGCTGGTGCTCGACAACCTCGGCACCGCGCTCACCGCGCTGATGAGCATGTCGGAGCGACGCGTCGAGCAGCTCGTCAACCCGCACCTCTCATCCGGGCTGCCGGCCTTCCTGGCAGAAGAGACCGGGCTCAACAGCGGCTTCATGATCGCGCAGGTCGTAGCGGCCAGCCTGGTCACCGAGGCGAAGGTCCTGGCCCACCCGGCCAGCGTGGACAGCATCCCGAGCTCGGCGAACAGGGAAGACCACGTCTCCATGGGCATGACCGCGGCGCTCAAAGCCCTCCAGATCGCGGAGCACGCCGAACGCGTGCTGGCGGTTGAGACCCTCTGCGCGGCGCAGGGCGTCGATCTTCGCAAGCCGGCCCGGCCCAACGACAAGCTCAACGCCATCCACGAGGCCTTCCGCGAGCGCGTGCCGCACATCAGCGAGGACACGATCCTCGCGCCGCTGATCGAGGCGGCCACGGAGTGGGTGGGCTCTGCGGAGTGGGCGGAGATCCTCGGGGAGTAACGAAAGCGCGGACACGTTTCGATTCGGGGACTGTCCCCAAGTGATTTCGATTCGGGGACTGTCCCCAAGTGACACCGGGAGGCGGGCGTGCTAGCTCTGGAGAAAGCCCACAGGGAGGACGCCGTGGGCATCGAGCTCCGCACCTACTCCTTCATCGACTCGCTTCAGCCGCAGCTCGCGTCATTCATCGCGACCGTGGCGCGCGGTTTCCTGCCTCTCGAGCACCAGGCGTCACTCTTCATCGAGGTCTCACCAGGGCTCTCGATCGAGCGAGTGACCGACATGGTGCTCAAGAGCACCGAGTGCATCCCGGCCATGCAGGTCGTCGAGCGCGCATACGGCATGCTCGAGGTGCACCACGAGGATCAGGGCCAGGTGCTCGCCGCGGGCGAGGCCGCGCTCAGCTTCTTCGGTGCCAGCGAGGAGGCGCGCCTCAAGCCGCGCATCGTCTCGGCCCAGGTGATCACCGGCATCGACAACCACCACGGCCAGATCATCAACCGCATGCGCCACGGGAACGTGATCCTCGAGGACCAGACTCTCTACATCCTCGAGGTGCACCCGGCCGGCTACGCGGCCATCGCGGCAAACGAGGCGGAGAAAGCGGCCGACATCGAGCTCTTGGAGGTCATCACCTTCGGAGCATTCGGCCGGCTCTGGCTCGGCGGCAACGAGGAAGAGATCAACCAGGCGCGCCTGCGCATCGAGGCGGTGCTCGCAGATACCTCGGGGAGGCCGAACGAGGGGAAGAGCCTGATTTACTGACCCCTGACCCCAACAACCGAGGAGGAGCTACCGTGGCCAGGATAGCGGTGCTCTACTGCAAGAGAATCAAGGATCACTCCTGTATCGCTTGCGCCAAGTGCTACAAGGGCATGGCCGAGAAGAATGCGGAGTTCGGTCGCCACGACGAGATCGACCTCGTCGCCATGACCGACTGCGGCGACTGCCCGGGCAACGTCGTCCCGCGGGTCAAGCTCCTGAACGAGCTGACCAAGAACCTCGGACGCAACATCGAGGTGCTGCACCTCGGCACGTGCATGAAGCTCGCCATGGAGCACGCCGAGTGCCCCATCGACGTCGACGACCTGACGCCGGTGCTCGAGAGCAAGTTTGGCATCAAGGTGGTGCTCGGCACCCACAGCTACTGACACTGCAGTCGCCTCCCCCGGGAGGCCGGCGCCCGAGGCGCCCATAAATGCTCGCCGGCTGACACGGGGATTGACGCCCGGTCCCCCTCGGCAGTAGCATCCGCGACCCTTTTCCCGGCCACGCAGGCGGGGCGCCCATTCCGCCTGCCGGCCCCGGACAGGAGAAACGGATGGTTGCAGGCATTGTCGGATATGGCGCCTACATCCCGCGTCACCGCATAAAGGTGCGGGAGATCGCGAAGGTGTGGGGGCAGGACGCGCCCAGCTACGAGCGCGGACTTCAGCTCAGAGAAAAGTCGGTCCCGGCCCCGGACCAGGACGTGATCACCATGTCGGTCGAGGCCGCCCGGAATGCGCTGGCGCGCTCCGGCGGCGTGGACCCGCAGAAGATCGGCGCGTGCTACATCGGGTCGGAGTCGCACCCCTACGCGGTCAAGCCGTCGGGCACGGTGGTCTCCGAGGCCATCGGCGCGACCCCCTACTGCCACGTCGCCGACTTCGAGTTCGCCTGCAAGGCCGGCTCGGAGGGCATGTTCGTGGCCCAGAGCCTGGTCAAGGCTGGTGAGGTCGAGTACGCGCTGGCCATCGGCGCTGACACCTCTCAGGGCGCGCCTGGCGACGCCCTCGAGTACTCGGCCGCCGCGGGTGCGGCTGCCTTCATCATCGGCAGCGAGAACCTGTTGGCGACCTTCGACGTCACCAACTCCTTCATGACCGACACGCCCGACTTCTGGCGCCGCGAGTACCAGCACTACCCGCGCCACGGAGGCCGCTTCACCGGTGAGCCCGCCTACTTCGCGCACGTCGTCGGGGCGACCGAGGCCCTGCTGGAGAAGTCCGGCATGAAGCCCGAGGACTTCGACTTCGCGGTCTTCCACCAGCCCAACGGCAAGTTCCCGATGCGGGCCGGCAAGATGCTCGGCTTCAAGCGGGAGCAGATGGAGACCGGGTGGCTGGTCCCGACGCTCGGAAACACCTACTCGGGCGCCTCCCCCATCGGTCTGACCGCGATCTTGGACATCGCCAAGCCGGGCAACAAGATCATGATGTGCTCCTACGGCTCGGGCTCGGGCTCGGACGGCTTCGTAATCACCGTGACCGACCGCATCCTCGAGGTGCAAGAGCTCGCGCGCAAGACGCGCTCCTACCTGGACGACGCTCCGATCTACCTTGAGTACGGGGCCTACGCGAAGTTCCGCCACAAGATCCGGAAGGCGGAGTAAAGGAGGTCACCATGCGAGACGTAGCAATCATCGGCGTGGGGATCACCAAGGGCGGCGAGATCTGGGAGAAGTCGCTCAGGAACCTCTACGTGGAAGCATCCCTCAAAGCTCTGGACGACGCGGGCGTCGACAAGGTCGACTCCATGTACGTCGGCTGCATGTCCAGCGGCCTCTTCGTAGGCCAGGAGCACCTCGGCGCCCTGATGGCGGACTACCTGGGCATGACCCCGGTCCCCGCCACGCGGGTCGAGTCCGCCTGCGCCTCCGGCGGCGTCGCCATGCGCACCGGCTTCTTGGAGGTCGCCAGCGGCGCGAGTGACATCGTGCTCGTCGGCGGCGTCGAGAAGATGACCGACGTGGGCGGCGACGAGGCCACCTACGCGCTGGCCACCGCCTCCGATCAGGAGTGGGAGGCCTTCTCGGGCATCACCTTCCCGGGCCTCTACGCCATGATGGCCGTGGCCCACATGCAGAAGTACGGCACGACCCGGGAGCAGATGGCCATGGTGGCGGTGAAGAACCACCTCAACGGCTCCAAGAACCCGGTCAGCCAGTACCCGATGAAGATCACGGTCGACACCGTGCTCAACTCGGTCCTCGTGGCCGACCCGCTCCGCATCCTCGACTGCTCGCCGATCACCGACGGCGCCGCCGCGGCCATCTTGTGCCCCGCCGACAAGGCGGCCGGGATCGCCAAGGGCCGGCCGGTGAAGATCCTCGGCGTGGGCCAGGCTTCGGACACCATCGCCTACCACTCCCGCAAGGACATGACCGCCCTCAACGCGGTCTCGAAGTCCGCCGAGCTCGCCTACAACATGTCAGGCAAGCAGCCCTCGGACATCGACGTCTGCGAGGTCCACGACTGCTTCACCATCGCCGAGATCATGG
>CAZQPP010000395.1:0-7940 GCA_964594295.1 uncultured Myxococcales bacterium | reverse complement strand
CGCGCGCGCTGGAAAGGCACGACCATCACCTCAGCGTGGCCGAGGGGCCCCCGCAGCCTGTAAGGATGCACGAAGAGGGCCGCGCCCACGATCAGGCCGGGGACGGGGTCGTAGCCGATGATCGGCGAGGGCGTCCAGCCGAGGGGCTCGCCCGAGGCCGCCGCGGCCGCGGCCTCGATCTCCGCGGCGGGCTTCGGGTCACCCTTGCGATAGACGCGCTCACCCGCGATCCAAGTCTCGTCGACGTCGAGGCGGTAGAGCTCGACCGGGTCCATCTGAAAGGGATCGCCGGGCAGCACGACCAGATCGGCGCGGTAGCCTTCGGCGAGGCGCCCGAGGTCGCCGGCTCTGCCGATGGTCGCCGCCCCGTAGCTCGTCACGCCGCGCAGGGCCTCGACGAGGGGCACCGTGCGCTCCTCGAGCCCGGCGATGGGCTCACCCGCCGGATCCTTGCCGGACACGGCCACCGCGATCGAGGCCAGGGGCGCGAGCCCGAGCCGGCCCCAGACGTCGGCCGGGTAAGGGGCGGCCGGTGGCGCGCCGTAGGGCCAATCGGTCGTCAGGGCCGGCCCGATGCCTGCCTCGAAGAGGCCGCGGCACCGCAGCAGCCCGGCGGAGACCTCGTCGCCATACGCCGCGTGCAGCTCTCGCATCTCGTGAAGCTGCGGCGCCAGCACGGTCACGCGGAAGCCAGCCTCGGCGATGCGCTCGGCGACCTCCTCCGAGCAGCTCCCGCAGTGGTCGAGCACGTCCGGCATCGGCGCCCGCCGCCTCGCGCCGACGGCCTCCCGCGCTCGCAGCAGCCGCTCGACCCCCTCCCGGCCCTGCACGTGGTAGGCCGTGCCGAAGGAGCCCGCGAAGAGGAGCGCCTCGGTGGCGTCGTCCTCGCTCATGTGCACCGGGTCTCCGGGAGACCTGGAGCGGCGCTCGCCGAGCGCCTCGGTAGACATCGAGAGGGAGCCGTCCATGAAGTGCTTGGCCCCGAAGAAGCGGACTCGCGCGTCCGACTCGCCGGACATCGCGACGCCGAGGTTCTTCATCAGGAAGCGGGTGTCCTCCACCGGCCCGAAGCTGCGCGTGGAGATGCGCAGCTTCAGGTGGCCGCGGCGCGAGAGCCTGAGCATCTGGGCCGCGTGCACCGGGAAGAAGGTGTTGTCCCCGATGGCGACGATGCCGTAGCTCAAGGCGCGCTGCTCGGCGACTAGGATCGCCCGCGCGACGAGATCGAGACCGAACCCGTCGTAGACCGCCCGGAGCGCGTCCCACCCCGCCATGTCGACGAGGAGCCCCGTGGGCTCGCCCCGCTCGTCTCGCGCGACGCGGCCGCGCTCCGGATCCTCGGTGTCACGGTCGACGCCGATCACGTCGAGGCCTGCCGGGTTCACGTAGAAGTGGTGCCCCGACTTCAGCGCCACGAAGGCCGGCTCCGAGCCGAGCCTCGAGCCGAGGTTCTCGTGGTTCGGCAGCTCCCCGCCCAGGGCCAGGAGGTCAAGACCGCGGGCGAGCACCCAACCCCCGATGGGCCGCTCCCTGGCTCGGCGCAACGCCGCCTCGAGCTCCTCGGGCGAGCGGACCTCGTTCAGATCCGTCTGGAGCAGCGAGAGCCCGCCGTCGACGAAGTGCACGTGCGCGTCGACGAAGCCGGGGAGCACGAAGCGGCCCGCGAGATCGACCTTGATCTCTGCGCCGGCCCAGGCCTCGGGGACTCCGGCGCCCTGCCCCACCGCCGCGATGCGGTCGCCGCGGAGCGCGATCCATGTCGCATCCGGAGCGTCGGAGCTCCCGGTGAAGACGCGGCCGCCATACAGCAGGGTAGCCCCGCCCGGCTCGCCGGCCGCGGCGGACGAGCAAGTCAACGCGAAGACGATGATCGGTACCAGGAGGGAGGCCGGTATGACCAAGAGAGGTCTCATAGCGCCCATTGTGCCACGCCGAGCGAGGAGCGCGAATTGCCCGGCTTCGGGCCGGGCTCGGCTCAAGCCACGGTTCGCGGGGGCGGGGGTTCTGAAGCAGAACGCCCCTACCGCGGGAGTTTGCGGGGCGGGCGTTTCGCAAGCGAAACACCTTGTTTCGTGCCCAAACTCCTTGTTCGTGGTTAGCCTCAATGCCGGTCACTTAACGCGTGACGGTCTCACTTTCGCACGGCTGAGCGCTTGGAACCGTACTCGTCCTCGTCCACGTGCACGTCCTCGGCCTCCTCCTCATGCGCGTGCACGCGACCCGTCCTTGTGCACATCTACGAACAGAGATCCGTTGGCGCGCCATCTTGATGAGCACTGCCGCACAATGACAGGAGTTCCGTTGGCTTGGTCGACGTCGCCGGAGAGGACCGTTGTGTGCTGTGGACGAGGAGGAGGAGGGGGAATGTGCACGTGCACGGGTACGAGTACGTGGACGTGTACGTGTACGGCCACATCTCTGCGCGCCCGGCGTTCGATTCGTGGGCTGGCGAAGCTCCTAAGTGACCGGCATTGTGGCTAATGGCTAATCGCTTGTTCTGGCGCTAGTCCTTCGGGAGCAGCCCCTCCATCTCGGCCACCGACTTCGCGAGCAGCCGGGCCGCGACCTCGATGGCCTCGGGCTTGGTCGGGTCGACGCCGGCGGCCTTCATCAGGTCCACGGTCGGCCTGGAGGAGCCGGCCCGCAGCATGTCGAGGTAAGCCTTGGCCGCGGGGGCGCCCTTCTCCTGGACGTGGTCCGCGAGCGCGATGCCCGACGCGAGGCCGAGGGCGTACGAGTACATGTAGTACTTGTAGTAGAAGTGCGGCACGTAGGCCCACTCGATGTCGTCGTGCTCGCCGATGGTGAAGTGGGGGCCGTAGTAGTCCTTTATGAGCTCTCGGTAGGTGGCGTTCAGGAGCTCGGCGGTGAGCGGGGTGCCCTCCTCGGCCGCGGTGTGCGCGCGGAGCTCGAACTCGGTGAAGAGGGTCTGGCGGTAGATGGTCGTCCGCAGGGTCTCGACGAGGCCGGCGAGGAGGGAGAGGCGCTCCTTGTCGCTCTTGGCGTTGGCGAGCAGGTAGTCCGACAGGAACTTCTCGTTGGTCGTCGAGGCCGTCTCGGCGACGACGGTGGTGTAGTTGGAGGAGAAGTAGGGCTGGGTGCCCATGGCGAGGTGGCTGTGGATGGCGTGGCCGAACTCGTGGGCCAGCGTGGAGAGGTCGTCCACCTCGGCGAAGTAATTCATCTTGATGAAGGGGTGGACTCCGAAGACGCTCGCGCAGAAGGCGCCCGACTTCTTGTGCTTGTGCGGGTAGACGTCCACCCAGCCGTTGTCGAGGTCCAAGCCCTCCTTCAGCACGCCGACGTAGCCCTTGCCGAGGGGGGCGAGGGCCTTCGGCAGGATCTCCATGGCCTCTTCGTAGCTCACCTCCTGGTCCACCCCCGGCACGAGGGGCGCGTAGAGGTCGTAGATGTGGATCTCGTCCAAGCCCATGGCCTTCTTGCGGAGCGCCACGTAGTCGTGCAGCGGCTGCAGGTTGGCGCGGATGGTGTCGATGAGGTTGTGCACCACCGCGGGGTCGATGTTGTCCTTGTCGAGATAGGCGTGGAGCGCGGTGTCGTAGCCGCGGGACCTGGCGTAGAAGATGTTGAGGTTGACCTGGCCGCTGAAGAGCGCCGCGAGGGTGTGGCGCCAGCCGTGGAGCGCTCCGAAGAACTCCTCGACGGTCTCACGGCGCACCTCGCGCTTCTTGGAGCCCCGGAAGCGACCGTAGCTGGAGAACGTGAGCTGGACCTCCTTGCCCTGCTCGTCGTGGATCTTCGGCAGCGGGAGGTCGGTCAGGAAGCCGCCGAAGGCCTTCTCGAAGTCCGACGGGATCTCGTTGAGGTCGATCTCGGCCCAGAGGTTGTCTCCGGCGAGGGCGAGCACCCTCTCGGCTTCGGCCCCGAGCACGCGGGAGCGACGCCGGCGCAGCTCGTCGATGTAGGGCTTGTAGTGCTCGAGCCCCTTGGCCTTCTTGTACGCGGCGGCGAGGTCCGAGTCCTCGAGGGCCATGATCTCCTCCCGGAAGAAGGAGGTCTCGCGCATGAAGGTCCCATACAGGCCCAGGGCGGCGTGGTGCCTCGCCTGGAGATTCGCCTCTGACTTGTGGCTGTCGTAGCGGAGGTTCGAGTAGAGCGTCAGCTTCTGAGTGACCAGCCGGGTCTCGAAGTAGAGGTCGAGGCAGCTCTTGAGCTCACGCCCGTCTGCGAGCTTGCCCTTGCAGCCCTTCGCCTTCTCCACACCGGCCTTGGCCTTCTCCACCGCCTTGTCGGCCGCGTCGTCACCCGCGAAGAGCGGCCCGAGCTTCCACTTGTAGGCGTCCGGGATCTGGGTCCGCTCCATGTTGGCGTCCGGGACCGCTCCCGCGGACTTCGCCGCGACGGCGGAGCCACCGCAAGAGACGGCCGGCAGCGCGGCGACCGCAAGGACGATGGCGGCGGGAAGGGCGAGCGACAAGAATGCTAGGCGGCGGCTCATAGTGCAGTCCTCCATGGCGTGAGCGCGAGCGGGCAAGGCGGACTCCCTACCAAAGATCGCGAGCTTGCGCTGCCGCGTTGGAGCGAGGCTCTCCGCGCCGCCGGCCGCCCTTCGGGTCGTGGCGGATCGTGATGTCCTCGCGCTCCATGGAGACGCGCTCCTCCTTGACCGCGAAGACGGTGGCGCCGTCTCCGTAGAAGGAGGCGTCGTTTGCCCCTGCTGGCGCGGAGACGAGCATCGAGACGACCGCGAAGAGAGCCGCGGCCGCGCCGCTCAAGGGCGCCGGTGGCGGGATAGGAAGGTTCAATCTGCCCTGCATCGGCGCCTCCTGCGGGGGCGGCATCCTATCGCGCCTCCTTCAGCAAGGCTCGGCGAGCTCCGATGCCACTCGACGTTTACCGAGACGGCTGGCACTTGACGCCGCTGTACCACACCATCCTCTCGAACCAGCCGCGAGCCTCGTTCATGGAGATGGGCCCGGTCGGCGCGTCCTCGGGCCAGCCGTTGACCTTCCTGACCTCGGTCCCTGCGAGCAGGCGCATGTCCACGCGGCCGTCGGGCAGGACGGGGACTACGGCTGTGACCATCCAGGCGCTCGGGTGTGCCAGGTTGTCCGCGGGACGCAGGCCCACGACCGCTTCCGTGACGCCTGAGAGGCGGGCGTGCTCGGGGACCGTGAGGTAACGCTCGGCCGCGGTGCGCTCGTAGGTCGGCGGATTGCCGTGCAGGTAGTAGTCGACGCAGCCGTGACCGGACTCCTGTACGCTGACCAGCCCTGGCGGCGCCTCGTGCACCACGCGCCCGCCGTCCTCGAAGGGCTTCACGTTGCTCAGGTGCTCCCTGACCGTGGCCGTGGCGCGGCGCACGTCGAGGACCCCGTAGCCGTAGCCGGCCTCCCAGACGTAGCCGTCGTGCTCGGTGTAGAGCCCGCTGATCTCCGCCAGCACGTAGTGACAGGATCCGCCACAGGTGAAGTAGTTCCCGCCCTGAAAGCGGCCTTCCAGGGCGGGAGCCGCTAGCCGTTAGCCGTTAGCCGTTAGCCAGGCACCCGAAATCACTGCATTCTGGCCAAGAGCTAATCGCTAATGGCCAACCGCTGCATCCTGGAACGCCAGTTTCAGGATGCCAACGAAGTAGGTGTAGAAGGGGTCCTCCCAGTCACACTCGATGCTGGAGGCGTATTCTTGCCCGGGCCCTCCCTCCTGTCCGCCGGGCTCGCAGGCAGGGCCCTGCCGCCACCAGACGTTCCCGCCATGCTCCGTGCTTCGGCAGTGCTCGTAAACGGAGGCGGAGTCTACTCCGGGGATGTCGCAGGAGACCCCGCGGTAGCCTGGCCATCCCCAGCCGTCGGAAGGGGCAGAAGCCGGAGCCCCAGCATCCCCGCCCAAGGGCACGCCGGCGTCGACGGGGCGCTCGGGCACACGGAAGTCGCCCTCGCTGGGATGGGGCCCCACCGTCAGCGTAACTCAGCGCACAGAGATACACACGAAGGCGGGGAGGCAGTCACGCGTCTCCGTGCAGGCCTCGCCCTCCTTGGAGAGGGCCTCCACTCCTCCCGTGCTGCACGCGACCCACAGCGACACGCTCGCGAGGGCGAGGAATCGGAGCGCACGGGCAGCTGTAGGAGCGTCTCTCAATGTCTGACCGCTCAGCTTGAGTCCGGGCCGAGAGCATCAGGTTACTATGTCAGGAGCCGTCTCACCACTCGCCGGTGCTTGCCGCCGCTCTCCTCCCCCACGCCCGGCCGAATACGGATCTGCCGGCCCTGCTCGCGGCCGGCGTCGTGGGTGTCGCCGAGGCGATAGCGGCCGCCGCGCAGCAGGTGTATATCCGGGTGGCGGCGGCCGTAGTACTCGTTGACGGCGGGGTCGCCGAGCCAGACGAGGCCGCAGCCACGATGGACCTCTGCCTGGGAGTCGAGCTGCTCCTCGAAGCCCATGAGCACGCCGATCCGGAAGTCGTTTCGCCGGGCGCGAACGCGGGTCATGCGGCCCTGCTCGCGGCGGTGCTCGGCCCAGAGGGTGTCGAGGGTTCGCGCGAGGTAGGCGTGCACGTAGTCGGCGAGCTCTACGTTGTGCGGGCGGCCGCTGACCTCGAGCACGCTCGCGCGTTTGTTCGTGGCGGCGTAGTGGGTGCCGATCCAGATGGTCTGCACGAAGAAGTGGCTGCGGAGCAGGCTCGCCATGAGCTTGCGCTCGAGGGGGATGCGCCCGACGGGGCGACCGACGTAGCGGAAGCAGAGGTCGCGCTCGCCGTCGAGGTCCTTGAGATCCAGGTTGTGCCGGAGCAGGAGCTCGTGGGCTTTCTTGAGCGCAGCCTGGGCTTCGTGGGCGTTGGAGGAGGAGCCGAGGCTCATCAGCTTCTGGACGCGATCGAGCACTCGGAGCGAGGCCGGGCGCGGGCGGGACTCGAGGCGCGGGTTGCCGTCGATGCCCAGCATCAGGCAGGCGCGCACGAAGAGCTCGCCGTGGGCCGGCGCCCCGGGGGTGTCGAAGAGCTCGCTGACGACCTGGTGCGCCATCTCGTGGTGCAAGGTCAGGAGCACCTCGGCCCAGGTGTCGCGCAGAACGTGGCGCGAAGAGATCGAGAGGGTGCGGGTCAGCGGGTCCCAGGTCCCGAGGCGCCTGTCGCCCTCGTGCAGCGCAAAGGTGGGCGCGCGGAGGCGGCCGTCGAGCTTCCGGGCGTTGGCCGCGGCCCAGTCACTTTGCAGCGCGGCCAGGATAGTGCGCTGCAGGGCGGTGTCGGCGTCGAGGAGGCGGGGCGGCAACAGGGCTACCTGCACGTCTGCCAGGTGTAGCCGCCCACGAGCGTCGTGCAGCGCCGCTGCTCGGCCACGCAGTCTTCGATGAGCTGACCGAAGCCGCCACAGGCAGGGATTGTAGCAGTGCCCCAGCCATTGATCTGCAGACAGAGCGGAGATGTGCCACAGCTGCCCCTGATCGGGTATCTCTTGCTCTCGCTGCCGTCGCAGTTGTAGTCGTAGTCGTTGCAGGCGTTCGGGAGCCTGAAGTAGGTGGTCTGCCCGGGGTAGGCGTTGGGGTCGCTCTCGCAGCAGTCGTCGCCGTTCGACACGTATCCTGGCGGAGGCTCTCCGCAGTAGCTGGTCGTCTTGGGCCCTCCATGGCCGTCCCCGTCCGAGTCACGGTTGTACGCCGTACAGCTGTCGCTGGAACACATGCGATCGCGGCTGCAGGTGCTACCATCCGACAACGTCGGAACGCAGTGTCCTCCTCCCGACTCGCAGTAGTGCGTGGCTACGCACCCGGAGTCGTAGCCACACGATCCTCTGCAAGCCGTCCCGCTGCACTGGTAGCCGCCACAGCTCTTGATCCCGCCGTCAACGCAAGTACCGCCGCCGTTGCACGTGTCCGTGTAGTACAGCGTGCCGTTCGAGCAGCTCTTGGCCGCGCAGACCGTACCCGACACCCACAGCCTGCAGCCGCCGTTGCCGTTGCACGCGCCGTCCCGCCCGCAGGTGCTT
>CAZQPP010000394.1:0-7966 GCA_964594295.1 uncultured Myxococcales bacterium | reverse complement strand
CACTACGACCCCGTCTGCGGCTGCGACGACAAGACCTACGGCAACGCCTGCTCGGCCGCCTCCGCCGGCATGAACGTGAAGTCCCGTGGCGAGTGCGGCTCCACCGAGGAGCGCCAGTGCGGGGGCATCGCGGGCCTGACCTGCGCGGCCACCGAGTGGTGTGACTACCCCGAGGACAGCATCTGCGGCGCCGCCGACCAGCTCGGCACCTGCAAGCCCCGGCCCCAGGCTTGCACCGCGGAGTACGCACCGGTCTGCGGCTGCGACGGCAACACCTACAGCAACGCGTGCGGGGCACACGCCGCCGGCGTCGACGTGGCCCAGGTCGGCGCGTGCGAGCCCGACACGACGGGACAGTGCGGCGGCATCGCCGGCCTCACCTGCGCCGAGACCGAGTGGTGCGACTACCCGGACGGCAGCATCTGCGGCGCCGCCGACCAGCTCGGCACGTGCAAGCCCCGGCCGGAGGCCTGCATCGAGATCCTCGCGCCCGTCTGCGGCTGCGACGGCAAGACCTACGACAACGAGTGCTTCGCCCAGGGCGCCGGAGTAGACGTGGCCTCCGAGGGCGCCTGCGAGGACCCGGGCACCACGGGCTGCCTGACACACGACCAGTGCAGCGAGGGCGAGTTCTGCGCCTACCCGGCGAGCGATCCCTGCGGCATGCTGCTCGAGACGCAGGGCGCGTGCACGCCGAAGCCTCAAGCCTGCACCATGCAGTACGACCCGGTCTGCGGCTGCGACGGCACCACCTACGGCAACGCCTGCACGGCTGCCGCGGCGGGCGTGAACGTCGCCTCGAGCGGACCCTGTCCTTCCTGATCTCCGTGTAGGGGGCGGGGGCTCATCGCACGCGAAGGAGGTTCTCGTGCATCGCCCATCGATCTGTCTGGCTATCCTCCTGCTCCTGCTCGCCGGCTGCGGCGACTACTCGCCCTCGACGACGGCCGCGGAAGACGCGCCGGACGTGCAGGTCGAGGACACGCAGCTGCCCGACACCCCGCCGGTCGAGGATGACGGAGAGGAGCCCGACTCCGGGGAGGAGTCGGACCCCGGAGCCGCAGACCCCGGGCAGCCCCCGGACGCCCAGGGGACGGAGCCGGTCACCCTCGAGAACGCCCTGCTCAAGCTCGTCTGCGCGGCTGACGGCGCGTGCGACCTGCTGCTCGCCGACGGCGAGGTGGCCGTGAAGAGGGCCTGGTCGAGCGCCGAGTACAGGGTCGGCGACGGAGAGGGCACCTTCACCGCTCGCAGCATCGACGCTGACTCCGTCACGCTGAAGAAGCGAGAGGAGCAGACCTCCCTCGGCCCCTGCGAGGTCTTGGAGATGGAGGCCCAAAAGGCCGGCGCGCCGACCCTCGTGACCGAGCTGCGCGTCTACGGCGACGGCCCCTTTGTCACCATCGACCTCGCGGTGCGAAACGACCTGTCCGAGACCCTCGGCGTGGCCAAGATGACGCCCTGGAAGGCCGACGCGCTCGACGACGGGGGGCTCTTCGTCGGCAAGGACCCCAAGGACCACGTGGTCTTGGACAACGGCCAGCTCCGCTTCATGGACTTCGAGGCCTCGCTGCACCACGGCCTCAGCGACACGATGTCCAACTGGAGCGCCGCGATCGTCGACCGCGAGACGGATGAAGGCGTAGTCGCCGGTGCCCTGTCCATGGAGCGCAGCGTGCCCATGGTCGCTGTCCGCAACACCGCCACGAAGGGGCTGAGGGACGACGCGACGGGCCGCCTCGCCTTCGCGGGCATCGCCCTCGAGTCCATCTACTCGCCGCGGAAGGCCGTAGCCGTCGGCGAGAGCTTCGGGAGCGAGCGGGCCTACGTCGACGCCGCCACACGCGACCCCTTCGAGGGCCTCGAGGATCTCGCGGAGCGCATCCGCTTGAACCTCGGCTACGAGCTCTGGGACGGGGCATACCCCAACGGCTGGAACTCCTGGGCAGCGTCCGGGAGCACCGGAGGCTACGGCACCTCCATCAACGAAGAGATCATGCTGGCCAACCTGGACTTCATGGCCGAGAACCTCAGAGACTACGGCATCAACTACTTCCAGATGGACGACGGCTGGCAGGACCAGACCGGCGACTGGAACCCCCACCCCGAGCGCTTCCCCCACGGCCTGAAGTGGTTCGCCGACAGGGTCCGGGAGAAGGGGCTCATCCCGGGGCTCTGGATCGAGCCCATGACCGTCTCGAAGAGCAGCAAGCTCTACGCCGACCACCCGGACTGGCTCGTCGAGGGCCCCGACGGAGCCCTCCTCGACCCCAGCATCCCCGAGGTGCGCGAGCACCTGACGGCCCTGTTCAGGAAGGTGAGCCAGGAGTGGGGCTTCAAGTGGGTCAAGATTGACTTCGCCTACCGCCTCCTCCTCACCCAGGGCTACGCCGACCCGAGCCTCACCTCGGAAGAGGTCTACCGCCTCGGCCTGAAGGCCGCCCGCGCGGGGCTCGACGACGACACCTTCCTGCTGACCGTGGCCGGGCCCGGCCTGAACTTCGACATCTCCCACGCGAACCGCCTCACCCTCGACACCATGCCCTACTGGAACGACAAGACCTTCCTCGCCGGGCAGGGCATGGCCGACGTCGCCCGCACCGTGTCGCGCCGCTGGTTCCTTCACGGGCGGGCCCAGATCAACCACCCCGACCTCATCGTGTTCCGGGAGGAGGGCACGGGCGGCACCCCCCCCGACCAGCCGAACCCCATGCGGCCCCTCAACGAGACCACCTGCTACTCGACCATGGTCGGGCTCTCCGGCGGCATCGTGAAGATCGGCGACCGCATGGCCGTGGACCTCGGCCCCGACCAGGTGGACGTGCTGCGCCGCATCCTGCCCAGCTACGAAAAGACGGGGCGGCCCATAGACGTCTTCGATCGCACAATCCCCGAGATCTGGGTGCTCCCCGTCACGACGGCGTGGCAGGACTGGACGCTGGTCTCCCTGACCAACTGGGGCCTCAACGGCTCCGGCCTGCGCATCGACGACACGGAGGAGAAGGCCCGCGACTTCTCCTACCCCTTCGAGCGCCTCGACCTGGACCCCGCGAAGCGTTTCCTGGCCTTCGAGTACTGGAAGGAGAGCTTCTTTGGCGAGGTCACCGGCACCCTCGAGGTGGCGGTCGAGCCCAGGCACGTCGCCCTCGTGGCCCTGAGGGAGCTCCGCGAGGGTGAGGTACAGCTCCTCGCGACCAACCGGCACGTCACCATGGGCGCTACCGACATCAAGTCGGTGACCTGGGACTCGGAGCAGGGCGTGCTAGAGGGCGAGCAGGAGGCCGTGGCGGGCTGGCCCTACCGGCTCTTCTTCCACGTCCCGGAGGGCCTCGAGGTCACCGCCGTCAAGGTAGGCGGGGAGGACGCGGCCTTCGAGCTCCCACACGCCGAGGACCCGAAGCTCCTGCTCGTGACCTTCACGACCGAGAGCTCGGAGGACGTGACCTGGCGAGTCGAGACCGCCGCGCGCTGAGGCACGATTGTCGGCTGCCGGCCGCCGACTAAGATGGCGCTCAGGAGCTGAAGCATGCAGAAGACAGGGGCAAAGCCCGAGTCGCTCCTCCGCCTGCTCGAGCAGGAGGGCGGCATCAGCGAGGAGGCCGTGGGCCTCGTCGCCGAGCGAGCAGGGGTCGCCGAGGCCGAGGTGTGGGGCGTGGGCTCGTTCTACGGGCTGCTGGCCGACCCGCGCCCGCGCCACCGGGTGTGCGACGGCCTGAGCTGCCGACTTGCGGGTGCTGACAAGCTCGTTCGAGAGCTCGAGGGCGCCGGTCACGAGGTAGAGCCGGTGAGCTGCCTCGCCCAGTGCGACCGCGCCCCAGCGGCCCTCGACCCGGATCTCGAGCTGACGGACCCGCGCGAGACCGCGGTGCTGCCGGACGACGACTCCCTGCCCATCAACCTCGGGGGCACCCCGAGCCGCGCCTTTGACGCCCTCGCCCGCGCGCGGGAGCTCGGCCCGGACAGAGTGCTCGACGAGATCGAGATCTCGAGGCTGCAGGGCCGCGGCGGCGCCGCCTTCCCCGCGCACCGGAAGTGGCGCAGCGTGCGCTCGCAACGCGAGACCGAGCGTTTGCGGGGCGGGCGTTTCCCTGGCGAAACGCCCCTACGCGGGGAGTTTCGTTCCGAAACTCCTTGTTACGTCGTGTGCAACGCCGACGAGGGTGAGCCGGGCACCTTCAAGGACCGCGAGGTCCTGCTCCGCCGGCCCGACAGGCTGCTCGAGGGCCTCGCGATCGCGGCCGGGGTCATAGGCGCCGATGAGGTCTTCGTCTACGTGCGCGGCGAATTCCAAGAAGAGCGGCGCCGCCTCGAGGGAGCGCTGAGCGAGGCCGCGGGCGCCCTCGGCGACCTCGAGTGGCACGTGGTCAGCGGACACGGCGCCTATGTCTGCGGCGAGGAGACGGCCCTGCTCCGCTCCATGGCCGGTCGGCGCGGCACGCCGGCCATGAAGCCTCCCTTCCCGACCGAGCAGGGCTTCAGGGGCAAGCCGACCCTCGTGCACAACGTGGAGACGGCCGCCTGCGTCCCCGCCATCATCAACCGCGGCGGGCGCTGGTTTCACGATCTCGGGCGCACCGAGCCCGGCACCAAGCTCTACTCGGTCTCCGGTCACGTCGGCCGGCCCGGCGTATACGAGCTCCCCCTCGGGGTCAGCCTCGACGAGCTCGTCGAGGTGGCGGGAGGCTACACGGGAGCGCCGCGCGCGTTCTGCCCCGGCGGCGCCTCCTCCGGGTTCCTGCCCATGAGCTCCCGCGAGACGCCGCTGGACTACGGCAGCGTGGCCGCCCTCGGCTCGATGCTCGGCAGCGGCGGCGTCGTGGTGCTCGACGAGAGCGCCGACATCGCCGGGGCGGTCCGAACGCAGCTCCTCTTCTTCGAGCGCGAGAGCTGCGGGCAGTGCGCCCCGTGCCGAATAGGCACCCGTTACCTGCGGCGGCAGCTCGACGCCTTCATCGCCAGCGGCGGCAGGGCCGCGCTCGAGCACGCATCCGACGTCGCCTGGGAGATGGAGGAGGCCTCGCTCTGCGGGCTCGGCGTGGTCGCGGCCAAGCCCCTCGAGAGCGCGCGGCTCCACTTCCCCGATGTCTTCGCAGGTCGAGGTGAGAGATGAGCGATTCCTTCGACATCCGGCTCAACGGGAGGGCCTGCCCGGCCCGTGAGGGCGAGACGGTGCTCGAGGTGGCCCGGCGCGAGGGCTTCGAGATCCCGACGCTCTGCGAGGACCCGCGCCTCGAGCCGGCCGGCGCGTGCAGGGCCTGCCTCGTCGAGATCGAAGGCCAGGCCAGGCTGCAACCCTCCTGCGCCTGGCCGGTCGCTCCGGGTCTGGCCGTCACCACCGAGTCGGAACGCATCGAGCGCCACCGCCGCCTGCTCTACGGCCTCTACCGCGCCGATCACGCCCTCGACGGCGAGGGCCTGCCGCGCGAGACCGGCAACTCAAACCGCCTGCGCGCCCTGCTCCGAGAGACACCTCCCCTGGAGCTCGAGAGCGTCGCCGCGCCACGCCGCGGCCGGGGCGGCGACGAGAACCCGTACATCCTCTACGACCCCGATCTCTGCATCCTCTGCGCCCGCTGCACCCGCTACTGCGACGAAGTGGAGGGGGTCAACGCCATCACGCTCGCGGGTCGCGGCGCGCAGACCACCGTCTCCACGGCCGCCGGGCGCGGCCTGCTCGACACGGACTGCGAGCTCTGCGGGGGCTGCGTCGACACCTGCCCGACCGGAGCGTTGATCGAGAAGAAGGCGCCTGCCGTGCTGCCCGAAGGCCACCAGGTCACGCGCACCACCTGCGCTTACTGTGGCGTGGGCTGCCAGATCGACCTGCACGTGGTCGAGGGCAGGGTCCGGAAGGTGACGAGCGCGCCGCCCGGAGAGACCGTCAACGACGGGAACCTCTGCGTGAAGGGCCGCTTCGCCTACGACTTCATCCACCACGGAGACCGCCTCACCGAGCCTCTCGTGCGCGGCGAGGACGGGGAGCTCCACCCGGCCGGCTGGGAGGAGGCCGTCAATCACGCGGTGAGGGGTTTGCTGGCGGTCAAGGAGGCCCACGGCGCGGACAGCCTTGGCTTCCTCGCCTCGAGCCGCTGCACCGGCGAGGAGAACTACCTGGTGCAGAAGCTCGCGCGCGCCGCCTTCGACACCAACAACGTGCACCAGTGTGCCGCCACGTGACACGCACCCACGGTCGCCGGTCTGGTGACCATGCTCGGTGCCGGTGCGATGACCAACTCCATCCCGGAGATCCGCGACACGGACCTGATGCTCGTGATCGGCTCCAACACCACCGAGGCCCACCCGGTCATCGCGATGGAGATGAAGCGAGCGAGGCGGCGGGGCGCGAAGCTCATCGTGGCCGACCCGCGGCGGATCTGGCTGGCCGAGATCTCGGACCTCCACCTCCAGCTGAAGCCCGGCACCGACGTGTGGCTGCTCAACGCCATGGCCCACGTCATCATCGCCGAGGGGCTCACCGACGAGGTCTTCGTCTCCGAGCACACCGAGGGCTTCGAGGCCGTGCGCGAAGCCGTGCGCGACTACACCCCGGAAGGCGCCGAGGAGGTCACGGGCGTGCCCGCGGCAGACATCCGCCGCGCCGCGCGGTGCTACGCGCAGACCGAGAAGGCCGGCCTCTACTACACCCTCGGCATCACCGAGCACACCCACGGCACCGACAACGTCTACGCGCTCGGGAACCTCGTGCTCATGACCGGCCACCTCGGCAAGCGCTCCGCCGGCCTGAACCCCCTGCGCGGCCAGAACAACGTGCAGGGCGCCAACGACGCCGGCGCCTCGCCGGTCTTCTACCCCGGCTACCAGCGCGTCGACGACGAGGAGGCCAGGAGGAAGCTCGGCGACGCCTGGGGGGTCGAGCTGCCCCAGCGCCCCGGCATGAACCTCAACGCCATGATGAAGGCGGTCTCGACCGGCGGCATCAAGGGCCTGTTCGTCATGGGCGAGGACATCGTGCTGAGCGAGCCCAACGCCTCGCAGCTCGAGAGGGGCATCAACGAGAGCCTGGAGTTCCTCGTGTGCCAGGAGATCTTCTTCAACGAGACCACGCGCTTCGCCGACGTGGTCTTTCCAGCGGCCTGCTTCGCCGAGAAGGAGGGGGTCTTCACCAACAGCGACCGCCGCGTACAGCGGGTCCGCAAGGCCGTCGAGCCGCCGGGCGAGGCGCGGGAGGACTGGCGCATCCTGTGCGACCTGGTTCGAGCCGCCGGCCACGACATGCCGCGCTACGCCTCACCCGCCGAGATCTACGACGAGATGGCGAGCCTCGCGCCGAAGCTCGCCGGCATCTCCCACGCGCGCCTCGAGCAGAACGTGGGCGGCCTGCAGTGGCCCTGCCCCGACCCCGAGCACCCCGGCACTCCCACCTTGCACACCGGCGGCCCGCTCAGGGGAAAGGCCATCTTCAAGCCCGTGCGCTACCGCCCCAGCGCGGAGCTCCCCGACAGCGACTACCCCCTGCTGCTCTCGACCGGGCGCACGCTCTACCACTACAACGCGGGCACCCTCACCCGGCGGGACGCGGGCCCGGCGGCAAAGCAGCCCGGGAACTTCGTGGAGATGCACCGGCGCGACGCGCGAAGGCTCGGCCTGCGCCACGGTGACAAGGCGAAGGTCGTGTCTCGCCGCGGCGAGGTCGAGGCCGAGGTCTGGGTGTCGCCGCGAATGCGCCAGGGCTGCGTTTGGATGCCCATGCACTTCGCCGAGTCCCGCGCCAACCTGCTGACCAACGACGCCGGCGACGCCGTCACGGGCACCGCGGAGTACAAGGTGTGTGCGGTACGTGTAGAGCGCGGCCCGCGGGGCCGCTGACCGCGATCACCGGAGCCTCTCCCTTGTCGCGAAGAGCAGCGCAAGGCCGAGCACAAAGGCGCCCGGAGCCCACGGATCGACGGGCGCCTGCGGCCGCGGGCCGAGCAGCGAGCAGCCGCACCCGCCGCCGGTCGCCGCC
>CAZQPP010000393.1:0-7978 GCA_964594295.1 uncultured Myxococcales bacterium | reverse complement strand
TGATGCAGCCGGCGCACTTGTAGGCGTTGGGCACGCACTGCTTGGCCTCGTTGGTGACCTCGTAGCAGGTGTAGCCGACGGGGCAGTCGGTCTGGGCGGTGCAGGCCTTGGTGCAGTGGCTCCCCGAGGAGAGGGGGCTGCACATGTCGGCCGCGCCGCCGCACTGGTCGTTGTTGTCGCAGTCGGTGCACAGGAAGTCCACGCTGTCGGGCACGCACGCGCCGGTGGTCTCGTCGCAGACCGTGCCGGGGCCGCACGGCGCCGCGCACTTGGAGGCGGGCGCGTCAGTGGCGACGGCGTCGGAGCTGGTCGCGTCCCGGTCCGCCGGCGTCTCGGTGACACACACACCGCCGGCGCCGGTGTCTTCCTTGCAGACCTTGCCCTCGGGGCAGGCCTTCGTGCCGTCGGTCGTACACTCGGCCTCCGTGCAAACACCAGAGGCGAGACAGATGGTGTTCTCGGCCACGCAGTCCGCGAGGGTCTGGCACTGCTGGGTCACACAGGTGCCGGCGACGCAGCCGCCGCCCGGGCACTCATCGTGGCTCGTGCAGCCATGTCCGATAGAGCTGGAGCCGCTGCTGCAGCCGAAGGCAGTCAGCGCCGCGATGGCGAGTAGTGCAGTGAGCAGGGAGCTGCGGATGAGCATCTTTGTCTCCGAAATCTTGCAGACTTTTTGTGGGGGCTGAGCACAAAAGCAACCGGCGACCGGCTCCTTCACACCCCACCCGGCGAAAAGGCCGCGGCATTCTACGCATATTGCGTTTGCTTTCAAGTGCTAATTGCGATTGCCCTAATCACGTCGTGGCTGTTACCTAGGCGGACCGATGATCCGCTCCATGGTTCGAAAGTGGGTGCGCTTCTCGCTCGCCCACCCATTCCTCGTCATGCTCGCGGCCACAGTGGTCGCCGGTGTGCTCGGCGACCAGGCGGTGAGTCGTTTCGCCATCAGGAGCGATCTGGGAGACCTGCTGCCCGAGGCTCGGCGCAGCGTGGTGGACCACCGCTGGGTACAGGCACACGCGGGCGCGCCCGAGGTCATCGAGCCCATCATCAAGGTGACCGAGCCGCAGGCCGACAGGCTCGAGGTCAAAGACGGCGAGCACGATGGGCTCGCCCAGGACGTCGCCCGCGTAGAGCGAGGTGAGGGAGCCGGCGAGCTGAAGATCCGGCTGCGGGAGCCCCTGCTCCCCAAGGACGGTCCCGCCGGAGAGCTCCGCCTCCTCGTCAAGAGGCGACCGCAGCGGGGCGATCCTCCCGAGATAGTCGCGCAGGCGGTGCAGAAGGGCGCGGAGCTTTCGCTGTCGGTGAGCAGCCCGCAGGGAGCGGAGCTCGAGGCCCTCGCCGAAGAGATCCGAGCCGGAGACCCGAACGGGGACGGCGTCTTCGCCATGGAGGTGGCCAAGGAGGGGCTCGCCGTTATCGCCGAAGAGATCTCGAAGAGCGAGGACATCGAGTTCGTCCTGCACCGCCTCGATCTGGACTACTTCGACCGCAACGCCCTCCTCTTCGCCGACGGCGAGGATCTGAAGAAGCTCAAGTGCTGCATCCGCTGGAAGAAGGAGGAGGCGGTCAAGAAGGAGATAGGCCTCGGCGGCGAGGGCGGCGACGACGCCGAGGAGGAAGAGGAGGAAGAGGAGGACGACGACCCCTTCGCGCCGACCTCGGCCTTGGAGGCCGACCCCGACTGCAAAGAGAGGGAGCTCAACGACGAGACCTGCAGCTTCGAGGGCCGCGGCAAGGGCGGCGGCACGGTGCTCCCCACCATCCCGGAGTACTTCGTCTCCTACGAGGGCTACCTGGCCATGTTCCTGAAGCCCTCGATCTCCTCGACCGACCTGGCCGCGAACAAGCGCACCCAGCAGGTCGTGAGAGACATCTACGCCAAGGTGCTCGCCGAGAACCAGGAGGAGTTCGGCTGGGCTTTCGAGCTCGAGACCCTCCAGCTCGGCGGCGGCTACGTCAGCCGCTACGAGGAGGTCAACCACCTCAAGGGCGACCTCTTCAGCACGGTCGGGATCACTGTGACCCTGTTGGCGCTCGTCCTGCTCACCTACTTCCGCACCGCTCGCTCGCTGGTGCTCGTGCTCGTGCCCCTCGCCTACGGCGTCGTGTCCTCCCTGGGCATCACCTTCATGACCGTCGGCTACCTGAACCTGATCACGGTCTTCATCTTCGCCGTCCTGTTCGGGCTAGGCATCGACTACGGCATCCACTTCCTGCACCGCTACATCGAAGAGCGCGCCGCAGGGCAGAGCCAGGCCGACGCCCTCGAGCACACCCTCGCCAGCACCGGCCTCGCCACCACCATGAGCTGCCTGACCACGGCCGCGACCTTCATGGTGCTGATGCTCACCTCCTCGAGGGCTTTCACCCAGTTCGGCTTCATCGCGTCGGTGGGCGTGCCCTTGTGCCTCGTCTACCTGTTCGTGCTCTTCCCGGCCCTGACCGCCATCTGGGCGCGAATCCACAAGGGCTCCTTCGAGCGCCGCAGCAGCGTCTCGACCAGCCGCGCGGTGCCCTACATCAAGCGCCTCCTCTCCCGGCGCGGCGCCGTCCGAATCGCCGTCTTCGGAGTCCTGCTCGCCGCGGCGTCGGTGCTCCTCCTCGACAGGGTCGAGTTCGAGTACGACACCCGCAACATCCGCGCCCTCAACCCGAAGATGGACGCGGTGGTCAAGAACAAGTCCGGGAGCACCGAAGGCCTGATGCTCTCGCCGAGCATCGCGCTCGGAAAGGACCGCGAGCACGCGGCCCGCATCTACCAGACGCTGAGGCGCGCGCGGGCCGACCGGGAACGCTTCGACAGCCTCGACCAGGTCATCGGCTTGAGCTCGCTCATCCCGGAGGAGCAGGAGCCCAAGCTGAAGGTCATCTCCGAGGTCAGGCAGATCCTCCGCAAGAAGCGCGACTTCGTCGACGACCCTGAGGACCGTCGGCGCTTGGACGATCTCTACGAGCACACCGACGTCAAAGAGGTCGGCCTCGCGGACGTGCCCGAGTCCCTGCTCCGCTTCTTCCGCGAGAAGCCGCGTCCCATCGTGGCGGACGTGGACCTCTTCCACCCCGGCGAGGCCCTCAAAGGCCTCGTGCACTGGCTGGCTCACTCCGAGGACCGGCGGGTGGGGACCTTCGTCTACGTCTTCCCCGGCAAGAGCATGTGGAACATCCGCAACGCCATCGAGTACAAGGCGCAGATGGACACGCTCACCGTCGACGGTGAGCCCCTCGTCATCAGCTCGAGCCACTTCGTGCTCGCCGACCTCGTCGAGGTGATCAGGGACGACGGCGCCTGGGCGGTCACCCTGGCCTTCTTTGCCGTCTTCGCCCTCGTCCTGCTCGACTTCGCCTTCCTGACGAGGTCGCGCTTCCGGTACCTGCTCATCCTGCTTACCCTCCCGCTGCCCCCGGCGGTGGTGATCCTCGAGAGCGCCGGCGTGCTCGGTCAGACCACGGGCACCACGGTCTTTCTCTCCGGCGCGGCCCTCGTCCTGCTCGCCGTCTACCTGATCGAGCGCCGCACGCTGCGCCACACCGCCATCGTGCTCAGCCCCCTCGCGCTGAGCTTCATGTTGCTCGTGGCCGGCATGCCCCTGCTCGGCTGGCGCATCACCTTCTTCAACATGGTCGTCTTCCCCATCATCTTGGGCATCGGGGTAGACAGCGGCATCCACATCTACCACCGAACCCTCGAGGAGGGCATCGAGGCCCTGCCCGCCATCGCGCGTTACACCGGCTCGGCCATCGTGATGGCCACCTTGACGACCGGCATCGGCTTCGGAGGAATGCTGGGGGCCAACCACCTCGGCCTCCAGGGGGTGGGCAAGCTGGCGATCTTCGGGCTCTCCCTCACCCTCGTGAGCGCGGTCGTCTTCCTGCCGGCCTTCCTGAGGACGCTGACGATGATCGGCTGGGCACCGCGCCGTCTGGGTGGCGATCGCCCGGAGACCACCGAGTAAGGGGCAGGGACGAGTGCCCTCTTTTTCAGCAGGGCCCTGCCGTGCTAATCTCCAACCAGGCAGCTATTCGCAGCCGGGGGAAGTCTGTTGGGCGAGAATTGACGATGCACGTGCTGGACTTGCCGGAAGGCCAGACGCCCGCACAGTGGGGGCAGCTACACGGTTCGACCTTTGCCCGGCAGATAAGACAGCTCGCCGAGATCCGCCTGAACCTGACCGTCAAGCAGAGCGGCTTCACGGACCGGGACGCGGTGCTCGACGCTGCGAGGCGCCACCTGCCGGTCCTCTACACGTACGATCGAGGGCTTCACGCGGAGCTCATGTCGATCGCCGGCGGCGCCAAGTGTGATCCGGCCCTGGTGGTGGTCCTCAACCACTACTCCGACCTGAGGGACCTCGACGGTGACAAGATGCAGGTGGTGGGCGGAGCCAACCTGCGCCAGCGCATCACGCGCCCCAACGTGCACGCCGGGCTCCGCGACCGAAGGACCCCGGCGGCGGCCCGCTCGGCGGGGCCCATCGAGATGGGGCCGCCCGAGGAAGGCTGCTCGGCGGTGCTGGGGCGCACGCCCGAGGGATCCTTCCTCGCCCAGACCTGGGACATGCACGGCAGCGCCGAGCCCTACGTCATCGCGCTGCGTGTGCCGCGCCGGATCGTGGGGGAGAAGGTCTACCCGCCTGCCTTCCTCCTGACCGTGACCGGGTGCCTGGGCCTCGCCGGCCTCAACGCCTGGGGGCTCGGCATCTGCGCGAACAACTGCCCTTCGGACGACGGCATGATCGGACTCATCTGGCCCGCCGTCGTGCGTCGCGCCCTCCAGGAGCGCACGGCCAACCAGGCCAGGGACGTCATCTTGAGCTCGCCCGCGGCGACGGGGCACCACTACCTGGTCGCGGACCCATCCCTGGCCTTCGCTGTCGAGGTGAGCGGTGGCGGTCGCGGTGTCGTCTTCGGCGGCCCGGGCTTGGTCTACGCGCACACGAACCACTTCCTCGACCCGCAGCTCGCCGAGCACGGCAGGCTCGCCTCGGACAGCACCAGCGAGGAGCGCTACTCTCGCCTCGTCCCGGACATCGAGGACAACCCGTTCGGGGGCGCCGACGACATCTGGAGCCGGCTCGGCTCCCACGAGGGTCACCCGCGGAGCCTCTGCACCCACCTGAGCTCCCACGACAACCCCCACGGCACGAACACCTGCGCCGGCATCCTCATGGACCTCGAGCGCCGCGAGGTCCGGGCGCACAAGGGCTGCATCCACGGAGCCCAGCCCGAGCACGTCGGCTTCGCCATGGGCGAGGACCATCCTTGACCGAAGATTCGGGCCCCGCGGCAAAAGGCCGCCCCTACCCCTTCTTCTTCACCTGGTCCGAGCAGCGCAGCCCCACGCCCCTCAACATAGTGTCGGGGAGCGGCGCCTGGTTTCACACCGAGGAGGGGGCGGACTGGCTGGACCTGGGGAGCATGGTCTTCCAGCTCAACGCCGGCCACGGGCACCCGCGCATCGTGGAGGCGGTCCGCGAGCAGGCGAGCGCGCTCTGCGCGGCGGCGCCGAACGCGGTCTTCCCCGCCAAGGTCGCGCTCGCCGAGCGCCTCCTGGACATGGCGCCGCCGGGCTTTTCGAAGGTCTTCTTCACCCTCGGCGGCTCCGACGCGGTGGAGAACGCGCTCAAGATCGCGCGGCTCTTCACAGGACGCCACAAGCTCCTGAGCCGCTATCGCTCCTATCACGGCGCGACCATGGGGGCGCTGAGCCTCACGGGGGACTGGAGGCGCCCGCCCGTCGAGCCGGGGCTGCCGGGTGTCGTTCGGGCCCTCGACTGCTACTGCGAGCGCTGCCCCTTCGGCCGGGAGCCAGGCTCCTGCGCCCGCGAGTGCTCCGCCCACATCGGAGATCTCTTGGAGCTCGAGGGAGCGGGCACGGTGGCTGCCGTCGTGCTCGAGCCGGTGCCGGGAGCTAGCGGGGTGCTCGTCCCGCCGCCGGGCTATTGGGATGACGTGCGCCGGGCCTGCGACGAGCACGGCACCCTGCTGGTCGCCGACGAGGTCCTGACCGGCTTCGGCAGGACCGGTCGCTGGCTCGCCTGCGAGCACATGGGCGTGGTGCCCGA
This sequence comes from uncultured Myxococcales bacterium, assembly GCA_964594295.1. GTDB lineage: Bacteria > Myxococcota_A > UBA9042 > UBA3505 > UBA3505 > CAZQPP01. The sequence goes on along the minus strand of CAZQPP010000393.1, from coordinate 1,913 downwards.
CATGATCACGCTGGGCAAGGCCCTGACCGGCGGCTACGCGCCCCTCGGTGCCGTCCTGGTCCACGAGCGGGTCGCGAGCCACTTCGAGGCGCACCCGCTCTACGCGGGGCTGACAGGCTATGGGCACCCCCTCGGCTGCGCCGCCGGGCTCGCGGCCGTTCAGGTGTACGAGGAGGAAGGCCTCGTCGCTCGCGCGGCCGAGCTCGGGCCCGTGCTCCTCGAGATCCTCTGTGGCATCGCCGAACGGGCCGGGGAGCGCATCCCCTTCGTGCGCGGGATCGGGCTGCTCGCTGCCATGGAGATCGAAGCCTCCGGGGCCGAGTGGCAGTCGCTCGGCGTGGCCCTGGCCGCTCGCCACCTGCACGTGCACCTGCGGCCGCGTCTGGGCATGGTCCTGCTCGCGCCGCCCCTGTGCGTCGCCGAATCGGATCTCCGCCACGGGCTGGGCTTGCTGGAAGAGGCGATTGCCGAGAGTATGCCGGGGTCCTCGAAGTAGGTGCCTCGCAGATGTCTCCGGAAGACTCCACGCCATCCCCCTGCGCGCTCGACGAGCTCGTCTCCTGGTGCGACTCCCTCCTCGACGCCCACTCGGGCAGGGACTACGGCCCCAACGGCCTCCAGGTTCGGGGCGCCAAGGCTGTCTCCCGCCTCGCGGTCGCCGTGTCGGCGAACCAGGCCGTCTTCGACAAGGCGCTCCAGCTCGGCGCCGACGCCCTCCTCGTGCACCACGGCATCTTGTGGAACGACCAGGACAGGCGCCTGACCGGCATCCTCGGGGAGCGCGTACGCTTCCTCATGAGCCACGACATCAGCCTGCTCGCCTACCACCTGCCCCTCGACCGCCACCTCAAGATCGGCAACGCGGCGGGTCTCGCCCGCAGGATGGACCTCGAGATCCGCGGGCCCTTCGGCGACAGCCACGGCATGCCCCTCGGAGTCCTCGCCGACGCGCCCGAGCTCTCCGGCAAAGACCTCGAGGAGAGGCTCCGCGGCGTGGTCGGCGACCCCGTGACGAGCTACCTGGCAGGCCCGGAGAAGGTCGGGAGCGTGGCCGTGCTCACGGGCGGGGCGCAGGGCTACCTACAGCAGGCCGTCGACGCCGGGTGCGGCGCCTTCGTCACCGGCGAGGTCACCGAGTGGACGCGCGCGACCGCTCGCGAGGCCGGCATCCACTACCTCGCGGGCGGGCACTACCGCACCGAGCGCTACGGCGTTCAAGATCTCGGCGCCCGCATCGAGAGGAGCTTCGGCATCAAGGTGACCTTCGTGGATCACCCGAACCCGGTGTAGGCTCAGCCCTCGCCGCTCGAGGCAAGCTCGTCGAGGGCCGTGCCCGTGACCCGGTAGACCGTCCACTCGTCCATGGCGACCGCACCGAGCGCCTTGTAGAAGCGGATGGCCGGCTCGTTCCAGTCGAGCACCGACCACTCGAAGCGCCCGCAGCCACGCTCCACCGCCAAGGCGGCGAGGTGCACGAGCAGGGCCTTGCCCACGCCGCGCCCACGGTGCTCGACGCTGACGAATAGATCCTCGAGGTAGATGCCGGGCTTGCCGAGGAAGGTCGAGTAGTTGTGGAAGAAGAGGGCGAAGCCGACGGGCTCTCCTCCGAGGCGGGCGATGCGCACCTCGGCGTAGGGGCGCTCACCGAAGAGGGTCCGCCGGAGATCCTCCTCGCTGGCCACCGCCTCGTGACGGAGCTTCTCGTAGTCGGCGAGCTCGCGGATGAAGCCGAGGATGGTCGGGACGTCCTCGACGGCCGCCGGGTCGATGCGCAGCCGTGCCGATGCTCGATTGTCGCTCATAGTTGTCTCATGCGCGGATCGACCGGGGACAGTCCCGTTTCGATTTCGATTCGCGAATCGACCGGGGACAGTCCCGTTTCGATTTCGATTCGCGAATCGACCGGGGACAGT
>CAZQPP010000392.1:0-7983 GCA_964594295.1 uncultured Myxococcales bacterium | reverse complement strand
CAAACGGCCGCGCATCTACTTCCACGACTCGGGAACGCTTGCCCACCTGCTCGCCCTTCGCTCCCGGGAGCAGGTCCTGACCGGCATTGCGGCTGGGCCGGTGTTCGAGAACGCTGTCTTCGGCGCGCTCCACCATCTCTTCATCCACAGGGGCGCGTTGCCCCGTGTCTCCTACTGGCGTACCTCGGCCGGACACGAGGTGGACTTCGTCTTGGAGGACGGGCTTCGGGCCATCCCGGTAGAGGCGAAGCTCACTGCTACGCCGTCCGCCCGCGACGCACGGGGAGTTGAGAAGCTCTTGGATCTCCTTGGGCCGCCCGCGGACCGCGGCTTCGTCGTGTGCATGAGCGAAGATCGCCTTCCGCTCACTGAACGCGTCGACGCGATCCCCTTCGGGTCGTTCTGAGGTAGGCGGTGGCTGCCGGGAGGAGGTTCGTCTGGAGCTTGATTCACGACACACGCGTTGTGCTGCTTGCTCTTGACCACTTCGGCAGCACCCCTTACCCCTCACCTTCGCCCCAGTGCGCCCACGTTCGCAAGGTGTCTTGCTAAGTGCTGAAGATTGTGTGCGTTTGCGAAGGTGGTGGTGGTAAGAGCGCCTCTTCCCAAGCTGAATGTCGCCGGTTCGAACCCGGTATCCCGCTCCACGCGAAAGCCCTCAGCAGTGCTGGGGGCTTTCGTAATTTCGAAGATGGGGGTGATTGGCTTTGAAGGTCGGGTCTGAGGGCGTTCTTGAGGGCGTCTTGCCCTCTGCTTCGTCCTCCCCCCGGGGCCCCCAAAAAAGGGTCATCGTCGGAGGCCGCGTTCTACACGAGTCGGAGTGTAGTTGCCTTGGGCTCCGGGAGAGGCTCTCGCGGCCCCGGGAGATCGCCTCCCGTCAGGCTCATGCCGGCGAGGTCGGTCACTTGCTTCAGGTGCTCCTGAGCCATATGGCCGTACCGCTCCTTGATGACCCTTGCCGAATTGTCGCGCCACCGGGCGATCGTGGGTATTGACACCCCGGCCACGACCCGTTTTGGCTACGCCTTTCATTTGAGTAGTGAAACCGGCACTTGTTGACCGATCTCGGTGCGGATGGAGGAAATGATGGTGCTCAGGTTCGCCTCGGACGGCGAACGCTGGCTTCAGGCAGAGACTCGCCGGGACGATGACTGGCTGCCGTGGTTGGGCTGTCTTCGAAGATCAGAGATTGAAGCCGCCCTCGGGGCCGAAGAGCGTCCACTCACCGAACCCGCAGCCTCGGGTGGCCGGGTCGGTTGGGTCAGCAGAGGCGTCGCTCTGGGCGGCCTCTTCGAAGGAGACGGCGTCCCAGAGCACGGTGCACTGCCAGAAGTAACCGTTCGCGTCGATCTCGAGCCACACCTCCTTCGTGAACAGGTTGGGTCGGAGCCTGTCATCCGGGGGCCATTGGGTGATGGCCCAGTTCTCGGCGTTGCTGAAGGCGTGGATACTGGACGTACCCCAGGATTCGTCGGTGATCAGGTAGTGCTCGTCCCAGTAGGTCTGCCACTGTCCGGCGATCTCGATGGACTCTCCATTGGGCGGAGTGGGGCCGCCTGAGTCCCAGGCCCTGGGGTCGGTCGCGGCGGGCATGTCGGGAGAGGCGGGGGCGTCCGGGTCGACGGAAGTGTCGGCGCGCAGTGGGGAGCCAGGGTCGGCTACCGGGCTGGTGTCCGGCGCAGAGAAGAAGTCAGCCGCCAAAGGGGTGTCGGGCGCCCAGATCCCGGTGTCCCCCGGTTCGTCCGCGGGTGGCTCTGGAGACGAGTCACTGGAGCATGCGAGCCACAGCCCCAGGAAAACACAGGCGCCGACGCGAACCATGAGCTTCATTTGTGCTCTCCAGGTGGATCTCGAGGGGGCTCTCCGGCCCTACTCCTCCTGCCCTAAGTCCTACACGAGCAGGCCCAGCACAAGCGAGGCAATGCCCGCGGCGATCCAGAACCACATGGCGGCTACGGAATCATGGCTGACCTTGTCGTCAGTGCCCGTGACCTTGCCGGAGTCGAACAGCGCCCCACCTCATTCCTGTCGAAGGGCAGGCAGCTGCGTCACTGCTGCGTGACGGTGATGCTCCAGCTCTCCAGCACTCCGGTGTCCATCGCGAAATTGTCCCGCACGTAAAGGGACCAGGTTCCACCGAGGTCGCCGGTGGGCGCGGGCTGCATTGAGTAGATCTCGACGAGCCTGTCGTCACCACCCCAAGGCGCGTCGTCGAGGAGCCAGTGGTTGGATCCGTGGCTCAACCAGATCTCGAGGTCGTCGACCCAGGTGTGGCTGATCTCGACGGACACCGACAGTACCCCCACGGTTCCGGGCGGAACCACTGCTTCGCTTGTGATCCCGACAGGATCGTCGTCTGGAATGGCGATGCCGCCCTCGCCCGAGACGGTCAGGTTGGCGTCGTGGCTGCTCGCCTTGTCGCCGAGGTTTTCGCCGTGGTCGAGGTTCTCGTCCTCGTCAAGGTTCTCGCCCTCGTCAAGACTCTGGCCCTCGTCGCTGCCGGGACAGCCATCGAGGTCGTCATGACTCTGTTCGGCGGCCGTGTTGTGCTCAGCTTCCCCTGGAGCCGCCACTGGGTGGAGCTCGTAGGCGTTCTGGTACCCGAGGTTTCGGAGGCCGGCGTTCACGAGAGTGACCATCTCGTTGTAGACGAAGGCCGGGAACAGGCCGAAGAGCTTCTGAAGCGCTGGCGGCATCGTGTCGGCGGCGTCGGCGAAGAGGTAGGCGAAGATGAAGGCCGGGTCGAGGACGTTGAGGGCCACGCCGCCGTCGACCTCCCACACGGTGACGGCGCAGGGCATCGCGGGCATGTGGTGCAGGCCGCTGCTCAGCGCGACGGCGGCGTAGAAGGGCTGGCAGAGCTCGATCAGGTGGATCGCGCCGGTCCCCGGGCTCGAGAGATCGAGGGTGCGCGCGTGGACCCACTGCTGGAACGTGAAGCCGTGTGGCCACATGTCGAAGCCCATCTCCATCATGCCGAGCATCTCCTCGAAGGACAGCTCCTCGGCTACGTAGCGGCCGAGCATCTCCGGCATCATGGCTTCGTCGAGACCGTCGTCGGTCGCGCCGTCACCGTTGAGATCCGGGACCCTTGGAAGCACTACTGCGGCCTCGATGGCGGCCACGACCTCGTCAACTGTGGCGCCGGGGAGCACGACGGAGGGCGCGATGGTCTCGGGGGTAACGGGACCGAATACCGACTCCATGGCGGTGATCCTCTCCTCGTCCATCTCGGTTCCGGGCAGGCCCTTGTTCAGGCCGGTCTCGAAGTCCCTGCCGGTGAGCGCATCGGCCACCATCTTTCGGATCATGCGGTGGGGGACCGCGCGGGCCGTCGCCACCAGGCCAGGCAACGTGCGCTCGCCCCTGAAGAAGAGGCGGGTGAAGGTCTCGGGCACACCGAGCACGACCTTGAGCATGTCGCCTTCGCTGTACACGGCTAGAGACCAGGGCAGAGCGGCCGCGTGCGTCAACTCGGTCGAGCGGAGAAACCAGGCGTCCGTCCAGGCGGAGACCTCGATCGTCCGTCCGACCTCGTCAACCACGCCGTCGAGGTCGAGGTCAACCGGCGGGAAGTGAAGTCGGTCCAGGCCGTTGCTGCCGACCTCGATCTCGAGGCTCCGGGTTGCCCCAACCTCCTCGATGAGGCGGTCGACGACCCCGTCTATGACGGTCTTCTTTTCGGCGATGCTCATCCTGCTCAGGCCGGGCACCTCCCCCTTGGCGAGGAGCTCGTACGTCGCCAGCATCTCGGGGCCATGGTGGGCGCGGGCGGCTGCCGCGCTCGAGAAGGCGGTGAAGCTGTCGACGCTGAGGCTGTCGATGTCGGGGCTGTCGAGAGCAAAGAGGTCGCTTGGCGAAGCGGCCTGCGTCCCCTCCGCCGTGTTGCCGGTGTTGACCGGGTTTCCGGCCTGGGGGGCGATCTCCGTCGGAGCGGCTACGCACCCGGACACCAGCACGACCGAGGCGAGCAGGAAGAGGAGAAGGTGCAGGCCGAGGCGTGCCGTCCGGCCGATGCGGGCTGCGATGCGAGCGAATGAGTAGCGTGTCATTGGGCGGTCCTCCATGGAATTCGCCTTTCTGGCGGTCCCTTGCCCAATAGAGCCATCAGCCCGGCTCGAGGTGTCGCAAAAAAACAAACTGCTAGCCCTCAGGGGAGCTCTTCCTCGGCTTTCGCGAGGAGCCGCTGCCGGAGCAGGGTTCGTGTGCGCCTGAGGCGAGACTTCACGCTGTCCACGGAGAGCCCGAAGCGCTCAGCGAGCTCTCGTAACGAGACGTCCTCACCCTCGTGCAGCAACAGGAGCGAGCGGTTGAGGGTGGGGAGCTCGGCGATGGTCTCGCGGAGGATCTCCATCCGCTCCTGAAGCATCAACGAGGCTTCCTGGCCCGGCGCCGCGCTCCCCACGGCCGGAGAGTCGTCAGCGAGGGACACGTGCAAGCGGGGATTGTTCTTGCGCCCGCGGCGGAGGCGTGAGCAGGCCGAGCCCACCAACCTGCGCATCCACGCCACGAGGGGTGCGTCTCCGCGGAATGTGTCGAGCTTCTCGAGGCCGGTCAGCAGGGCGTCCTGGGCGGCGTCCTCGGCCAGCGCGCCGTCCTCACCGCAACGTCGAACCGCGGCGCGCTGCATCTCCTGGAAGAAGCAGCGCGCGACCTGCTCACGAATGGCTTGGTCAGCGGATGTGGTCTTTAGGATGCGGGCGAAGTCGGGGCATCGTCTGCGCGCCATGATTGCTCACTCTGGACTGAAGGCTCGTTGCACCGAAGCCTTTGGGAGCCCGCCCGGGCGCTGTTACCTCGCGCCGAGGATCTCGCGCATATCCTCCTTGTCGATATCGGCGATCTCGTCGTTGACGTCTTCCATGTCGGCACCTTTGCAGGCCCAGTCAACCTTCTTGTCGAGCGCGATCCTGCCTGCGGCGGCGAAGAAGATCTCGAAGTTCGAGATGTTGTTCATGGCCGTCGCGTAGGAGCCCTCGAAGCCGGACATGATGCCGGGCATCTTGGTCACGCCGAAGCCGTCGGTGAAGTCCGCCCACTGCTCGGTGGAGGGCTCGAACTTCCACTGGTAGGCGCTTCTGCCGTCATACGCGCCCCCCTTGACGCAACGCGCGTTGCCTTTGTCGTCGGCTTTCACGACCAGGCGGACCTTTCTCCAGCCCTTGCAATCGCTGCGAGTGATGACGATGACCTGGAGGCCTTCGGAGTCGTTGGAGTCGATCCACTCGGTACCCGAACGCCCCAGCTCCACCGGCAGTCTGGTCTTGTTCCAGGCCTTGCAGAGGAGGGAGGCAAAGGAAGGATCGAGTAGGCGCATTCGGGGCTTCTGCTTGGCCCCCTCTCCGCCGGTCGCCACATTCGAGGGTGGCTTGGCTTCGGAAGCTGGCTCCTTCTTGGCAACGGGCGCCGTCTCGGCGGCTGGGCTTGCCGGTGTCGCCGCCGCCGCCTTGGCAGCGGGCGTTTGGGGAGAGGAAGGCGCCTTCGCCTCCTGACCGTACAGAGGTGGCGCTACGGCCATGGTGGCAACGATCGCGAACAGAACGACCTTGGATGACATCTAATCCTCCAGATAGAGTAATGTAGAGAGGTTCCTATATGGAGGTCCCACACACTCATTCAACTGGCATAGCACCTCCTCTCATCGAGAGTGCATAGCCAATAGATCCTCGCGCGTCAACAACGCCCTTTGTTCTCAGGCGTATCTCAGGTAGACACGGCGCCCGAAGTGCAGTAGAGGGGCCGCCCCATTTGCTGGGAAGACAGCAGCCAGCGCCCTCGCAGGCGCGCCACCGGAGTCCTGACATGCACCGTTAGCCGGCCCTCCGGGCCCTGATTTTGACCTGTGCCCTGGTCCTCGCGCCGAACGGCGCCTCGGCGACCAACAGCATGAACCCCATCGCTTTCGACGCCCGCGCGGCGGGCATGGCGGGCGCGGTCGACACGGTTACCTTCTCGGCCGACGCGACGAACCAGGTCCCGGCCCAGTACGCAGAGCTAGAGCTCCCCTTCATGATGAAGTGGGAAGACCAGATCATCGTGGCTCTCGGCGTCGAGTACGAGACCATCAAGGACTTCCTCTGGCTTCGGGCCGGCTACAACTGGGGCGCCGCTCCGGTGACCAGCGAGGGCATCAACTCCCTCTTCCCTCCGACGGTCGAGCACCACGTGCCCTTCGGCGCCGGGCTCGCCGACCTCTTCCCCGGCTTCGGCCTCGACGTCGCGCTCGAGTACGCGCTCCCCAACGAAGTCACCTCGGACGAGACCAACCAGATGGGCAACGAGCCCCCTATGCCGGGCGCGACGCCCACACCGAACAACTACCGAGTCGGCGTCGAGATGCACCAGCTCACGGCCCACGTTGGAGTTCACTACGAGTTCTAGCGCCTCAACGACGGCGGCCAGCTCGGAGTCGGCAGCATGGTCGGCTCGTCAAAGCCCGTCCTCGTGACCACCCCCTTCGAAGCGACTCCCTGAGCACCCGTGTTCCCTCCAGTTGACCCGGTCGGCAGGCTTTGGCAGAGCAACGGCGCCGTATCGGCACGGAAACCGCTTCTGGTGATCTTGATGCGCAAAGCACTGTTGTTGTTGGGGCTCCTGCCAATCCTGGGCTGCGGCGGCTCGGAGGCTGGGGGGAGCACCGTCTTGGATGCGGCGAGCAGCATCGACGCAGGAGCCGAAGACCCGGGAACGGCCGCAGGGCAGGACGTCGGTATACAGGTGCGGGGCGACATTCCAGCCGGCGCTGGCGACCTGTCGGGAGGAGGCGGCGCCGACGCGCCGGACGAAGCAGCGCCCGACGCGTCCACCGACGCCAGCTCTTCCACCGCCGACACCGGCACGGAGCACCAGACTGACGCCGGTCAGGTCGATGCCGGTGCCTTCGTGCAGGTCGCGGCTGGCGGCTACCACACCTGCGGGCTTCGGAGAGACGGCACGGCCGTCTGCTGGGGCAGGAACAACCACGGCCAGACCACGGTGCCGGAGGGCACCTACAGCCAGATCAGCGTCAATTACTGGCACAGCTGCGGCATCAAGAGCGACGGTAAGCCCCTGTGTTGGGGAGACGACGAGTTCGGCCAGTCCAAGGCGCCCGACGAGGTGATGGCGCAGCTGGCCGCCGGCTATTGGCACGGCTGTGGCTTGCGTCCCGACGGCGGCGCCGTCTGCTGGGGCCTGGAGGACGCCGGCCGCGCCGATCCGCCCGAGGGCAGCTTCAGCACCATCGATTCGGGCTGGTACCACACCTGCGGGCTGCGCGCGGGTGGCGCCGTGACCTGCTGGGGGATGAACGCCGACAAGCAGTCCGATGCGCCCGATGGAAGCTTCGTGGCGATCTCGTCCGGCGGCTTACACACCTGCGCGCTGCGGGCTGACGGGCAGGCTGTTTGTTGGGGAGCGGACGGTGACGGTCAAACCTCACCGCCGGCCGGCCCCTTTGCCTCGATATCGGCAGGTGCGAACCATACTTGTGGCTTGCGCTCGGACGGCTCGGCGGAGTGCTGGGGCCGCGACGACCGCGGGCAGACCAACCCTCCAGAGCTTCGCTTCAGCGCCCTGTCAGGAGGCCTGGATCATACCTGCGGGCTGACGGTCGAAGGCGCGGTGATCTGCTGGGGGCAGGACAACCACGGTCAGTCCTCCCCGCCCTGAGCGTCTGCGGCCGTGGCTCAGGTCCGGCTTCACCCTGGGCACGCTGGGAACCCCGGGGCGCTGTGTTGGGCCGCAGGCTGGAGAGCGACATCGCCGTCCGCTGGTCAAGGCGCCGGAGTTCCTTCCTCTCGCCGATCTCTTTGAGCGCCTGCTGACAAGCGGCGACGTGATCGCCGAGGTGGTCGACGAGCACGGCGGTTTGGCCGGCCTGGTCACCATGGAGGATGTGGTCGAGAGCCTGATCGGTCTGGAGATCATCGACGAGCTCGACTCGGTCGAGGACATGCGGGCGCTGGCGAAGAAGCGATGGGAGCGCCGCTTCCGCGAGCTCGG
>CAZQPP010000391.1:0-8013 GCA_964594295.1 uncultured Myxococcales bacterium | reverse complement strand
CGCTAACCGCTAATCGCTGCATCCTGAAACGCGAGTTTCAGGATGCACACTAGATCAAGGATTAGGCGCCTGCGTGGACGAGGAGGAGGTTGTGCACGTGCGCGTGCACGAGGACGTGGACGTGAATGTCGCCGTCCGCAAGCGCGGAGTCGGCGCGGCTTACCCGTCCGGCACGCAGTCGAGGCCGTCCTCGCTCGGGTGGTAGTTGGGGTAGCAGGCGCAGCCGAAGGTCTCGCTGGTGTCGATGCAGGTTCCCTGGCCGGCGCAGTCGATCTCCTGCGCGGCGCAGCGGTCGCCTGACTGCGGGTCGGCGGCGCCGGGGGTCTCCACGGGATCGAAGGCGCCCTCGTTGAGGTCGTAGGGGAGGGCGCCGGTGGGCTCCAGGTCGCCGTAGAGGAGGGCGGCCGCGGCCTCGAGGGAGACGGAGCGGTTGCCGAGGGCGGCGACGGCGGCGGCCACGCGGCCGCGGGTGCGGTAGTGGTCGAAGGGCACGCCCAAAGAGACGTGCACGACCGGGACGGGGGAGGTCGCGAGCACGCCTTCGACGAGGCGCTGCTGCTGGGCCGAGTAGCGGGCCTGGAGGGTCGCGAGGACGAGGACCTCGTGCTTCGCGGCTGCTTCCACGACGCGGGCGGCGGCCGAGGACGGGGCGGGCAGGGGGTGGAGCAGCTCCTCGACGGAGGGGTCGAAGGCGCGCATGGCCTCGCCGAGGGTCTGGTCGCTGATGTTGAGCCACCCCGAGCCGGGGTCCTGGTAGACCTCGGTCGGGCCGGCGTAGAGCACGGCGCGGCCGGTCAGGGGCAGGGTCTCGCCGTCGCTCTCGACGAGCACGACCGAGGCGCGGGCTGCCTTGCTGGCGCGCTCGAGGTCCGCTTGGCGGCGGAGCCCGGCGAGGATCTGCTCGGCCGGCGGCGCGGTCTCCGGGGGAGGCTCCTCGAGCAGGCAGTAGCGCTGCTTCGCCTCGAGGATTCGAAGGGTGGAGGCCTCGAAGGCGGCAGGGTCGATGGTGCCGTCTCCGAGGGCGGTCTCGATTCGGCCGAAGAGATCCTCGACGACGGCGTCGTCCACGGTCGCGTAGAGGAGCAGGTCCGCGCCCGCCACGAGGGCCTCGAAGCCGCGGTGGTCGTCGGGGGAGATGCCGATGCCGACGCCTCTCATGCCGAGGGCGTCGGTGATGACGAGGCCCTCGAAGCCCATGTCTTTGCGGAGCAGGTCCTCGTGCAGGGTGCGTGACGTGATGGCGCTGCGATCGGGGTCGATGGCGGCGTATCGCTCGGGGATGGTCATGAGGCCGTCGGCGCCGGCCTCGAGCGCGGCGCGGAAGGGGCGCAGGATGGTCCGCTCGAGGTACTCGCGATCGTGCTCGACGGTGATCTCCTCCTTGTGGGTGTTGCCGGACATCAGGCCGTCGCCCGGGAAGTGCTTGATGAATGGGAGCACGAGCTCACGCTGCATGGCTCGCATCGCGGCGACGCCGAGGGTGGCGACCAGCTCCGGGTCGGGGCCGAAGGCGCGGGTGTTGAGGTTGCCGTTGCGGGTGTTTATGGCGACGTCCAAGACCGGGCCGAAGCTCGCGCGGATGCCCAGGACGCGCAGCTCGCGGGCGGTCAGGGCGAAGAGCTCCGCCGCGATCTCCGGGTCTCCGGTGGCCCCGATCGCCATGGCGCTGAGCGTGTCGGTGCCGCCGGTCAGGGTGTTGATCATGCTGTTGGGGCCGCCTTCCTGGTCGATGGCGACGAGCAGGGGCACTCCGCTGAGCTCGTAGGAGATGCGCACGGCCCGGTGCACGAAGCGGGCGGTGGCCACGGGGTCCTCGAAGACCACCGCGCTCGGAGGCTGGATGTAGGCTCCACCCGGAGCCCAGGACTCGAGGCGGTGCATGCTCTGTGGGTCCGGCTCTCGGTCAACGGCTGCGGCGAGGCCGACGACGAGGTGCTGGCCCATTCGCTGTCGGGGCGTGAGGGCGTCGTGGACCGTGCGCAGGCGGTCGATATCGACGGCGCAGTAGGGCGGCGGCGCCGGTTCGGGTTCTTGCGGTGTGGCGCCCGCGTCGGGGCCTCCCATCGTGTCAGCCGGGGCGGAGAGGTCCGTGCCGGCCGGGGCTGGCGGGATGGCGGCGCCGGACCTGGTGCAGCCGAGCAGCAGCGCCAGGGCAAGGCAGGGGAAGGGCCTCGCGCAGAGGCGCAGAGACGCAGAGGGGGATCGCGTCGCGGCCTTGCGGCCTTGCCAGAGAAACACAGGCGGTGGCATTTCGAACCGGGGTCTCACGGTTCCGCCTTCGGGAGGGGGCGCTCGGTGGGCAGCGCGCCGGAGCCGTCCCACAGCTCCAGCAGCTCGTCGGTGATGCCGCGCCGGCGCGCGATCTCGCCGTAGACCTCGGAGGCCACGGTCGGCGAGCGCTCGAGGTCGCTGTCGTAGTCCACCGAGAAGAGGCCGAAGCGGACCCCGAAGCCGCGGCCCCACTCGAAGTTGTCGAGGAGCGACCAGTGGTAGTAGCCCTCGAGGGGGATGCCGAGGGAGATGGCCTCGTGGGCGGCGCGCAGGTGGCGGACGATGGAGCCGGCCCGCTTGACCTCGTGGTCGGCGAAGCCCTGCTCGGTGATGACGACGGGCAGGCCCGGGTAACGCGCGGCGATGAGCTCGAGCAGCTCGGTGAGACCGTCCGGGTCGTGCTGCCGGCCGTAGACGGAGGGCTCCGCTTCGAGGCCGAGTGGGAAGTCCTGGGTGGGCGGCTCGGGGCATCCGGCGTAGCGCGCCAGCTTCATCAACCCCTCGTCATCACTGTTGATGCACGGCACTCCTTCAAGTAGCGGGAGGGCCTTCAGCGCGACCACCACGGTGGAGGCGTAGTACTGGAGGCCCATGATGTCGACGGTGCCCGCCCAGTCGTCGTGAGTCTCGTCTGCGGTGCCGTCGAGGTCGAGGTCGAGGCGGCCCTCGGTGAGGGCGTCGAAGACCTGCCAGGTGGCGGCCAGCTGAGCCTGCTCGGCCGCTGCCATGTCGGCCTCGTTGTTCTGCTTGGCCGGGCGCGCCATGCCGGTCCCGACCGTGAGGCCCACCCGCGCGGCCGCGCCGTCTCCGTCTGCGTCGTGGGTGTCGTTCTCGTGGATGGCGCGGTAGCAGGCCGCGTGGGCCTCGAGCAGGCGCCTGAGCGCGGGGAGGGCGCGCTCTCTGATCTCCTCCTCGTCGCTCGCCGCGAGCCCCGGCGGGAAGTGCCCCGTCACGAAGGCGCCCATCCAGTAGCCGGTCAGCTCGTTGAAGCTCATCCACTCGTCGACGAGGTCGCCGTACTCCGACGCGGCGCGGGCGCAGAACCGGGCGAAGACCTGCACCGCCCGCGGGCTCAGCCACGAGCAGAGCTGCTCTCCCTCGGGCCCGCGCGGGCAGAAGGACTCGGACACCGGGTCCGTCAGCGAGCCGAGCTCCGCCAGCCAGGTGGGCTCGCTGAAGTGGTGGAGCGTCACCGAGGGGCCGAGCCCACGCTCCTGCATGGCCTCGAGCACGTCTCGGTAGTGGCGGATCTCCTCCTCGTCGAAGCTGCCTTCTTCGGGCTCTACCCGGGACCACTCGATGGAGAAGCGGTAGGTGTCCAGGTGTATGGAGGCGGCGAGATCGAGGTCCTCCTCGAAGCGGGCGTAGTGGTCCACGGCCTCGCCGGAGGGCTCGACGGTCTTGCCTTCGAAGACCGGGAGGGTCTCGAAGAGGGTCCAGCTGTTGACCTGTCCGCCCTCGACCTGGTGGGCGGAGGTCGCGGCGCCGAAGCGGAAGCTCTCGGGGAAAGCCAGCCGTGGCGGCGGAGCTTGCCGGGCTTGGGTGTGGGCACCCTCTCTCTCGCAGCCGAAGGCCGCGAGCACGACGAGGAGGGCGGCGCAGGAGCGGCGCACGGTCGGTCCCTACTTGTCCTTCTCGCCCTTGCGCCTTCGTACTACGACGACCACGCCGAGGAGCAGCACCGCGACGATCCCCACCATCAAGGGCCAGGACGAGCTGCCGCCGGTCTGGGCGGCGGCCTTTTTGTCGTCTACGGGCTTCTTCTTCTTCTTCTTGGGCGTCGAGTCCTTGATGAGCTTCTTGATGCCCTCGGACTCGGGCAGGGCGGCCGCCCCCTGCTTCAGGATCTCGCGGGCCTTCTGAAGCTCCTTGCCCTCGGCGAGCAGGTGGCGCAGGACGAGGTAGGCGTGCTCGCACTTGGGGACCGCCTTGACGATGCGGCCGCAGAGCTCGAGGCCGGCGGCGACGTGGCCGAGCCTGAGCATGTCGCCCTCGACCTCGGCGAAGGTGCAGGCCTCGGCGATCCGGTCGGCCGGCGGCCAGCCCTTGTCGACTGCCGCGAGGGCCTTGTCGGTCTTCCCGAGGCCGACGTGCGCCCGGGCGGCGGTCGTGATGCCGACCACCGAGCTGGAGGGAGTCTCGGCGAGGGCCTTCAGGACGCCGCTGAAGTAGCTGTCGGCTTTCTGCTTGTCGCCGGCCCTCAAGAAGAGGTGACCGATCTCGACGCCGACCCAGCGCACGTCCTCGCGCTTCTGGAGCTCCGCGGCGATGCTCTCGATCTCCTCTACGCGCTTCTCGAGCGCGGCCGGGTCCTTCTCGAGCTTTTGCTCGAGCAGCTCGATGATGCGCTTCTCGCCCTTGTTGGACTCGGGCGGGGGCTCAGCCGTGCGGTCGAACCAGCGCCACGCGCTCCCCTGCTTCTCGATGCTGGCGGCGATGGCGTCGAGCAGGGGCTTGGGGGCCTCACCCGTGATTGCGAAGGCGACCGTGATCAGCGCCCCCTCGCCGCCGGTCTTGGGGTGGCCGAGGCGCAGCTTGATCTCGCCGTCGGGCCCCGTGTACGTGGCCACGACGTGGTCTTTGGCGATCTGCGCGCCCTTGAAGGCGAAGCCCTCCGGCAGCCCCTCGGCCGGTGAGAGCATGCTCTGGAGCAGAGCTTCCTGACCCGGCTCGATGACGTAGGGCTCGTCGCCGAGGGCGGTGCCCGCGGTGAGGGGCACGAGGAGGAGAGCAAGGAGCAGCGACAGGGAGGCGCGAAAGCGTGTCATGTCGCTGTTTTACCGTTCAGGTGCGGGGTGTCAATCGAGCGGCCGGTGTGGCCGGAGGAGGAGGGCGGGGAGGGAGCAGGTGCACGTGCACGAGTACGAGTACGAGTACGTGTACGTGTGTCGGCGCTCGCCGCGAGCTGCGCGGAGGTCTGTCAGGAGCAGCCGCTCGTTGCGCCGCAGCTCATGCACTTGAGGCAGGTGCCGTTGCGCACGAGGGTGAGGTTGCCGCACTCGAGGCAGGGGTCGCCCTCGAATCCCTTCATGCGGGCGATGGCCGCGTCGGTGCCGCCGCCGCCCATGCTCGGCGTCCTCGAGGTGGGGCCGCGGCCGGGCACGGGCTGCTCGTAGGCGCGGGTGCCGCTGCCGCCGCCGATCTCGACGGTGAGGTGGCTCGAGCGCGGGTGGAAGAGGTCCTGCTGGGCGGGCGGGGGCTCAGGGTCAGCGGGGGAGGGCTCGAGGGAGAGCATCGGCGCGTCGCCGCCCCCGTCTGCGGCCTGGTGGATGGCGTCGTGGCGCACGTCCTCGGGGGTGACCTGGGCGAGGTCCATGCGGCCGAGGTAGGTGATGGCGAGCTCCCGGAAGAGGTAGTCGATGATGCTCGTCGACATCTTGATGTGGGGGTTGCCCGTGACCATGCCGTTGGGCTCGAAGCGCGAGAAGACGAAGGCGTCCACGTACTCGTCGAGGGGCACCCCGTACTGGAGGCCGATGCTGACGGCGATGGCGAAGCAGTTCATCAGGCTCCGGAAGGCGGCCCCCTCGCGGTGCATGTCGATGAAGATCTCGCCAAGGGTGCCGTCGCTGTACTCGCCGCTTCGCAGGTAGATGTTGTGCCCTCCGACGGCGGCCTTCTGGGTGTAGCCGGCGCGGCGGTAGGGCAGGCGGCGGCGGCGGGCGAGGTACTTGACCACTATCTTCTCGGCCACCTTGAGGGCGGGCTCCTCCTCCTTGGGGATGTCGAAGAGCTCCTTGCTCATGGCGCTCAGGGGCTGGCTGAGCTTGCTGCCGTCACGGTAGACCGCGTTGGCCTTGAGGCCGAGCTTCCAGGACGCCATGTAGACGTCGGCGATGCTCTCGGCGGTGGCCTCGTTCTGCAGGTTGATGGTCTTGCTGATGGCGCCGGAGACGAAGGGCTGGGCGCCGCCCATCATGCGCACGTGGGCCATGGGCGCGATGGCGCGCTCGCCGTAGCGGCCGCACTTGCTGGCGCACTCGAAGACCGGGAGGTGCTCTTCTTTGAGCCCGGGCGCGCCCTCGACGGTCATGCGGCCGCAGACGTAGTCGTTGGCCTCGCGGACCTCGTCCTCTGCGAAGCCGAGGTGCTGGAGGAGGTCGAAGTCGAAGGCCTCGAGGCGCTCGGGTGGGACCTGCAGGACGTCCTTGCAGAAGTCGTCGCCGAGCACGAAGCGGTTGAACGCGAAGGTGATGTCGAAGGCCTGGCCGAGGGCGGACTCGACGCGCCTCAGGGCCGCGTTGTCGAAGCCCTTCTCCTTCAGGGTCTCCGGGTTCACGTGGGGCGCGCCCTTGAGGGAGCCCGTGCCGACGCAGTAGTCGATGATCCTGCGGATCTCAGAGTCCTTGTAGCCCAAACGCTTGAGGGCGAGCGGCACCGACTGGTTGATGATCTTGAAGTAGCCGCCGCCGGCGAGCTTCTTGAACTTCACGAGGGCGAAGTCGGGCTCGATGCCGGTGGTGTCGCAGTCCATGACCAGGGCGATGGTCCCGGTCGGTGCGATGACGGAGACCTGGGCGTTCCTGAAGCCGTGCTCCTCGCCGAGGCCGAGGGCGAGGTCCCAGGAGGCCTTGGCGGCGTCGTGGAGGTAGTCCTCGCAGTGCTCCTTCTGGATGCCGACGGGGGTGATGCTCAGGCCCTCGAACTCGGCGGAGGGCGCGTCGTAGGCGGCCCGCCGGTGGTTGCGGATCACCTTGAGCATGGACTCACGGTTGCGCTCGTAGGCGGAGAAGGGCCCGAGCTCACGGGCCATCTCGGCGCTGGTCGCGTATGCCGTGCCGGTCATGATGGCCGTCAGCGCGCCGCAGATGGCCGTGCCCTCGTCGGAGTCGTAGGGCACACCCTGCACCATCAGCAGGCTGCCGAGGTTCGCGTAGCCGAGGCCGAGGGTCCTGTAGTCGTAGCTCCGCTTGGCGATGAGCTTGCTCGGGTACTGGGCCATCAGCACCGAGATCTCCAAGACTATGGTCCACAGGCGGCAGGCGTGGCGGTAGCCGTCCACGTCGAAGCGACCCGTCTCGCCGTCGTAGAAGTGGGTCAGGTTGATGGACGCGAGGTTGCACGCCGTGTCGTCCAAGAACATGTACTCGGAGCACGGGTTCGAGGAGTTGATGCGCCCGTCTTTGGGGCAGGTGTGCCACTCGTTGATCGTGGTGTCGAACTGCAGGCCCGGGTCCGCGCAGGACCACGCCGCGTAGACGATCTGGTCCCAGAGGTCCTTGGCCTCCATGGTGCGGGCGACCGTGCCGTCGGTGCGCCGGATGAGCTCCCAGTCGGCGCCGTTCTCGACGGCCTCCAAGAACTCCTGGGTGACGCGGACCGAGTTGTTGCTGTTCTGGCCGCTGACCGTGCTGTAGGCGTCGCCGTTCCAGTCGACGTCGTACTCCTCGAAGTGGATTGCGGTGTAGCCCTGCTCGGCGAGCTGGAGCACACGCATGAGGTAGGTGTCGGGGACGCCCGCGTCGAGGGCGGCGCGGAGCGCGCGGCGCAGGGGCGCGTTCTCCCTGGGCACCATGGCCTCTTTCTTGCCGCGCACTGCCTCGTCGGCCTCGGGGCCGCAGGCGCGCATCACCGCGTTGAGGTGCTTGTTGCACATGCGGGAGCCCGTCACGAGGGCCGCCACCTTCTGCTCCTCCAAGACCTTCCAGTTCACGTAGGTCTCGATGTCGGGGTGGTCGACGTCGAGGGTCACCATCTTGGCGGCGCGTCGCGTGGTGCCGCCGGACTTGATGGCTCCGGCGG